>JBKEBU010000134.1:0-21067 GCA_047973325.1 Propioniciclava sp. | reverse complement strand
GCTGGTTGCCGCCGGAGAGGTACTTGACGAGCTGGTTCACCGACGGCGTCTTGATCCGCAGCGAGGTCACAAAGTCACTGGTATGACTACGGGTCTCTCCCTCCTGCACCCACCCGATCGCAGAGGAGTACTTGTCCAGAGACGCCAGCAGTGTGTTAAACGTCACGTCCTGCTCCAGCATCAGCCCGAGCGCCTTGCGATCCTCACTCAGATAGCCGATGCCCAGCTTGACCGCGTCAGTCGGCGTGTGAATATCTACTGGCCGCCCGGCCACCGTTATCTGACCCCCATCACGTGGGTCCGCACCGATGATTGCGCGCGCGGTCTCGGTACGCCCGGCACCCATCAACCCGGCGAAACCCAAAATCTCGCCCGCGTGCAGCTCAAAGCCAACATCCTCCAGCAGCGCCTTCGTCGATAACCCCTTCACCTCCAGCACCACCGGCTGACCGCTGAAATCACGCACGACCGGGCGGACATTCTCATCAATCTGCCGCCCCACCATCATCTCAATCACCGTCGGAATGGTGATCTGGTCCTTGGTCAGCGAGCCGATCCCCTGCCCGTCGCGGAGCACAGTCACCCGATCGGCCAACCGCCGTAGCTCATCCATGCGGTGCGAGATATAGACGATCCCGGTCCCAGCCGCGGTGAGCCGCTCGATCTGATCGAACAACACCTCAACCTCAGTGTCGGTGAGCGCCGAGGTCGGTTCGTCCATGATCAACACCCGCGCATTGAACGACAGCGCCTTGGCAATCTCCACCATCTGCTGGCTACCGACGGTCAGCTCCCCCACCCGCTGACGCGGATCCAGATCGATGTGCAACTTCTGCAACAGCTCATCCGCGTCCCGATTCAGCTTCGCATCGGTCAAGATTCCACCCAGGTGTGGCTCCCGACCCACGAAAATGTTCTGTGCCACGGTCAGGTCATCCATGAGGTTCATCTCTTGATGGATTATCGAAATGCCCAACTCCTGAGCCTGCCGAGGGCTAGTCAATTCCGCTGGCTTCCCGTCGAACGTTATCGATCCGGTATCCCGGGTGTAAATCCCGGACAAGATCTTCATCAGGGTCGATTTGCCGGCTCCGTTCTCCCCCACCAGGACGAGCACCTCGCCCGCGTGCACCTCCAAACTCACATCCTGCAACGCCTGAACACCCGGGAACCCCTTGCTGATCCCCTCCATCCTGAGGATTGGTTCTGCCACTCGTCACCTGCTTCGTCGAAGGTCAGCTTCACGTCCAGCGCGCCGTCCACGGTCACGATCGATGCTCTCCTGGTGGCTGCACGCCTGTTGTGCGCAACTTGTATCTGAATGTATCTAAACCCGAATGTATCCAACGAAAGGTCGTTCGCGCTAGACGTGTAATAACATCTTGATCACGATGCTGCCCCCAACCGACGGGCGGACCAGACAATCAACCCGCATGGTTGCGGGTGGACGGAGGAACTCCATGCTGATCGGTGCGCACGCTCTCGTCTTCGCCGGTGTCTTCGATGAGCCGGGACTTCGGCGATCCATTGAAGGGACGGCCCAAGCCGGCTTCGACCTGATCGAGTTGCCGCTGATGGACCCCAGTTCTTTTGATGCGAACCTCGCCCGGCGGATGCTCGACGACGCCGGGCTGCAGGTCACCGCATCGCTGGGCCTCACTGCCGAAACTGACCTTTCCAGCGACGATCCCGCGATCGTTGCCGCCGGGGAACAGGAGTTGGAGACCTGTCTGGATCTGGTGGCCACCATGGGCGGGAAGGTACTGTGCGGCGTCATCTATTCAGCCATGCGGAAGTACCTGCAACCAGCTACCGAAAAGGGCATCGCCCATAGCCAAGCGGCCCTCGCCCGGCTGTCGGAGAAGGCCGCTGAGCGAGGCATCCGGCTCTCCCTCGAGGTTGTCAATCGCTACGAGACCAATGTCTTCAACACCGGCCGTGCCGGATTGGCCTTTCTCGACGGCGTGGGCTCGGACAATGTCTCGCTGCATCTGGACACCTATCACATGAACATTGAGGAATCCGACATGTGGCAGCCGGTGCTGGACGCCGATGCTCGCCTGGGTTATGTCCACATCGGCGAAAGCCACCGGGGCTATCTCGGCACTGGCAGCGTTGATTTCCACAACTTTTTCCGGGCTCTCGACAGGCTCGGCTATGACGGCCCGGTGGTCTTTGAGTCCTTCAGCTCTGCGGTGGTCAGCGCCCAGCTCAGCAACACCCTGGGAATCTGGCGGAACCTGTGGGAGGACTCCGAAGATCTCGCTAACCATGCCAACCGGTACATTCGGGATGCGATCCGGGCCGTACAAACCATCAGCCTGCACTGACAATCCCCGGGCACGGTCGGGCACCCACCCGACCGTGCCTCTATCCTGTCGTGACACCCACCCCCAGCGTCGACGGAGATGAACCTGATGAACCCAAGGCAGCGTAGCGGCGTCGTCGTCGTCGGCAGCGTCACCGTGGATCTGACAACCTTCTCCGAGCGGCTCCCGGCTCCCGGCGAGACCATCCTGGGCAAGGACTTCTCTATGGTGCTCGGCGGCAAGGGCGCCAACCAGGCGGTCGCCGCCGGACGGGCCGGGGCCCCGGTCAGCTTCGTGGCGTGCATCGGATCGGATCTCTTTGGCGACATGATCACCGCGCAACTCACTGAAGCCGGGGTGGACATCAGTCGGATGCGCACCGTGCCTGGCCCCTCCGGGATCGCCCACATCCGGGTCGATGCCTCCGCCCAGAACGACATCGTCATGGTGCCGCTGGCCAACGCCAGCCTGAACGCCTTGCAGGTTGACACCGCCCTCGGCGCCCTGGCCGACACCTGCTCGGTGATGCTCACTCAGCTCGAAACCCCCCTAGCGCTCACCCGGCACTCCGTCCGCACAGCCCGGGCCCACCGAATGCGGGTAATTCTGGACCCGGCCCCAGCAGCGACCCTCCCCGACGAGCTCTGGGCAGATATCGACATAGTCACCCCCAATGAGACCGAAGCCACCCTGTTGACCGGGATCGAGGTGCACGATGTGGCCTCAGCACGGCAAGCGGCCACCTGGTTTCTGGATCGCGGCGTCGGAGCACCGATAATCACCTTGGCCGAAGCTGGAGCCCTGGTCACCACGAAGGCTGGCAGCCAACTGATCGCCCCCTTCCCAGTCACCCCGGTGGACACCACCGCCGCCGGCGATGCCTTCGCCGGATACCTGGGCTCGGCCCTGGCTGCCGGGAACAATCTCACCGAGGGCGTCCGGCTGGCCAGCGCCGCCGGTGCTCTCGCCGTCACCCGGCGCGGCGCCTCCCCCAGCCTGCCGTGGCGGGCGGACGTCGATGCCCTCCTTGCCGAGCGACTGGCGACCGGATGAGCCCTCGCAGCCGCCATCGATCCCAACTCCGGGGAAGTACCGACACTATTGATAGGTCTTCGGCTGCTCCCATGTACGCCCAGCTGCGGGCAGTGATCCTGCACGCCATCGACACCCACCAATTAGCCCCCGGAGACCTGCTGCCCGGCGAGCATCAGCTCTGCCGCCAATACGGAGTTTCCCGCACCGTGGTCCGCCAGGCCCTCGCCGAGCTCGAGCACGAAGGCGTCATCGACAGGGTCAAGGGCAAGGGGAGCTTCGTCGCCCGGCCCAAGACAAAGGAGTCCTTCGCCCACACGATGTCGGGACTCTTTGAGGACGTCGAGGGGCGGGGCGGGCGAGTGCATAGCGATGTGCTGCGGTTTGCGCCCGAACCGGCCGGCACCGAAGTCGCCGACGCACTCGAAGTCGCCCCCGGGAGCGAGGTGATCGTGCTCAAGCGGCGTCGATTCGTCGACGGCGAACCCTGGGTGGTCTCAACGACCTGGATGCCCGTTGATGTCGGCCAGATGGTCAACGCCAGCGAGCTTGCCGAGGGCTCCCTCTACGCCCAACTCCGCGAGGCAGGTTTTCCCGCCACCCGCGGGATCCGGTCGGTGGAGGCCGTGGTCGCCAACCCTGATCTGGCCGCCCTGATGGCGGTGGAACCCGGAGCCCCCCTGCTCCGGTTACGGAGCATCATCCGGGACGCCGCCGGCAGGGTGATCGAGTACTTCATCGCCTATCACCTCGGCCATCGATCTCGGTTCGAGTTCGAGATCGGCGCAGACCTGCCAGCCCCGGTCCTGCACGTCACCGAATCAGCCGACCCCCCGACCTAGTAGCTTGTCGCACACGGCACCTCCAGCCCAGCTCAGGGGGCCAATCGCTCCCGCACCCAGCCATCCCCCTCAGATCGGAACCGGATCCGATCATGCAGCCGAGAGGGGCGCCCCTGCCAAAACTCCCACACCATCGGCACCAGCCGGTAACCACCCCACCAGGGCGGCCGGTGGGGAACCTCCCCATGCTTAACTGCGGCTGCACTGGCCAGGTCGGCCAGCACCTGACGGCTCGCGATAACCTCCGACTGCGGCGACGCCCAGGCACCTACGCGGCTGCCCAGCGGCCGGGAAGCATAGTAGACGTCCGATTCCGCCGCAGGGATCTGACTCACCGCCCCCTCCACCCGGACCTGCCGTTCCAGGGGAGCCCAGAAGAACAACAGCGCCGCATACGGATTCGCCGTGAGTTCGTGGCCCTTCCGAGAGGCGTAGCTGGTGTACCAGACCAGCCCGGCCTCATCGAAACTCTTGAGCAGCACCGTCCTGGCTGACGGCCGCCCGGTAGCCGTTGCGGTCGCCAAGGTCATGGCATTGGGCTCCAGGTCGGGCACCTCGCTGGCCTGGTGAAACCACCGCTCAAAGAGCGCTAACGGAGCGTCCGTTGCTTCTGCCTCACCAAGTTCACCGGCGGCATAGTCTGTGCGCAGCCCGGAGATATCCATGAGCTCAGAATAGGGGCGAATCGCCGCTACCTCGCCCAGCACCACCGGCCTGTCCGAGGCCGACGGCGAGACCTCCTTCGGTTTGTCCACTCGCTCCTGGCAGGAGTAGCATTTTAACGTTCCATCCGATTCCGGGGCACGCTCGAATCTCTCAGCGATCACGCCTTTCGGACGGTCACGGCCCTCAGGGCCATCCGCTTCACTACCAGCGCGCATCCTGCGCAGAACGAGATCCTGCATGTCTGCTCCCGTCGTGGATACCTCCACGCGCCCATTTCCTTCCTCCGCCACCACAACCCCGCGTCCCGGGGACCGGCCCGGACCGTCGGGCCTACGCCCCGGACCCGGCCTGATCACCCTGCTCGGCGCGATGATGGCTGTCTTCGCGGTATCGGTCGACATGTACCTACCGTCACTGCCTCAGGTGGCCGCCGAGATGCAGGTCAACGAGGCCACCGCCCAGCTGACTATCTCGTTCATGATGATCGGCGCCGCCTTGGGCCAGCTGGTGGTCGGTCCCTGGTCGGACCGGGTCGGCCGTCGGCTGCCGGTCTTGATCGGCGCCAGCATCCACATCGCCGCCAGCCTGGCGGTGCTGCTCGGCTCCGGAATCGTGGTGTTCCTCGGCCTTCGGATGCTGCAAGGGGTGGGCGCAGCCGCTCTCGGCGTCTGTGCCCAGGCGTTCATCCGAGACCGCTACACCGGGCCCACCGCGGCGGCCGCGCTATCCCGGCTGCTGCTGGTGGTGGGGGTGGCTCCGCTGTTCGCCCCGACCGTGGGCGGCATGATCGCATCGGTCTGGGACTGGCGGGCCGTGTTCGCCGTGCTGGCGGGGTTGGGGCTGCTGGTGTTGCTAGCCGCCTGGCGTTTCCTGCCGGAATCTCGTCCCCGCACCACCCGGACATCTGGCGGGTTGCGCACGGCCTTGGGGAACTACCGGATCTTACTGACCGACGGTCGCTTCCTCGGCTTCGCTCTGCTCCCGGGCCTGGTTACCGGCGCACTGATTGCCTACGTGTCCGGTTCGCCGTTCGTGCTGCAGACCGAACTCGGGCTCAGCGCTGGCCAGTTCTCGCTGTTCTTCGCCATCGGCGGGGTCGCGCTGGTCGGGATGGCTCAGGTCAATGCCGCCATCGTGCACAAATTATCTCCATCGCGGATCATCGGGATCGCGCTGCCACTGCAACTGCTGACCATCCTGCTCATGCTGGCCGCTGCCCTCACCGGTTTCGGCGGCACCATCGGGTTCCTGGTGCTCCTGGTGGCGTCGGTGTCCTTCCAGAACTTCGTCCCACCCAATGCGGTAGCCCTCGCCCTGGGCAGCCATGGCGATCGGGCTGGTGCGGCCGCCGCGGTCCTGGGTGCTTTGGGCGCGCTGTTGCCAGCGGTGATCAGCCCCCTGGTTGGCGTTCTCGGCGGCACCGCTGTGGCCATGTCCACCGTGATGGCACTGTCGATCGCAGCCGCACTGGTGGTGGTGCTCACCGCGACCTCGGTCTACCGCCGCCCCTGAGCGGCCATCACCTCAGGAGATAACCAGGAGCAGATCGCCACCCTCAACAGCCTGGGACTGCTGCAGCGCTACCCGCTGCACGGTGCCGGCCACCGGGGCGGTGATCGCGGCCTCCATCTTCATCGCCTCGATGCTGGCCACCTGATCACCCACGGCCACCTCCTGGCCCGCCGCCACCGTCAGGGTCACCACCCCGGAGAACGGCGCCGCCACTTCACCCTCCACGGCCGGATTGGCTCGCTCGGCGGTCACCACTTTGCTCTGCACAGATTCGTCCCGGACCTCGACCTGCCGCAGCTGACCGTTCACCGTTGCCAGCACCGGGCGCATCCCGCGTTCATCAGCCTCACCGATAGCAGTGAGCCTCATCAACAGGGTCTTACCCCGCTCCAGGGGCACCACATGCTCCACTCCGGGCTCCAACCCGTGCAGGAACTGGCGGGTGGTGAGCACCGACAGATCAGAATAGGTAGCCTTCGCGTCCAGGTAGTCCTGGGTCGGTCCGGGAAAGAGCAGCCGATTGAGCGTGGACCGGGGGTTGTCCACCAAGGCCTGCGCATCTGCCTCGCTGAGCTCGGTCTCGACGGGTCGGGTACGGCGACCTTCGAGGGCCTTGCTCCGGAAGGGCTCCGGCCAGCCGCCAGGAGGGTCACCCAGATCGCCATTAAGGAAGCCGATCACCGAATCCGGGATATCGAACTTCTGAGGATCGGCCTCGAAGGCGACCGGATCGATGTTCTGACCGACCAGCGCCAGTGCCAGATCGCCGACAACCTTCGACGACGGGGTCACCTTGACTATGTTGCCGAGCATGGCGTTCGCGGCGGCATACATGTTCTCGATGTCCTCGAACCGCTCCCCCAGGCCCAATGCCATCGCCTGCTGGCGCAGATTCGACAGCTGTCCGCCGGGAATCTCGTGGTGGTAGACCCGGCCGGTCGGGCCGGGCAAACCCGATTCAAACGGCCCGTAGAGCAACCGAACCGCCTCGAAGTAGGGCTCCAGTTCGGTCGCCGCCCCCAGATCCAGGCCGGTGGCCCTATCCGAGTCATCCGTAGCCGCGATCAGCGCCGACATCGATACCTGGGAGGTGGTGCCCGCCCAGGGCGCAGCCGCCACGTCTACGGCATCCACCCCGGCATCGATGGCCGCCAGCAGGGTGCCCAGCTGTCCGCCGGCGGTGTCATGGGTATGCAGGTGGACCGGCAGATCGAAGTTGCTCCGCAGCGCCCGCACCAGCTGGGCGGCTGCTGGCGCCCGGAGCAGTCCAGCCATGTCCTTGATCGCGAGGATATGCGCCCCCGCCTCAACCAGTTCCTCGGCAAGCCGGAGGTAATAATCCAGGGTGTACAGCGTCTCCTCGGGGGAGGTCATCGAGCCGGTGTAACACAGCGCCGCCTCGGCCACCGCAGTATCGGTCTCCAGCACGGCTGCGATGGCGGGACGCATCTGATCCACATTGTTGAGAGAATCGAAGATCCGGAAGATGTCCACACCGGTCCGAGCCGCCTCGGCTACGAAAGCATGGGTCACCGCGAGTGGATACGGGGTGTACCCGACGGTGTTCCGGCCACGCAGCAACATCTGGATGGGCAGGTTGGGCAACTGCTCGTGCAACGCCGCCAGTCGCTCCCAAGGATCCTCCTTGAGGAAGCGCAGGGCCACGTCGTAGGTGGCGCCACCCCAGGCCTCCACCGAGAACAACTGCGGGAGCATCCGGGCGACGTAGGGGGCTGCGTGCAGCAGGTCCCGGGTCCGCACCCGGGTGGCTAGCAGGCTCTGATGAGCATCCCGGAAGGTGGTGTCGGTCACCCCGACGTCATTCTGCTCCCGCAGAGATTGCGCGAACCTGGCTGGACCGAGCTTGAGCAGTAGGTCCCGTGAACCGAAGGGCGGAGCCTGATCCAGATCGATGGCCGGCAATTTGTCCCGGGCCACTATCGGAGTCCGGGGTGACCCATGCACCGGATTGACAGTCCGTTCGGCCAGGTACTGCAACAGGCGGGTTCCTCGATCAGCAGATTCCTGCGGGCGCAGCAGATCGGGCCGCTCATCAATGAAGGATGTGGTCACTCGTCCGGCGAGGAAGTCCGGATCGCCCAGCACCGCCTGCAGAAAGCCAATATTCGTACTCACCCCGCGGATCCGGAACTCACGCAACGCCCGTTGCGTACGCCGGGCCGCCGTCTCAAAGTCCCGCCCGCGGCAGGTGAGTTTGACCATCATCGAGTCGAAGTGAGCGCCGATCTCCGCTCCAGCAAAAACCACCCCACCGTCCAGACGTACCCCGGCGCCGCCCGGGGTCCGGTACACGCTGACCGTCCCGGTATCGGGACGGAACCCATTGGCGGGATCCTCCGTGGTCACCCGGCATTGGAGGGCAGCCCCCCGCACCTGGATGGAATCCTGCGAAAGGCCGAGGTCAGCCAAGGTCTCCCCGGCCGCGCTCCGCAGCTGGGCACTCA
The DNA here is from genome assembly GCA_047973325.1 of Propioniciclava sp. Classification (GTDB taxonomy): domain Bacteria; phylum Actinomycetota; class Actinomycetes; order Propionibacteriales; family Propionibacteriaceae; genus Propioniciclava. The sequence continues at coordinate 12,241 of JBKEBU010000134.1, read as the reverse complement.
CCAAGTCGGTGGCCGTCACCTCTTCGGTAACGGTGTGCTCCACCTGGATCCGGGGATTCATCTCAATGAAGACATAGCGACCGTCCTGTCCGAGCAGGAACTCCACCGTGCCGGCATTGACGTAGCCGATATGCCTACCGAAGGTCACCGCGTCGGCACAGATCCGATCCCGCAAGGCGGGATCGAGGTTGGGTGCCGGGGCCAACTCGATCACCTTCTGATGTCGGCGCTGCATAGAGCAGTCTCGCTCATACAAATGGATGATCTCGCCGGTCGCGTCGGCGAGCAGCTGGACCTCAATGTGGCGAGGCCGGTCAACGGCCTCCTCCAGGTATACATGCGGGTCCCCGAAGGCCGCATCGGCCTCCCGCATCGCCTCCTCGACCGCAGGCCTCAGCGCCTCGGCATCGTCCACACGCCGCATCCCCCGGCCACCGCCACCACTCACAGCCTTGACGAATACGGGGAACCCGATCTCTTCGGCGGCAGCCAGCAGCGCGGCTACGTCAGTGGACGGGTCGGAGCCACGCAACACCGGCAGTCCGGCCTCGCGGGCGGCCTCGATCGCGCGCGCCTTATTACCGGTCAGTTCCAGGACCTGCTGGGGCGGACCCACGAAGGTGATGCCCTCCTCGGCACAGCGGCGCGCCAGCTCGGGATTCTCGCTCAGGAACCCATAGCCCGGGTAGACCGCCTCGGCCTGCGCCGAGCGCGCGGCTGCGACGATGTTCTCCACGTCCAGGTAGGCGCGCACGGGGTGGCCGTGCTCCCCGATCTCGTAGCTCTCGTCGGCCTTGAGCCGGTACTCCGATAGCCGATCCTCGTGCGGGAATACGGCCACGGTGGCAGCCCCCAACTCAGTGGCGGCCCGGAAGGCACGCACGGCGATTTCACCACGATTGGCGACCAGCACCTTAGAGAACATAAGCAACACCCTTCCACCCTCTGAAGCCCACCAATTTAGCGGGCGGACCGGGCCAATCCCGCCAGGCGGTCAGAGGCGAAGCCTCACTAGGAGAGGGTTGGCCGAGACGAGAGGGGTGGCCGAGACAAGTCACCCGCGCGTGTGCTCCCGACCACCCATTCCAGCTTGTACCGTGGTTAGTCATGACCCCCCCACGCGCCCGGCGCCTGCCGATATCCAGGCGGTGGTGGGTCTGCTGTGTTGTAGCACTGGCCACCACCGGGTGCACCGCCACCGGAGCCGCAACCCCCCAGGCGGCCGATCCCGTGCCCGAACCTCCAGCAACCGGATCAGCCACCCCCGCCGCCACCCCGATCCGGCCGGCGGGAGACCCCCGCGCTACCCCGACCTTGGCTGCCACACACCTGGTGGCCGAGGATCGACGTACCGGCGCCGAGCTGGACGCTCCTTTTGCGGTCTCAGGCACGGTCGTGGTGAGCAAAGATCATCGGATCTCGGCAACGCATGTGCCCTCGTGGTCCACCGAACCTCACGGAATCCACCCCGAAGCTCGGCAGGCGTTCGGCCGGATGGCCCAAGCGGCCGCGGAGGACGGGCGCATCCTGAAGATTCGCAGCGGCTATCGCTCTTTCGCCGCCCAAAAGATCAGCTTCGAGCGGGCACTGAGAACCTATGACGACGCCGTGGCGCGCCGGTACTTTGCCGAGCCCGGGGCTTCGGAACACCAAACCGGACTCGCCGTGGACGCCTGGGATGGGGTCAATCGGGGCGCGGCCTTCACCGCGACCCACGAGGCGCAGTGGTTGGCCAGCCGGGCCCATGAGTTCGGCTTCATCATCCGCTACCCCCAGGGCAAGACCGCGATCACCGGTGTCGCCCATGAATCGTGGCACCTACGCTGGGTCGGCCCCGAGATCGCTGCCGACTTCGGGCCCAACTCCACCCTCACCCTGGAGGAGTATCTCGGTTTAGTCCAGCGCTGAGGAGCCAGCCTCGAACTCTGCCGCAGCGGTGTGTGCCCACGCTGCAGGTCGGTGAGGCGCATGGTGCCGTTCTTCACGAGGCTTGGGAGTACTGCGCCACGCATCCTCGCTTTCGTCGCCGCGTTCTGGCACCACACCACACCGGACAAACGGCACGTCCTCGCACAGGACAGCATTGGTCAGCGCAGCCCTTGGAATTGATCATCGGATTGAGGTTTCGGTGATGATCCTCCCCCAAGCCCTGCTCAGTGGTGTAAAACAGGTGTCTCAACGCGTTGGACCAGGAGCTGACGGCATGGATGAGCACACCACGGGCCGGATCATTGTCACCCTCCATGAGGAGTACGGTGCGGGCGCGGAAGCCATCGGCCCGTTGCTCGCCCAGGCCTTGGGAGTCCCCTTCGTAGATCGGGCGGTCAGTTCGGAAACCTTCGAGGCCGCTGCCGAACGGGAGGCCGTCGAAGAGAACTTCTTCGAGCGATTCCTCAGCTCGTTCACCCCGATGCCTAGCATGGAAGGTGATGTCACCTGGGCCCTGGAAATCCGCACCGACCATGAAATCGCCGAGGAGGGCGCTTCCCGACTCCAGGAACTGGTCACCGACGGAGCCGTGGTCTTAGGGCGCAACGCCACCATCGTGCTCGCCGAGGAACCGCGGGCACTCCATCTGAAACTGGTAGCTCCGGTGGCCGACCGAATCGCCCGAGCCGCCACCAGCGCCGGCATCACTCCGGAGCGGGCGCAGCGCCGCCAAGAGCGGGAGGATCGGGTCCGCACCGACTTGGCGCGACGCCTCTACCGGTGGGATCCGACTGCTAGCGACAATTTCGACATCGTCCTCAACACCAGCATATTCTCCCCGCAGCAGGTGACCGAGATAGTGCTGGCGGCCTATCGGGTCAAGTACCCTAACGGCACGTCATCCTAGGGAGAACTACCGCAGCACCCCTGCGATGCTGCTGCTCACGTAATCCACATTGCCCTCATTGAGCGCTGCCATATTGAGCCGACCAGTGTCGGTGCCGTACACCCCGAACTCCGAACGCAACCGCACCATATGATCCTTGGTGAGGCCGGAGAAGCTGAACATGCCCACCTGGGTGGTCAGATAGTCCATCGTCGCCGTGACCCCCGCGTCGGCCAGGCCGCGCACCAACCGGGCTCGCATAGTCTTTATCCGATCGCGCATGTCGGCTAGCTCTTGCACCCATTGATCGCGCAACTCCGCATCCCCCAAGACGGTGGTCACCAGTGAGGCGCCGGTGATTGTCGGATTGGAGTAGTTGGTGCGGATGACTATCTTCAGCTGCGAGCGGACCCGGGCGGCCTCGTCGGCGTCGGTGCACACCAATGACAAGGCGCCGGTCCGCTCGCCGTAGAGCGAGAAGTTCTTGCTGAAGGAGCTCGACACCAAAAAGGAGGGCACCTGGGCCGCGAATCGACGCACCACAGCCGCATCTTCCTCGATCCCAGCGCTAAAACCCTGATACGCCAGGTCGAGGAAGGCGGTGAGCTGGCGCTCGTTCACCACCTGGATGACCCGTTCCCACTCTCCTGGCTGGAGGTCGTAGCCGGTCGGGTTATGACAGCAGGCATGAAGCACCACGATGGTGCCCGGTGCTGCCGCACCGAGATCGGCGAGCATGCCCTCCACATCCACACCCTTGGTAGCCGGGTCGTAGTACCGGTACGTATCGACGGTGAAACCGGCGCGGGTAAACAGCGCCCGATGATTCTCCCAGCTCGGCGCGGAGATCAGGACAGTCGCCTGCGGATTCACCTGCCGCAACAGGTCGGCCCCCACCTTCAACGCCCCGGTGCCGCCCAGTGCCTGGGTGGTGACCACCCGATCCGCACCCAGGACATCGGCACCGGCACCGAAGACGAGCTCCTGCACATCGCGGACATAGGCCGGCAGTCCATCGATCGGCAGATAGCCCTTGGGCGTGGCCTCCGCGGCGAGCCGATCTTGGGCCACGCGGACACACCGCAGCAGCGGCAACTGACCATCGGCGTCGTAGTACACCCCTACGCCTAGGTTCACCTTCTGCGGGTTGGGGTCAGCACGGAACTGTTCGGTGAGCCCCAAGATCGCATCCGGGGGCGCCATCTGGACACCAGAGAACAAGGGCATGGTTCGGCCACCTTTCGACGCCTTGTAGCGTAGCGATACCGCTGCGGATGACTACCGCTAGGCGGGGATGTCCACGATCCGAATGCTGGGGTTTTGTGCTTCGATGGTGTCCATGACAACCCCCGTCGTCGCAGTTTCGGACTTCACTATGCAATTCGGTGGTCGAACTGCCGTTGACGACATCGGCTTCACTGTCGAATCCGGGGAGACCTTCGGGTTGCTCGGGGCCAACGGCTCAGGCAAGACCACCACGGTTCGAGCACTGCTTGGTATCTACCCGCCCACCCGGGGAACGCTCCTGATAGATGGCCAACCGTTCGATCCTCGACGGGGGCCTCGCCTGGGATACCTCCCTGAGGAACGCGGTCTTTATCGCAAGGAATGCGTGCTCGACGTCATGATTTACTTCGGTCGTCTCAAGGGGTTGGATCGGGTGGCGGCGGCCACCTGGTCGGCCGCCTACCTGGATCGGGTCGGTTTGGCGGATCTGGCCCGGACCCGTCTGCACAAATTGTCCGGAGGTCAGCAACAAAAGGTCCAGTTGGGGGTGACCATCATGCATCGCCCCAACCTGCTCATTCTCGACGAACCCACCAAGGGTCTTGATCCTATCAATCGGCGGCTGCTGTTGGACCTCGTCGAAGAGCATCGTCAGGCGGGCGCCACCGTCATCTTCATCACCCATCAGATGGACGAGGTCGAACGCCTGTGTGACCGGGTGTTACTGCTCAAGGATGGGCGGGTTGAAGCCTACGGGACTGTCCCCGAGGTGCAGGATGCCTACGGCGGGCACACCGTCCAGATTCGCTACGCCGGCCAGCTCCCAGCATCATCACTGTGGTCGGTGGGAACTCAGGAACGCAACTACGCCGAGCTGATCCTGGGTGCAGAGACGGAGCCACAGCAGGTGCTGCGCACGCTCCTCGACTCCGGGGTCGAGGTGCGCAGCTTCGACTCTCGCCGGATGAGCATGGAACAGGTGTTCCTCAAGATCTACGGCGAAACTCCGGCTGAGAAGGCCATCGGATGAACCCGCACAATGTAGGAACCGTCATCGCGTTCGAGGTCCAGCGCACCCTACGCAAGCCAACCTTCTGGGCCGCTACCCTCGCGGTCCCCTTGTTCCTGATAGCTGCTATTGCCCTGAGTTTCTTGAGCAACACCTCCGCCATCGCGGCGGCCAGTGCGAACGATGCTGAACCCACATCCTTCGTCTATGCAGATGCCTCCGGCATCATCGTCCCGGAGGTGGCCACTCGGCTGGGCGGGACCCCCACAGCTGACCCGGATGCCGCTGCCCAAGCGGTGCGGGAGGGCCGCGCCGACCTGTTCATCTCCATCCCCGCAGACCTGAGCGCTGGGATCGAGGTCATCGGACGGGATATCGGCCTGCTGGATTCGACCCGGTGGAACTCAGTGGCCCGGCAGCTCTTGTTCGATTCCGCCTCCGCACGGATTGACAATGCCCCGTTGATCGACGCCCTCAGTGGGGTACCGATCACCACCGAGTTGTGGGCTGAGGGTGGCCTCAGCCAGGGCTGGGGCGCGGCCGTGGTGCCGGGAATGTTCCTGGTGTTGCTCTTCATGGCACTTGTCTTGCTCGGCCAGCAAATGCTGAACATCGCCACCGAGGAGAAGGAGAATCGGGTCAGCGAGATGATCCTGACCACCATTGACCCGGCAGCCCTGGTGGCAGGGAAGGTTATCGGGGTGGTCATTCTGGGCATCATTCAAGGCATCCTGCTGATGACGCCCGTCCTAGCCTGGGCACTGCTCCCCCAGGAGAGCGCGGTTGTCGGAACGGTCACCAGCGAGTTCCGCCTGGTCATCGATCCGGCAACCCTCCTGGCTGCTGCCGCCCTGGCGTTCGCCGGATTCTTGCTCATTATTGGCCTGCTGGTGGCCATTGGCTCGATTATGCCGACCGCTCAAGATGCCGGCGGTGCCTTTGCCGCACTGATCATCGGCGCCATGGTGCCGATCTACATCCTGCCGCTGGTCCTGCAAACGCCCGATGCCCCACTCTCGGTAGGTCTCACCCTGTTTCCGATAACAGCTCCGGTGACGGCGTTAGGCCGACTGGCTGTCGGCGCCCTACCATTCTGGCAGGGCGCCTTGGCCTTCGCGCTGGTGACGGCGACTGCTCTGGTGGCGCTCAGAACCGGCATCCGCCTCTTCCGAGAAGGATCCGTTGCCTACGGTCAGCGGCTGTCATTGAAGCGGCTGCTATCCCGATCACGAACTCCGTGATGGTTCTTGGTGCCGATCCGGGCTTTGCTTAGCCTGGATCCGTGCCTAGGCCTGTTTGATGGCGGACACCTCAAACTCGAGAACCACCTTGTCACCCACGAGGAAACCACCTGTCTCCAGGGCGGCGTTCCAGGTCAGTCCGAAATCGGTCCGGTTGACGGTCACCCGGCCCTCGAAGCCAATCCGTTCATTGCCAAACGGGTCGGTGGCGCCACCCTGGAACTCGAAGGGGATGGTTATCGACTGGGTCACATCCTTGATTGTCAGATCCCCGGTCACCTCAGCGATATCGCCGTTGACGGCGAATCCGGTTCCGGTGAAGGTTATCGTGGGAAAGGTGGCCACGTCGAAGAAGTCGGGGCTTTGCAGATGGCCATCCCGATCTGGGCTGCGCGTGGTGACGCTCGCCGCCTGAACCTCCACCGAGAGGGTGGAGTTCGCAGGATTGGCTCCGTCGATGGTGGCGGTTCCGCTGAACTCACTGAAGCTGCCCCGGACTTTGGCCACCATGGCATGCCTGGAGACAAAGCTGATCTCGGTGTGAGCTGGATCGAGAACATAGGTACCACTGACATCGCTGAGCTGGGTCATGATTTCCTCCCGGTCGAGAACTGGAATAGAGATACCCTACCCGGGTACCACACCGGAATGGCAGACTCTCACACTGCGGCACGGGGTAGGGTGTCAGCCCATGCATCCAACCCCCCACCGCTGATCCGAGGAGTTGTGTAGTGCCGAACCCTGCGACGTTCTCTGCCCCCGAGGCCTCCCTCGAACTGCCCCGCGTGCCTGCTACCCAGGGAAACAATGGGTACGACATCAGTTCCCTGCTGGCCGCCACCGGTGACACCACCTACGACAGCGGCTTCGCCAATACCGCCGCGTGCCGGTCCGCGATCACCTACATCGACGGCGACGCCGGCGTCCTGCAGTATCGCGGCTACCCGATAGAACAGCTCGCGGAAAAGTCCACCTTCCTGGAAACCTCCTATCTGGTACTCCACGGTGAACTCCCCACCACGAGCCAACTGGCCGAGTTCACCCAGAACGTGAGCCACGACCTGGTGATCGACGAGCGGCTGCGGGAGCTCTTCCGCATATTCCCGCGCAAATCACATCCGATGCCGGTCCTGTCGGCAGCCATCACCGCGCTCTCCACCTTTTCGCCAGAAACCGTCGGCTTCGAGCCCGATCAGATCGATGCCGCCACCTACCGACTGCTGGCCCAGGTCCCCACCCTGGCTGCCTACTCGTTCAAGAACAGCCTCGGCATGCCCACCCTATGGCCTGACTACGACCTCTCCTACATCGAGAACTTCCTGCGGATGTCCTTCGGCAGCGTCGCTGAGCCCTATCAGCTCGACGATGAGGTCACCCGGGCACTTGACGTGCTGCTGATCCTGCATGCCGATCACGAGCAGAACTGCTCCACATCCACCGTCCGCCTGGTCGGCAGCTCCCAGGCCAACCTCTACGCCTCGATTTCTGCTGGCGTCCATGCCCTCTCTGGCCCGCTGCACGGCGGGGCCAACCAGGCCGTGGTGGAAATGCTCGAATCAATCCGGGACCAGGGCCTCAGCGTCAAGGACTATGTCTCTCGGGTGAAGGACAAGTCCGACACCACCCGGCTGATGGGATTCGGCCACCGGATCTACAAGAACTACGACCCGCGCGCAGCCATAATCAAGGCACACGCCGACACAATCCTCACCTCCCGGGGGGGCTCAGACCAGCTGCTCACCATTGCCCTGGAGCTCGAAGAGGCTGCGTTGAACGACGACTACTTCGGCGAACGCAAGCTCTACCCGAATGTGGACTTCTACACCGGTCTGATCTACCGGGCACTGGGCTTCCCCTCGGACATGTTCACGGTTCTGTTCGCCTTGGGTCGGCTGCCGGGGTGGATCGCACAGTGGCGCGAGATGGTTGCCGATCCGGCCACCAAGATCGGGCGGCCTCGCCAGGTATACATCGGCGAGACCCACCGGGACTACCTACCCATCGGGAACCGCTGAGCAAGCGCTGATCAATGCTGCTCTGTGCGAGGACGTGCCGGCAGGAGGAACCGCAACGCCAGATCTGGTGGGTGTACTGGACGTCCGTCGCCAGATCTGGGGACGCGGTTCGCCCGATCCGGTGCGCCACAGTCAGGGGATGATTGATCAGCGGTTCCCTACCGAAAGTCTCGACTGGCTGGCGCCGGCCGCTCGGGGTGTAGAGCCCGTAACCCCGCCTGCAGCGTGACCCGCACGGCGTGCGGGACCCACACCGTACGCCGCAGGTCCAGCCGCCACTGCCCCCGCGCCTGCGCCGCCACGAAACCCCGTTGTTCCAGCCACTCGGCCGGCAGCTGCTGGCAGGTGGCAGCGGCATAGGTGCCATGAGCAACAATGCATCGGATCCGGTGTCGGGCAACCTGGGCGGCGAGCCGCTGAACAAGTTGGGTGCCCACCAATTCACCCCGATCTTCGGGGCGCACCCAGAGTTGGGTGATCACGATGCTGGCCCGCGGATAGAAGCCACCGGCCGCCTCGGCATCCATGGCACCGAGCATGCCTATAGTCCGCCCATCCCGCACCGTCTGCAGCCCGAACGTGGCCGCCCCAGGTGTCCGGCCACAGCCCGGACAGACGAGCTCACCCAACTCACCTGAATCGAGAGGACTCACCCGTCGCATACCCCCACTTTGGAGGATTTCCTCCCCGAATGCGAGACTTGGTTGATGACGATCCCTGCACGAACTGCGCCGACCGCTCCGCTCGATCCGTTCACCGGGCAGTTCGCCGCACGCGCCGGCAGCATGACGGTATCGGCAGTCCGGGCCCTGTTTTCAGTAGCCAATCGTCCCGAAGTCGTCTCCCTGGCCGGGGGGATGCCCAACATAAATGATCTCCCGCTGAAATCTCTGGGCGCGTCCTTCGACGATCTCATTCAAACCAAGGGCATCCAGGCGATGCAGTACGGCTCCGGTCAGGGCGAGCTCTTCATGCGTGAGAAGATAGTCGAGGTGATGGCCGAAGAGGGCATCACTGCCGATCCCGATGATGTGGTGATCACCTGTGGATCCCAGCAGGCGCTCGATCTGATCACGCGGGTATTTTGCGATCCTGGTGATGTGGTGATGGCCGAGGCGCCCAGCTATGTCGGTGCCTTGGGCACTTTTAACGCCTATCAGGTGGAAACCCATCACGTCCCGGTCGACGATGCGGGGCTGATCCCAGCGGCCCTCCGCGAAGCGACCCTAGAGCAGCGGGCCGCGGGCAAGCAGGTGAAATTCTGCTACACCATCCCTAACTACAACAACCCCACCGGGATCACCCAAACCGAAGCCCGCCGCCAAGAGTTGCTGGCGGTCGTTCATGACCTGGGGCTGATCCTGGTCGAGGACAACCCCTATGGGCTGCTGGCTTTCGACGGGGAGCCTCTGCCTGCCCTCCGTTCGCTGGACGACCACGTCATCTACCTGGGCTCGTTCAGCAAGACCTTCGCCCCGGGCTTCCGCGTGGGCTGGGTGCTGGCTCCGGCGACCGTCCGGGAGAAGCTGGTGATCGCCCAGGAGGCCGCCGTCCTGTCTCCCCCGGTCTTCAGCCAGTTCGCCATCACGCGCTATCTGGAGGAGTTCGATTGGCGGGGCCAGATCCGGGAGTTCTGTGCCATGTACCTGGGACGCCGGGACTCAATGCTGGCGGGCCTGGGCGAGCACATGCCCGCCGGGACCACCTGGACCCAGCCCACCGGCGGCTTCTTCGTGTGGGTTACCTTGCCGGAGGGTCTGGACGCACAAACCATGTTGTCCCGGGCGATCGAGGGCCAGGTCGCCTATGTCCCAGGAGCCGCCTTCTATGCCGACGGGCAGGGCGCTCGCAATATGCGGGTGTCCTACTGCTTCCCCACGGCTGAACGAGTCCTCGAAGGGACCCGACGCCTCGGGCTCGTGGTCGCCGACGAACTGGCCGCAACGTAGCTGGATCGACGCATCCCTAGTAGCCTGTCGAAGCTGATCTTTTGTATTCGCAACCCCAGATGAGCCCTGGCTGCGACAAGCTACTAGCGACCCCCGGGGTTCCCATCACGCAGATTATTTCACTGTCAGCGCCGCGATCATGACCCAGCAGTCGATTGCCTGACCCACCACGCCAGGCCCAGACCCGCCGAACAGAGCCGAAGCCTCGGTAGACTCGTGATTGCTATGCCCACGCTTGTCAAGCAAGTCCTCATCCTGGCCGTCGGTACGGTTGCAGCGCTGGTCATGGTGTGGCTCGGGCTCTGGCAACTGCAGGTCTTCGTCGAGTCGGGGAATCGCGGAATTGCAGAGCGGGCCGAACAACCACCCGTCGGGTTCACCACCGTGCTCACTCCGGACGGGATCGATGGCGACGCGTACGGCAAGCAGATGATCATCTCCGGGGTCTACCTTCCGGAACAGGAGGTGCTCTTGCCAGCCGATGCGGGCGTCCGGGTGCTCACCGCGCTCCAGCTGGAGGATGGCCGGGTGCTCCCGGTGGTGCGTGGGGTGGCAACTTCCCGCACTCAGGTGCCACCACCGCCCGCGGGGTCGGTGACCCAGACCGGCCTGCTGCTGCCCGGTGAGGGCGATGTCGCCGGTACCGAACCTGGCGAACTGGGTTCGGTACGGATGCCGCTCCTGGCCCAGAAATGGCCGCAGCAGTTGGTTCCAGGATTCGTCACCTTGGAGTCTGCCGACGCATCAGCACACGGGCTCACCGCGGCGCAGGTCGATCTTCCCGAGGGTCAGGGCTCATTCCAGAACAGCGGCTACGCTCTGCAATGGTGGGTTTTCGCAGCCGTGGGTCTGGGGATCGCCATCCGGATCGCCATCGGCGTCGGACGAGCCGATCAAGCCCGACGCGAAACATCCACCCGCCATGAAGTATCCCGCGAGCCGACCAGCGAAAGGACGCCCACCTCGTGAGCATCTCCCTGGACACATCGCCGATTCAGCCCGCCGACGTGCCCGGGATTCGGGGCGCGCTCATCCGCTATCGCGTCATGGCCTGGATCGTCGGCATTCTGCTTATCGTCTTGGTGGGCGTGGGCATGCCGTTGAAGTATCTCGCCGACATCAGCAGCGTGGTCGTCTGGGTTGGCACCCTCCACGGCTGGCTTTACATGATCCTGATCATCACCGCCTATGATCTGGGGCGGCGGGTCCGATGGCCGTGGTCACGGTTGCTGCTGATTGCCTTGGGCGGGACGGTTCCGTTCATGTCCTTTGTTGCCGAGCACTTCGCCACCAAAGATGCTCGCCAGCGCTTGTCGGGGGTACCCACTACGGCGGAGTAGCGGGAGGTTCTACCCCCAGACCGCGGTAGCCCCGGAATGTCCGGTGAGCACGACCATAACCAATCCGGTCGCCGCGCCCACCAGGCTCACGCCCATCCCCACCGGACGCATCCAGCCGCCCCCCAGTGCTTCACTCCCCAGTGCTTCACTCCCCTGCGGACGGGCCAGACCACGGGTCCGGTCCGCCCATAGCTGCAGGATGATACCCAGCACCACCGCCACCATCGGATAGACCAGGGTCGACCCGAATTGCTGGTGGCGGGTGAGTATCGGCGGTGCTGCGGCCAAGCGTCCCAAGAGATCATTGCCGGAGACCACGGCCAGCACCACACTGACCAGGGTCACCAGCGCGACGCCGAGCAGCAGACTCCCATAGCGACGACGGGCCGGCGACCACATGCTGGTAATGATCGCGCCTACCATGGTGGCGGGCACCAGCACGACGGCAGCGTGCACCACTAACGGGTGGAGTGGCAGGCCATCGATCTCCATGCCCCCGATGCTACGGGGCGCATACCTCCCCCGCTAGGGATGCACTGATCAATCATGCCCTGGCTGCGGCGCACCGGATCGGGCGAACCGCTTCCCCCACATCTGGCGATCGACATCCAGTACACCCACCAGATCTGGGGTTGCGGTTCATCT
>JBKEBU010000119.1:0-7704 GCA_047973325.1 Propioniciclava sp. | reverse complement strand
TTGGTGCGCAAGGCCTCATCAAGGTCCGCGATCAGGCCCTTGTCCTCGGCATCCACGATCCGGCGCTGCAACCGCTCCCCGAGCGGCAGCCCGGCCAGCTCAGCTGCCCGCTCTTCGCGCGCATTGGCGGTGGTCACCCCTTCGAAAAGTTCCAGAAAGCGAGCGAGTGGATCGTAGTCGGTGGTGCGCCGGTCATAAATCATGTCGAGGGCCACCTGGCGCTGCTCGTCGGGGATCCGTGCCATCGGCACGATCCGGCTGGGATGCACAATGGCTGAGGTGAGACCGGCGTCGACACATTCATGCAGGAACACCGAGTTGAGCACTATCCGAGCCGCAGGGTTGAGTCCGAAGCTCACATTCGACACGCCCAGCGTGGTCTGCACCTGCGGGAACCGGCTCCGAATATGGCGGATAGCCTCGATAGTCTCGAGCCCGTCACGTCGGGTTTCCTCCTGACCGGTCCCAATGGGGAAGGTAAGGCAATCCACGATGATGTCGCCGACAGCCAACCCATACTCGTCGGTGAGGGTGCTGATCAGCCGCTCGGCGACCCGGATCTTCCATTCGGCGGTGCGGGCCTGGCCCTCCTCGTCGATGGTGAGCGCCACCACGGCCGCTCCATGCTCCACGACTGTCGGCATCACCTGCCGGAAGCGCGAGCTAGGACCATCCCCGTCCTCGAAGTTGACCGAGTTGATTACACACCGGCCGCCCAATGCCTCCAGCCCGGCCTGGATCACCGGTGGCTCGGTGGAGTCGAGCATGATCGGCAGCGGTACCACCGAGTTGAGCCGCAGCGCCAGCTCACGCATGTCCCCGACCCCGTCGCGGCCCACGTAGTCGACGCACAAGTCCAGCAGGTGGGCACCTTCGCGCGACTGACCCCGCGCGATATCGAGACACGCATCCCAGTCTTCGGCCAGCATCGCCTCGCGAAACGCCTTGGATCCGTTCGCGTTGGTACGTTCTCCGATGCTGAGGTAGCTGGTGTCCTGGCGGAGCGGGACGTCGGCATACAGGCTGGTCACCGCCGGGATTCGGTCCGTTGGTCGCGCGGGGACCTCCCGGCCGCGGACAGCCGCCACCAGCTGCCGGATGTGCTCGGGGGTAGTGCCACAGCAGCCACCGACCACGGCCAGCCCGAACTCCGCAACGTAGGTGGTGAGCGCGGTGGTCAGTCCCTCCGGGCCGAGCGGATACCGGGCCCCGTCCGCAGTCAGCTCGGGTAGCCCCGCATTCGGCATACAGCCGACCCCCACCGTGGCGAACCGGGACAAATGGCGGAGATGCTCGCTCATCTCTTCCGGACCGGTGGAGCAGTTGAGGCCGAGCACGTCGATGCCCAGGGGTTCCAACGCGGCCAATGCGGCCCCGATCTCGGTGCCCAGCAGCATGGTGCCGTTGGTTTCAAAGGACACGTTCACCAGGATCGGCAGATCCACATCGGCAGCGGCAGCCGCCCGCCGGGCACCCTGGACGGCGGCCTTCACCTGCAGCAGATCCTGGCAGGTCTCGATCTGGACCCCGTCGATACCACCCGCGATCATGGCGGCGACCTGACGCTGGTAGGCATTCCGCAGGTCGGAGAAGGAAACATGGCCAAGGCTGGGGAGTTTGGTCCCCGGACCGACAGATCCGAGCACCCATCGGGGCCGCTCCCGGGTGGCTGCCGTATCGGCGGCCCGCCGCGCTATGCGGGCTCCGGCCTCGGCGAGTTCCTCTAGCCGGTCCGAGATGCCGTATTCGTCCAGCGCCGACAGGTTGGTGCCAAAGGTGTTCGCCTCAACACAGTCGGCGCCCGCCTCCAGATAGGCGGCATGAATCGACTCGACGACATCGGGCCGGGTGACGTTGAGGACCTCGTTGCATCCCTCATGCCCCTCGAAGTCGTCAAGGGTCAGATCGAACTCCTGCAGCATCGTGCCCATACCTCCGTCGGCCACCAAGACTCGATGGGACAGCACTGAACGCAGGCTCTCGATCACTGGCCAAGGATAGGTGATCCTCCAGGGGTCGCCACACCATCGGACACCCCACGGACCAGATTCGGTGGCCCGAAAGCTGTCCTTCTTCATGGGGCCTAGGGGCAGCTATGACTCGGCATCAGCACCTCACCCGCCGCCGCAGAGGCCACATCGACAACACGTTGTCGATCACCTAGGCGCAAGCGCCTAGAGTGGCAACATGGCCGTGAGTGAACTGTCCGATCTACGCCGTCCGGTGGCTCTGGCAAGCTTCAGCGGCTGGAACGATGCCGGCGACGCTGCGACCGGGGTGCTTGATCATCTGACCGACATCGCCACCACCAAGCTTGTGTATTCACTCGACCCGGACGACTACTACGACTTCACCGAGAACCGGCCGGTACTGGTGCGGTCGGAACCAGATGCGGAGCGCAGGCTCCAGTGGGCCACCACCGAGATCCTGGTCGCGGCGCTGCCCGAGCGGGACCTGGTGCTGATCAACGGGCCGGAACCGAATCTTCGCTGGCGCGCTTTCGCGAACGCCCTGGTCTCCGCGCTGCGCACCGCCCAGCCGGAACGGGTGATAACCATGGGAGCAATGCTGGCCGATGTGCCGCATAGCCGCCCGACTCCGGTCGCCGAGAATGGCACCGACTATGAGGGTCCCTCCGGAGTGGTGGGGGTGCTGACCAGCGCCTGCAAGACCGCGGACTTCGAGGTCTCCTCCCTCTGGGCCTCAGTCCCTCACTATGTCGCTGATCCGCCGAACCCGAAAGCGACCCTGGCTCTGCTTCGGCGGGTAGAGGATCTCCTGGATGTGTCGGTCGACCTCAAGGACCTGCCCCAGCAGGCAGACGTGTGGGAGTCCCGAGTAGCGGAGTTGGTCGCCGAGGACCCAGACATCCTCACCTACGTGGGGGAACTGGAAGAGCACTACGACAATGCCGAGACCACCGGGGAGGAGATTGCCCTCCAGTTCGAGCGGTACTTGCGTCGCCGGGAACGCTGACCTGGCCACCGGGCTGGGACGTTGCTGGGGTGCTGGGCTGTGCCTAGGGATGCGCTGATCAATCATGCTCTGGCTGCGGGGCACCGGATCGGGCGAACCACGTCCCCCACATCTGGCGATGGACGTCCAGTACACCCACCACATGTGGGGTTGCGGTTCATCCCGCCCGGCACGTCCTCGCATAGAGCAGCATTAGTCAGCGCATCCCTAGCGGTACCACACATCTCAACTGCGACAAGCTACGAGGACGCCCACCTGTCTGGGACCCGGCGCCCCTCCTGAGGTTCCCACACGCCCTCGGCCGGGCGAGGCTGACCGCGCAACTCTTCTACGAGCACGGTGATTGCCTCCATGATCCGGGCGGTCGCTATCTGAAGCACTTCAGTGTTGCGGGGCCGCTCCCCCAGATCGGCAAGATCCACCGGTGCACCGCTCACTACCTGAATGGTGCGTCGGGGCCAGAGCCGGGGAAAGGTCATCCGCCGCCCGGGCATCACCCGGTGCGATCCCCACTGCACCACCGGGATCACCGGCACGCCGGTGTCCAGGGCCAACCGGGCCGCACCAGTGCGGGCCCGTTGCGGCCATAGATCCGGATCGTAAGTCCGCCCGCCTTCGGGATAGATGGCGACGCATTCCCCTGAGATAAGTGCCTGCCGAGCCGTTATCAGTGCGTCCTTGGCCCGGTCGGTGCCGCGTTCGACAGGTATCTGACGACACCGCTGTGCCAACCAGCCGATCAGCGGCAATCGCCACAATTCCGCCTTGCCGAGATACCGTGGCCATCGGCCCGACCAGATCAGGTAACGGCCCACCGCAAGCACATCGGCATAGCTGACATGGTTGCTGACGATGAGCACCCCACCCGAGGGTGGTACCGCAACGGCGTCGTCCCACACTTCATCGACAGCGGCGCGCATAGCGGCCCCCACTATCTGGGCGAGATGCCGATAGGTCGGTTTCTCCCCCGACGGGGTTGGGGTTGCCAGCCGAAGCTGGCTCCGGCTCGTAGCAGCTGCGCTCATGCGTGTGCGCACCGGGCATCTGCGAGCTCTGCCAACGAGCGCACCATCGCGTCGGGATCGTCGGCCCGGAAGACTGCCGATCCGGCGACGAAGACATCCGCGCCAGCGTCCACGCACTGCTCAATAGTCGCCTCCGCGATCCCCCCGTCCACCTGAATCCAGATCTCTCGGCCGGTGTCGGCCACCAATCCGCGGGCACGGCGGATCTTGGGCAGCATAGTGTCCAGGAAGGACTGCCCCCCGAAACCGGGATCCACCGTCATGATCAGCACCATGTCGAACTCGGTGATTATCTCGCTCAGCGCCTCAATGGGGGTTTGCGGGCGCAACCCGATCGCGGCCCTGGCGCCAGCCGCCCGGATCTGCCGGGCAGTTCGGGTGGGTGCCTGGGAGGCCTCCAGGTGAAAAGTCACCGATTCACACCCGATGTCGGCGTAGGCCGGTGCCCATTGATCGGCGTTCTCGATCATCAGGTGGATATCGAGATAGAGCTCTGGATGGTTGGTGCGTAAACACTCCACCACGGGAAGACCGAGCGACATGTTGGGCACGAAGTGGTTGTCCATTACATCGATGTGCACGCCAGGTGCGCTGGGGATCCGTTGAACCTCGCTATCCAAATTGGCGAGGTTCGCGTTCAGGATGCTCGGGTGAATTCGATTCGGCACCTGCTCAGCCTAGTAGCTTGTCGCAGCTGAGATGTGTGGTGCTGAGCGGCTCAGGATTGTGCGGTGGGTCTTCACGTGCGCCGCAGCAATGCCAGAAACATAGCATCGGTGCCATGCCGATGCGGCCACAGTTGGAGGGCGTCGCCCAGGTCAGCCTCGGGTACCTCCGGCAGTGTGCCCGCGGTGTCCATCGGCTGCACATCGCTTCGCTGAGCGAGGACCGCAGCCACGGCATCGACAGTCTCGGCCTGATGGGGCGAGCAGGTGACGTAGGCCACCACACCGCCCGGGGCGGCTGCGTCCAGCGCGGCGTGCAACAGCGCCCGCTGCATGGGGACCAGATCTGCCAGATCGGTCGGCTGGCGCCGCCACCGGGATTCGGGCCGACGGCGCAGGGAACCCAGACCGGTGCAGGGCACATCAGCCATCACTCTCGCGAATGAGGAGGACTGCCAAGGCCCATCCGTACCGTCGGCCGTCACCACTGACGGCGGGTGAATCTCGTCGGCATAGACCGCGAGTGCCTGGGCGACCAGATCCGCCCGATGGGGTTGCACCTCGTTGGCAACCAGCTGATGTCCGCGCTGCTGGGCTAGCCCTGCCAGTAGTGCTGCCTTACCGCCCGGGCCAGCACACAAGTCAAGCCACGGCCCCGCCGGTGCCTCGGCCCGGGTGAGCGCCCAGGCAACCAGCTGACTTCCCTCATCCTGCACGCCCGCGAGGCCCTGAGCCACCGCGGGAACGTCAGCTGGATTCCCATAGCGATGTGCCCCGAAGGGAGAGTAGATGTCCGGCTCGCCATCCAAGTCTTCCACCGTCGCCAGACCTGGACGGATGACCAGGTTCGGGATCGGCGGCAGATTGTTGGCATGGAGTGCGGTCTCCGCTTCTGGACCGATGACGTCCAGGTAGGCATCAACGATCCAACGGGGGTGATGGGTACGCAGTGCCAGTTCATCCCGCTCGGCCAACCCATCCGCGAGCCAGTCGACCCACGCGCTGAGATCCCGGGCCGCAACCTTGCGCAAGATGGCGTTGACCAGGCCGGCCACCTTCTCGCCAATCTCGGCTGCGCCGAGATCGACCGCCGTTGAAATCGCCGCATGGGGCGGCACCCGCATCAAGAAGAGTTGATGGGTCCCCAACCGCAACACATCACGCACCTCAGCGTCGAAGGTGCTTCTGCCGGCGGCCGCTTCGATGATTTGATCGTAGGTACCGAGCAGGCGGCAGGTCCCGAAAACAATCTCGGTGACGAAGGCGGCATCCCGGGCGTCGAACTGGCTAGCTCCAAGCACGCGGGCGGTCTCCAAGTTGGCATAGGCGCCATCAGAGGTGACAGCCCGAAGGATCCTATAGGCCGCCCGGCGGGGAGCATCGGGTTGGCGCCGACGTAAGCGCTGGTTGGGCATCAGTCATCCTCGGCGGGTTCGAAGTGTGGCGCATCCGTCCGGATGCCGCGGCCCCAGTCTGGTGCCGCCATCGCACCCTTCCCCGGGGGCTGAACCCGGAGAAGCTCCAGCGCGGTCGTCCCGGTACCCACCAGAACCCGCTTCTTCTCCACCCGGATCTCGCCAGGCCCCAGCCCGTCCTCCGAAGACGGCCTGGCGAGCAGGAGCCGGAAGCGATCCATACCGAAACGGGTCCAGGCTCCTGGGGCTGGGGAGTACCCGCGCACCAGGCGATCGATCTCGATGGCGGTCCGCCGCCAGTCGATCTGAGCCGATGCCGAGGTGAGTTTGGGCGCGAGCGTGGCAGCACCCTCCGGCTGGGGAATCGGATCGACCACACCGAGCTGATCCAGGGTGCGCAGCATCAACGCCGCACCCCGGTCAGCCAGTATCGCCAGCAGCTCACCGGCGGTCTCGGTGCCCGTCAGCGGCTGGATGATGCTGTCGTAGACCGGGCCGGCGTCCAATTCCCAGACGATCCGGAACGTCGTGGCGCCGGTGACCTCGTCGCCGGCCATCAGTGCATGCTGGACCGGAGCTGCACCCCGCCAACGCGGCAACAGTGAGAAGTGGAGATTGATCCAGCCGTGCTCCGGGATTGCCAAGGCTGCTTCCGGCAGTAGCGCACCATAGGCAACCACCGGGCAGACGTCCGGCGCCAGTTCCCGCAGCGACTCCTGAAAGTCTGGGTCGCGCGGATGCTGGGGGGTGAGCACCCGAATGCCGTGATCCTGCGCCCAGGCGCCCACCTCGCTGGGCACGGGCCGTCGGCTACGCCCCCGCGCAGCCTCCGGCCGGGTCACCACACCCACGACCTCATGTGCGGAGTCAGCCAAGGCAGACAGTGTCGGCAGGGCAACCGCAGGGGTACCCGCGAAGACGATTCTCACGGCATCACACTAGCGACGATAGGCCGCTTGAGTAACTGACGAATGGCCAACGTGTCGGCTTCCGGGAAGCGGATGATCGCGGTGACTTCGGCTGATCGTGGAGGCTGGTTCGAATCATCACGACCGGAGTCTGTGGCTTGCGTGCTGGAACACTGTCGGTGTGGATGGGTGTGTTGGTTGTCCACAAGCGGTGTACCGATACGTACGTCGGCGGGATGGTTGTGGCAGGGTGGCTGGAGAGCGCAGCTGTACCCCCAGGAGTGTCTATGGCGTCCAGGAGTGCCTATGGCGTCCCACCGAATCCGGTTCGTCCCTGGATCCGTGGTGGTGCTGATAGTGGAGTGCGGATGGTCATTCCGGAACGTTGAGTGGGACCACCACGGCTACGCGTGATCTGCCGGTGGGTGAGCTTCAGGCTGTTTGTGGTTGCGTCGGACAGTTTCCCCGATAATGAGTTGGCGGGCTGCATCCGGGCGAAGCTGACCTGGCCGGCGCTCACGACGGCGGCCGCGGCCCCGTATCGGGGGTGCAGATGCGGGCGCGGGTCGGCGCCAACGAGCATGCCTAAGGATGCGCTGATCAATCATGCCCTGGCTGCGGCGCACCGGATCGGGCGAACCACGTCCCCCACATCTGGCGATGGACCTCCAGTACACCCACCACATGCGGGGTCGCGGTTCATCCCGCCCGGCAC
>JBKEBU010000081.1:0-2014 GCA_047973325.1 Propioniciclava sp. | reverse complement strand
CACCCCTGGCCACGCAACGCCCGGCCGGAGCCGCACGCAACTGCGCAACAGGTGCGCAACCGATACCGCCACCGCCCAGACAATGCTGTCCACCGGGGCCTCGGAGCCTGTCGCAGCTGATCTTTGTATTCGCGACCCCAGGTGAGCCCTGGGCTGCGCCGTGGATCCTCATCGATACCCCGGCAGTCGATTCCGGATCCCCGTCTTGCCCAGAACCCACCTGACGCCGCTCGGTACCACACATCTCAGCTGCGATAGGCTACTAGCCGGCCCCGCCACGATTTCCGCCTTCCGCGGCATCACCGAGCCCGCCATGTACGGCCTCAACCTGAAGTACGGCCGCCTTTTCATCACCGCCTCGCTGGGCGGCGCCGTCGGCGGCCTGCTGACCGGCCTGTTCAACGTCAACATGTACGGCTTCACCGGCGCATTAGTCGGCTTCCCGTCCTTCATCAACCCCGCCGGAGCCGACCACAGTTTCACCGGCGACCTGTTCGCCTCCGCCGCCACCTTGGCGGTGTCGTTCGGGCTAACCTATTTCCTCGGCTTCGACGACGCCGACCTGGAGGCCGGACGCACCGTGAAGAAGGTCCGTCTCGGGCGGCGAGAACCAGTAGCTGCCGGAGACGCGTGGCATCCGCCGATGGTGACCCAGCCAGCACACACGCATGAGGCCCCGCAACAGGCGAGAATCGATGGATCCGGGCAGAGGTCCTCCTCGGAGGGACGCCCCCTCGTCGCGGCGTCCCCAGCCCACCTTGACCTGTAGTGTGGGCCCGCCAGCCTTCAGGCATCCAGAGCGAGGGGACGGGGTATGGACGTCAGCGTGGTGATCCCGCACTATGGGGACCCTACCCCCACCCAGGAACTGGTAGCCGCGCTGCTCCCGCAGGTCGCCGGCATCGGTGAGATCATCGTGGCCGACGATCACTCTCCGGCTCCCTTCCCCCAGATCGACGGCGTGACTGTGGTCCGCCGGGAGGCCAATGGCGGATTCGGCGCCAACTGCAATACCGGGGCGACCCGCGCCGAGGGTGACCACTTGCTGTTTCTCAACAGCGACGTCACCATCGGTCCCACGTTTCTAGCCGATCTGCTGACCGCTGCCCAGCCCTACCAGCCGTGCATGGCCGGGCCTAGGATCCTTGGCCACGACGGCGCGGTGACACCGACTGCCCGGCTGTTCCCCACCGTGTCCCACCAGACGGCCGCCTGGCTTACTCCCTTGGCTCGCTGGCGCGCCACGGACGGTTGGCACCGAGCCGTTGGCCATGACATGGCCGCGGTCAACGCCGCATCAGTAGCAGTCACCGACTGGCTCGTCGGAGCAGCCTTGCTGATCCCACGCCCAGCCTTCGAGGCAGTGACCGGATTCGACGAGGACTTCTTCATGAACTCAGAGGAGATCGACCTGCAGCGCAGGCTCCATGAGCAGGGTCTCCCGGCAATCCTGATCCCTTCAGTGGTGATCCAGCACGTCGGGGGTGGCTCCTCTGACAGCGCACATCGGCGTGGATGGCTCACCGAGGCGCAACTGCACTACGCTGAGAAATGGGGTGGTGCCACCCGGCTGCGGGCGGCACTGTTCGGGGCGACGGTCACGAACCTGATCTGGAACACCGGACGGCGCGCTCTGGGCCGGGAAGTGCACCCGCTACGCACTGCGCGCGACGAGTTCGCCCTGATCCGCGGGCGGCGAGGGACCCTTAGTCGCTAGTAGCGTGTCGCAGCTGATCTTTGGTATTCGCGACCCCAGCTGAGCCCTGGGCTGCGCCGTGGATCCTCACCGATACCCCGGCACCGATTCCGGATCCCCGCATTGCCCAGAACCCACCTGATACCGCTCGGTACCACACATCTCAGCTGCGACAAGCTACCAGTGAGGCTTCGCCTCTGACCGCCGAGTCTGGGGCTGGCGTGGTCCGCCTACACCAAGGTCCACGACCGGCTCCTGCAACCGCTCATCGCCGCTGACCAACCGCCCGCCCCGACCCAACTCCGCAACGCGCTAAAC
>JBKEBU010000044.1:0-37060 GCA_047973325.1 Propioniciclava sp. | reverse complement strand
CCGGATCCTGGAATGCCTGCAGGGTCCGTTCCGGTGCCGGTCCGGCCAGCACATTGAGGTAGTACAGGTCGTGGCCGTGTGCCGCAACCGTGGTGTGGTAGGCCCAGGGGAGAACGCAGATGTCTCCGTCCCGGACGGTCTCGATAAGGTCGAAGTCCCGTTCGGGTGAGTAGGCCCGCTGCAGGGCCCAGCCCCGCTCCGGATCCCGGAGCCGGTAGTAGTAGGTCTCCTCGAGCTCCGCCTCAGGGAAGGCATCCTTTGCGCCTTAGGCGACGGGGATCTCCCGATCACCACCATCCTCCAGACACTGAGCAACAGCGCCTTCCCCGGATGGATAGTTATCGAACAGGACGTCATGTTGGCCGACAGCAGCGCCGATCCACTGCCCGATGTGGCCCGCTCGGTGGACTATCTCCGCAGCGCCGCTGGCTCCACGGTGGCCCTGTCATTCGGACCCGAGCTCGCCTGAGTGGAACTACAATTCCAGGTGAGGTGGAATCCGTGGCCACGGGTGCGCCTGCTGCAGCTGAGCGGCCAGCCGGAGTAACAGTCCATCATCGCCCCGCTTCCCAGTAAGCATGACCCCGATCGGGAGCACGGTCCCGTCAACCCGAGTCCGCACCAAGGGCAGGCTGATGCTGGGCCGCCCGGTGAGGTTGGCCACCGAGGTCCACGGGGTGTAGTCAATCTGGGCAGCGAAGTCGGCTGCCGGATCGGCATCGTCCCGCAAACCGCCTACCCGGGCTGGGGGTTGCGCCAGGGTCGGCGTGAGGATGACGTCAAAGTCACTCCACTTCTCGGCAGTCTGGACGGTGATCCGCTGCATGGTCGCCAGCGCGGCGGCATAGTCCACCCCGGACACCTGCCGACCCCGCTCCCGCAACCAGGCTGTCATGGGCGTCAAGCTACCCTCAGCTCCCGGCGGGAGCGGGATCGATGCAGCTCCGGTGGTCCAGATGGCATCGAAGGCCGCCCATTCCGAGGCCGCGAACGGTGCCGGGGCCGGATCAACCTGGTGCCGCAAGGCCCGCAACCATCCGGCCGCCTGCGTCACCGCCTCCTCGCAGACCCGATCCACCACCGCGGTCTCCGAGATGAACGGAGTCGTCGTCACCCCGATTCGCACACCACGTGGCGCTGACCGGAGACCCGCCAGAAACCGGTTTCCGGGAGCCAGGACATCAAGAGCCAGCGCAGTATCGCTCACACTCCGGGTCAAGACCCCATCGACGGCCAGCCCCGGCCCTGGCGTACGACTAGGCATGGTGTCGATCAGGCCGCGGGAGGCCTTGTGGCCCACCAGCCCGCAACTCGCGGCCGGAATCCGAATCGAGCCACCGCCATCGGACCCGTGGGCTAGCGGGACAATACTGGTGGCAACCGCCACCGCCGCACCACCGCTGGAGCCACCCGCGCCACGGCTGGCATCCCACGGCGTCGCTGCTGGTGGTGCCCCGTCGGGTTCGGTGTAGCACGGGAACCCGAACTCGGGGGTCGCCGTCTTGCCGACCATCACCGAACCCGCCATCCGCAATCGCTCCGCCACCACGTCGGTCCGCTGGCCAACGTTCCCGCGCAGGGCAGCACTCCCGGCCTCAAAGGGAACCCCGGCCACCTCCACCAAGTCCTTAATCGGCAACGGCACCCCAGCCAGGGGCGCATCGTCCAGGGTTCCGGCCGCAACCGCCGCGTCCACGGTCGCAGCCTGCTCAAGCGCGAGGTCGGAGGTCACGGTAGCGAAGGCGCCGAACCTGTCCTGGAACCGTTCCGCCCGGGCCAGCGCCGCCCGCGCAATATCAACAGCGGACGCACTTCCGTCTCGGACTGCGCCAGCAATCTGGAGAGCGTCCATCAGGCCGTCCGCTGAACCAGGGTGTCGCACAGCGCCACCAGTGCCCGCTTCGCCGGCCCCTCCGGCAGCGGAGCCAAGTGCTGCTGGGCCAGCGCACCTCGGCGCCGAATCTCGGCCCGGGCATCAGCGAGGACTCGGTGCTCCCGTAGCCCGCGCAGCGCTTCCTCCACCTCAGGCTCGGTCTGCAACGGGCGCGACACCAATTCCCGCAGCCGCGCATCCGCCGGTTCGGTGGATGCGGCCAGCATCAGCGTGGGCAGCGTCGGCACCCCTTCCCGCAAGTCCGTGCCCGGAGTCTTCCCCGACTCGTCGGAGGCGATGTCAATAACATCATCGGAAAGCTGGAAGACGATCCCCAGCTCCTCACCAAACGCATCCAGCGCAGACAATATGTCAGCAGACGCACCCGCGACCATGCCGCCAAAAACCGCCGAGGCCGCAATCAGGGACCCGGTCTTGTCGGCGACCACGGCCAAATAGTGCGCCAGCGCATCCTCAGTGTCGGCTGGCCCGCGGGTCTCGGCGATTTGCCCTTGAACCAGGCGGGCAAAGGTCTCCGCCTGCAGCAGCACAAAATCAGTACCCAGTGTCGCCACCGTCGTGGAAGCCTTCGAGAACAGGTAATCCCCCACCAGAATGGCAACCGTATTGCCCCACTCGTGGTTGGCCGAAGGAACGCCGCGACGCATGTCGGCCGAATCCATCACATCGTCGTGGTAGAGCGACGCCACGTGCGTGAGTTCGACCACCACCGCAGCTCGGTCGACCCGTTCGACATTCGGCTTATCGACGAGAAGCGATCCCAAGACAACCAGGAGCGGCCGGAGTCGTTTGCCCCCAGCTTCGAGCAGATGCTGAGCTGCCGCAGTCACGAACTCGGTATCGGCAGCCGCAGCTGCCTGCAGGGCCGCCTCGATGGCGTCCAACCGGTCCCGTACCGCTGCTTCAAAGGCGGGGTCGGCTCCCGGATACGTTAGCGACGACACATGACTCCTCTTCGGGGCTGGCCACGTCTCAACGAAGGAAAGTACCCGCGAACGTGGCCAACTGCATCACCTGGTTCGGCAACACTCCCAACCATAGGGTGGCGGCAGCACCCAGCGCTACCGGAATCCACGTCCAGGCACTGGCACCCACCACGGCCACACCCTTGGCCTGGTCCCCGGCGAACATCACGATAATCACCCGCAGATAGAACCAGGCACCCACCAGGCTGGCCAGGGCTGCGACCACCACCAGCCACCAGTAGCCGCCATTCCATGCGGCCGAGAAGACCGCCCACTTGCCTATAAAACCGCCGGTCAGTGGAATCCCGGCGAAGCTGAGCATGAACAGCGCAAACAGCGACGCCACCAGCGGGCTCTTCCGGGCCAGACCGGACCACCCCGCAATCGTATTCTCCTCACCAGCCGGGTTGCGCACCATGGTGACAATCGCGAAGGCTCCGATGGTGGCGAAACCATAGGCGGTCAGGTAGAACAAGATCGACGACGTCGAGGTGGACTGACCGGCGGGGACGACCTGGCTAGCGCCCACAACCGCCGTCATTATGAATCCAGCATGAGCGATGGAGCTATAGGCGAGCAGCCGCTTGATATCGGACTGGGTCAGCGCCATGCCGATACCGACCACCATGGTGAGCACCGCCAGCACCGCGAACAGTGGCTGCCACGTCCATTGCTCGCCGTCGAGCGCCACATAGAACACGCGCAGCAGCCCCCCGACAGCCGCCAGCTTGGTGCAGATGGCCATGAAACCTGTCACCGGGGTGGGCGCCCCCATATAGACATCGGGCGTCCAGCTCGCGAACGGGACCACACCCACCTTGAACAGCAGGCCAATCGCCACCAAGGCCAGTCCACCGAAGACCAAACCCCGCCCGAACGGAGCCGCGCTGGTGGCATGAATAGCCGCGAGATCGAAGGATCCCGAATAGATGTACAGCAGCGCGATCCCAAACAGGAAAAACGCCGAGCTGAAGGCTCCCAAGAGGAAGTACTTGAGGGCCGATTCCTGGCTGAGCAGGCGGCGACGGCGCGCCATGGCGCTCAACAGATACAACGGCAGGGAGAAGACCTCCAGGGCCACGAACATGGTGATCAGGTCGGTCGAGGACAAGAAGACCATCATCCCGGCGATAGCGAACAGCGCCAGCGGGAAGATCTCGGTGTGCTCCCGTCCGGCCTGGGCCGCCTCTTGTTCATCCAGGGAGCCCGGCACGGCCGCCGCCGATGGCGAGAAGGAGGACGACCCACCGTTGACCTGCCGCTCGGCGAAGAGCATCAACGAGAGCCCTCCGAAGACCATCAGCGCACCCCAGCCGAAGTAGGCTGGCCCATCCAGCATCAAGGCACCCTCAGCCAGGCTTCCGAAGATGGCCGCCCGCCAGTTGAGAACCAGTGAGACAAAGGCCAGCACCAGCGTGGTGAAGGTGAGGCTGAGCTGGGTGGCTAGCCGCAAGGGCTGGGGCAGGAGGGCCTCCAGCAGAATTCCCATACACCCAGCCAGCAGCAGCAGGAATACCGGCGCTAGCGCCCGCCATTCGAGGACCGGCGCCGCGATCTCGAGGATCGACATGTTCATCACTCGACTCCTTCCACGACCGGCTCGGGATCATCGAAGCCGACGTGTTGCATCGCGGTCACAGCAGAGGGCTCCACCAGATCAACCGCCATTCGGGGCAGGAACCCCAACAGCAAGATGACGCCGATGATGGGTACCATCAGCCAGCGTTCGACCCCGGTCAGGTCCCGGCCAGTGAAGGCCTCCGCCGACTCGTCGGTGACCGGTCCGGTCATGGTGCGCTGGTAGAGGCGCAGCCCGTAAACCGCCGCCAGCACCACGCCGAGCAGGGCAACAGCCGTCACTATCGGATCGCGCGACCAGCTGCCCGCGATCACCAGGAACTCGCTCACAAAGGTAGACATGCCCGGCAGTGAAACCGCCGACAGCACCGCCAGGATCAACACCCCTGACAGCACCGGCGCCAGCTTCTGCACGCCCCCGAACGCGTGGATGTCAGCCGAGCCACGTCGCTTGACGAGATAGCCGACCACCAGGAACAGCGCGGCGGTAGAGAAGCCGTGGTTGAGCATGTAGAAGATCGATCCCGACAGGCTGGTCGTCGTGAACGCGTAGATGCCCAGCACCATAAACCCGAAGTGGCTCACCGAGGTGTAGCTGACCAGTCGCATCAGGTTGCGCGAACCAATAGCCCCCAGGGCACCCCACAGGATAGATATCACCGCGAACCACATCATGAACGGTGCCACCCAGGCGCTCGCTTCCGGAAACAGCGCCAGGCACAGCTTGATCATCCCGAAGGTGCCGATCTTGTCCAAAACACCGACCAGCAGCGTCGCGGTTCCTGGGGTCGCGTTCTCGGCCGCGTCCGGCAGCCAGGTGTGTAGCGGCACCATCGGGGCCTTGACTATGAAGGCGATCAGGAAGCCCAGCATCAGCCAGCGGCCCAGGTTTCCGCCGATCTCGAGGGCAGCCACATCGCCGATCAGGTAGCTGGGCATTCCTTCGGCGGCGCTGAGCACGCCCACCCCCACCACCGCGGCCAACATGATGAGTCCCCCAGCCAGGCTGAACAGCAGGAACTTCACGGCTGCGTAGGAACGGCGAGGGCCACCGAAACCTATGATCAGGAAGTACACCGGGATGAGGGTCGCCTCGAAGAAGAGGTAGAACAGCAGCACATCGTCGGCCATGAAGACGAACATCGACAGGGCTTCCAGGATGAGCACCAAGGCGAAAAAGGCCTGCGCCCCCCACCTATCGCCCGGGTGATCCCACTCAGCCATCAGGACCACCGGCGTCAGCACGGCGGTAAGCAGCACCATGGCCGCGCCCATGCCGTCTAGGTCCAGCGCCCAATAGGCGCCGAAGGACTGAATCCACGGCACCCGGATGATCAGGTCGGTCCCACCCAGGTGCATGCCGACGATAGCCAGGGTCACCCCGAGCGTGGCCACGCTGACGCTCAGGCCGATCGAGCGAGCCGCGCCCTTGCCCATCGGTAGCAGCAACAGCAGGCCACCGATCAAGGGCAGCAGGCCCAGGAAGGTGAGCCAAGGAAATGTCATCTCAACTCCTCCCTCACGCCAACTGGGTGAGGATCAGCACGACTCCCACGGCGCAAACACCGAGGAGCATCGTGAGGGCATAGTTGCGGACGTAGCCGGTCTGCAGTTTCCGCAGCTGGGTCGAAATCCCAGCGGCAGCCCGACCGCTACCGTCTACTGCGCCGTCGATGACCACCTGGTCAGCAGCGTCGACCGCCCGGGCCACCGCTTTGGTCGGGGCCACGAACAAGAAGTCATTGATCTGATCGCCGTAGAGCACATGACGTCCGATCAACGTGAACGGGTTGCTGGAGGCTGGTGCGGTCCCCGGGATTTCCCGGCCGAAGTACCGCCAGCCCACGGCCACGCCAGCGACCACCACGGCCAGGGTCAACACCCCGATCAGGGTCGGCCACCACACGACAGTATGCGGATGGTTGCCTACGGCCGGCTCCAGCCAGGTCTGAATCCAGGCGTTCATCCCCACCCCGGCCACGATCGAGAAGAACGCCAGGATCACCAGCGGTCCGGTCATCACCTTGGGGGATTCGTGCGGGTGCACACCGTCGAGCCAGCGCTTCTCGCCGAAGAAGGTCATGAGCATCAACCGGGTCATGTAGAAGGCGGTGATACCAGCGCCGATGAGGGCACACAACCCGACGACGACACCGTGTTCGAAGGCGGTCTCGATAATGTGATCCTTGCTGAAGTATCCGGCCAGCGGCGGGATGCCGATGATGGCCAGATAGCCCATGGCAAACGTGAGGAACGTGGCCCGCATGGCCTTGGACAGGGCCCCGTAGTGCCGCATGTTGACGTCGTCATTCATACCGTGCATGACCGAGCCGGCCCCGAGGAACATGTTGGCCTTGAAGAAACCGTGGGTGATCAGGTGGAAGATCGCGTAGGCGTAACCCGCCGGGCCAATCCCGGCGGCGAGCATCATGTAGCCGATCTGGCACATCGTGGATCCCGCCAGCACCTTCTTGATGTCGTCTTGTGCGGTGCCGATCCAGGCACCCGCCAACAGCGTGACCGTGCCGACAATCACCACGGCTTCGGCAGCAATAGGTGCGGCTTCGAAGATCGCCCCGCTGCGCACGACCAGATAGACACCCGCCGTCACCATGGTGGCGGCGTGAATCAACGCCGATACCGGCGTGGGCCCCTCCATGGCATCCAGCAGCCAGGCTTGTAGCGGCACCTGGGCGGACTTACCGCAGGCCGCCAGCAACAAGAAGAAGCCGATAGCCGTCACCCAGCCCGGACCGAGATCGGCCGCGTGCGCCGCAACGTCGGTTATCGACGAACTGCCGACCAGGGCCAGCATCGACCCGATCGCCATGAGCAGCCCCAGGTCGCCGACCCGGTTCATAACAAAGGCCTTGGTCCCTGCGGCCGCCGCAGATGGCTTGTGCTGCCAGAAGCTGATCAACAAGTAGGAGGCGAGGCCGACCCCCTCCCAGCCCACGAACAGGATCAGGTAGTTGTCGGCGAGCACCAGCACCAGCATCGCCGCAATGAAGAGATTCAGGTAGGCGAAAAACCGGCGACGCCTATCATCGTGGGCCATGTAGCCGATCGAGTAGATGTGGATCAGGCTGCCGACACCGGTGATCAGCAGAGCGAACAGGATCGACAACTGGTCGACCAGCAACCCCACCGAAATATCCCAGCCCCCAACCGTGAACCAGGTGTAGAGCGGCAGCGAGATCACCCGCTCATCCGGCGCAGCACCCAGCTGGGCCACGAAGGTGATCAGCGCCATGGTGAAGGACGCCAGCACGGCCGCGGTACCCAGCAGGTGCCCCCAGGCATCGGCGATCCGGCCCGCCAGCAGCAGTAGTGCTGCCGAAGCCAGCGGGACCGCGATCATCAACCACATGTACAGGTACACCCCGGTGGCAGGCACCGGTGTGGCAAGAGTCTCCAGAAGAATCACGTCATCAGCCTCAGAGCTTGAGCAGGTTGGCGTCGTCGACCGAGGTCGAGCGGCGGGTCTTGAAGATGGTCACGATGATGGCGAGGCCCACGACCACTTCGGCGGCCGCGACCACCATGACGAAGAAGGTGGCCACCTGACCGTCCAGCCCACCGGTGATGTGGGACCCGGCGACCAAAGCGAGGTTGGCCGCATTGAGCATGAGTTCGACACACATGAAGGCCACCAGGGCGTTGCGGCGGACCAGCACCCCGATTGCACCGATCGAGAACAGGACCGCTGCCAGGACCAGATAGTTCTCTGGGTTCATCATCACTCGTCCTCAGCTTCCTGGACGGCCTCGACCGCGACGAAGGTCTCATTCGTGATCTTGGCCAGCGGAGCCACCTCAATGGTGGCGCCCCGGAGCACGAGGGTTTCCGACAGCGATTTCTCCGCGACCGACCCGTCCGGCAAGAGCGCTGGCGCGCCGATAGCGTTGGTGGTGGCGTAGACGCCCGAGTTGGGCAGCGGGCCAGGATGCTCGCCGGTGGCGGCGTACTTCTCCATCCGCTGGGCCGCAAGTTCCTTCTGCCCCAGCTTGGGCTTGACTCGCTGATGATGGGCCAGCAACATCGCACCCACGGCGGCGGTGATCAGCAGCGCCGCGCTCAGCTCGAACACGAAGACGTACTTACCGAACAGCAGCGCCGCGATGCCCTCGACGTTGCCGCCGAAGCTGGCATTGGCCTGCGTGACTGTCTGTGGTGGATTCACTATCGCGCCGCCCACGGCAAAGATGAGCAGCGCTGCCAGCCCGACCCCGGCGAGGATGGCCCACACTCGTTGGCCCTTGAGGGTCTCCACTGCCGAATCCGGGGTATCGACGCCGACCATCATCAGCACGAACAGGAACATCATCAGCACCGCGCCGGTGTAGACGATTATCTGCGTCATCGCCAGGAACGGAGCGCCGAGCGAGGCATAGAGTACCGCGAGGCTGATCATCGAGCTGGCCATACCCAGGGCCGCATACACCGCCCGCCGCGCCAATACCAGGCCGAGCGCACCCACCACGGCGAGCGCACCAGCGATCCAGAAGGTCACCTCCGCTCCCGTGACGAGCGGGATCAGGGTTGCATTCACGAGGCGGCCTCCTCCGTCGTGGCGGGACCGGTCCGGGTGTCCGGCACCCCCGTGGCCGGCAGTCCGAGGAAGTAGTCCTTCTCATCGTCGCCCAGGCGTCGGGGGTGCGGCGGCTCCTCCATACCCGGCAGTAGCGGGGCCAGCAGGCGGTCCTTGGTGTAGATCATCTTCTCGCGGGTGAAGTCGGCGAGCTTGAAGTCATTGGTCATGGTGAGCGCTCGGGTGGGACAGGCTTCGATGCACATTCCGCACAGGATGCAGCGCAGATAGTTGATCTGGTACACCCGGCCATAGCGCTCACCGGGCGAGAATCGTTGCTCATCGGTGTTGTCGGCACCTTCGACGTAGATGGCATCGGCCGGGCACGCCCAGGCACACAATTCACACCCCACGCACTTCTCCAGGCCATCCGGCCAGCGGTTGAGCTGGTGGCGGCCATGAAAACGTGGTGCGGTGACCTTCTCCCGCCCCTTCTGGGGATAGCCCTGGGTGAATGGCTTGCGGAACATCGTGCGGAACGTGACTCCAAAGCCCGCCCAGGCATCAAGCACGCCCATCAGTTGTCCTCTCCGTTGTCCACGGTGTCGTCGTCAGGGCCGGTCGTCGCGCCCGGCACGACCGAGGCCAGCTCAGGCAGCTCCTGCCCAGGCATCGGCGGCACCGGGTAACCGCCCGCGAAAGCGTCGAAGGGCCCCTCCGGGAGGGACGGCGCTTCCGGCTCGGCCTTGTCAGGTATCAAGAAGACGATGGCCACCAGCACCAACCCAACCACCCCGGCTACCACCCAGGTGGTGCTGGAGTTCAGCAGACCATTGTTCATGGCGCCGCGGATCAGCGCGATCACCATCACCCACGCGAGTGAGAACGGGATCAGCCACTTCCAGCCAAGGCCCATGAACTGGTCATAGCGGAAGCGGGGCAGGGTGCCGCGCAACCAGACGAAGACCGAAATCAGCAACTGCACCTTGATGAAGAACCAGAGCAGACCCCAGTACCCAGTGTCGGGGATGAACAGGGCCAGCGGCCAGATGGCCTTGTAACCACCCAGGAACAGCGTGGTGCAGACCGCCGAAACCGTGGCCATATTTATGTACTCAGCGAGGAAGAAGATGGCATAGCGGAAGCCGTTGTACTCGGTGAGATGGCCCGAGACCAGTTCGGATTCGCATTCGGGCAGGTCGAACGGTGCCCGGTTGGTCTCACCCACCATGGAGATCACATACACCACGAAGGACGGCGCCAGCAGGAGCCAATACCACTGCTCCAGGCCGAGCAGGCCGTTCGCGAACAGCGGCTGACCCTGGGCTTCGACGATCTCGGAGGTGGACATGGTGCCGGCGTAGAGGAAGACCGCGACGAAGGACAGGCCCATGGAGATCTCGTAGGAGATCATCTGCGCCGAGCTGCGCAACGAGCCGAGCAGCGAATACGGCGATTGCGACGACCAGCCTGCGAGCACAAAGCCGTAGATGGCCACCGAGCTCATCGCGAGGATGAGCAGCGCCGAAACCGGCATATCGGCCACCTGCAGCCGCGTGGTGTGCCCGAACATGTTCACTTCGCCCCCGAGGGGAATCACCGACCAGGCAGTGAAGGCGGTCACTCCGGCCAGGAGCGGCGCGATCGAGAACAGGACCTTGTCGACCATGCCCGGCGCGAAGTCCTCCTTGAACATGAGCTTGAGCCCGTCGCCCAAGGCCTGCCCGAGGCCGGCGAGCCAGGTCGGGTTCATGTTCGGGCCGATCCGGTGCTGCATCCTGGCCACCAGCCGACGCTCGTACCAGACATTGAATATCGTCCAGGTGAGCAGCAGGATGACCACCCCGACCACTTTTATAAGCACGATCCACCAGGGATCGCCCAAGAACAGGGCAAATGAATCTGTCACGTCAGGCCTCCTGTCACCTGCACTGTTTGCCCGGGTGCGAGCCCGAGCTCACCGATGCCTCGGCCGTTCACATTGCCTGGAACCCAGGCAACCTGATCGATGATCGTGGTGTCGATAATCACCGGGAGAGTGAGCGTGCCCGTGCCCGAGGAGACGGTGGCGTCCGCACCGTCGACGAGCCCCAGGGTGGCGGCGGTGGCCTGGCTGAGGCGCAGCGTGGCCGGATGGGCCGTGGCCAGCAGCCCCTCGGCGCCATCGTTGCCTGCCGAGCCGTCAATCAGCAACCGCCACGAGGCCAGGGTCAGAGACTCGGCTGCGGGCAGGTCGGGGGCGACTGTGTCCGGGGCGGCAGGTCGCTCCCCCTCCCATCGGCCCAGTTCGTCAAGCTCGGTGCGGGCCTCGCCGGTCCGGCGGAAGCCCAGGTCGGAGCCCAGGGCATCGGCGATCATCGCGAGCGCCCGCACATCGGTCATCGGCGAGGGCGCTTCCTTGATCACCCGGTTAACCCGGCCGGGGCGGTGCTCCCAGTTCAGGAAACTCCCCGCCTGTTCCTCGATAAGGTCGACCGGCAGCACCACATCGGCGCGCTCGGTGACCTCGGAGATCCGGGTCTCCAGGCTGAGCACGAACCTGGCAGTCTCCAGGGCGGCGCGTACCCGATCAGGTTCGGCGAAGTCGGTGGGCTGGACCCCCGCCACGACCAGGCCTTCCAGCACGCCGTTGGCGACGGCGCGGAGCATCGCCTCCGCGCTATGGCCCGGCATCGCAGGCACGGTCTCGACCCCCCAGGCGGCGCTCAGGTCCACCCGGGCCGCGGGTTCGGATACCGGGCGTCCGCCGGGCAGCAGCGTGGGCAGGCAACCGGTCTCCACGGCGCCGCGATCCCCCGACCGACGAGGGATCCAGGCGAACCGCGCCCCGGTCCGCTGCGCCAGGTCCAGTACCGCAGTCAGGGTGCCCGGCAGCGTTGCTGCTCGTTCGCCCACCAGCACGATAGTGTCGGCGTCGGCTTCCAGATCGGCCAGCACAGCAGCTTCCCCACCGGCGGGGACCGCGATCAGATCGGCGTCGAGTTTGGTGGCGCCAGCGGACCGGAGGGGCGCCACGGTGACCACCGCCAGACCGTATTTGCGCACCGCCTTGCGGAGCCGCAGGAACACTATCGGGCTCTCTTCCTCCGGCTCGAAGGCGACGCACACCACCTTGGTTGCGGATTCCAGGTCGGTGTAGGTGGGGCCCTCCCCCAGGGTGCGGCCAGCCACGGCATGCGCCAGGAAGGCAGTCTCTTCATCGCTCTGCGGGCGGGAGCGGAAGTCGATGTTGTTGGTGCCCAGCACGGTGCGGGCGAACTTGCTGTAGCCGTAGGCATTCTCGGTGGTCAGTCGTCCACCGGTGAGCACGCCCACCGAGGAGCCGACCTGCTTCAGCCCGGCGACCGCAGCATCGATGGCCTCCGGCCAGGAAGCCGGGCGCAAAACGTCCCCATCGCGCACGAGTGGCGTCGTGATCCGGTCATCACCGCGGCCGGAGTAGAAGGCGAATCGGCCGCGATCGCAGTTCCATTCCTCGTTGACCTCGGGCGCATTCCCGGCCAGCCGACGCTTGACCTGATAGTGCCGATGGTCCGTGCGGAGCTGACAACCGGCGGCACAGCCCTCACAGGTTGTCGGCGTGGACACCAGATCGAACGGGCGGCTCTGGAACCGGTAGTCGGCACTGGTGAGGGCACCCACCGGACAGATCTGGATGACATTGCCGGAGAAGTAGCTGTCGTAGGGCTTGTCGGCGTAGAAGCCGACTTGCTGCAGTGCGCCCCTGTCGACGAGCGCGATGAAGGGGTCCCCCGAGATCTGGGTACTGAATCGGGTACACCGCGCGCACAAGATGCACCGCTCGCGGTCGAGCAGGATCTGCGCCGAAATCGACACCGGCTTGGGGAAGGTGCGCTTCACCCCGTCGTAGCGCGATTCGGCATGCCCGTGACTCAAAGCCTGGTTCTGCAGCGGGCACTCGCCGCCCTTGTCGCAGATGGGGCAATCCAGCGGATGGTTGATGAGGAGCAGCTCCAGCATGCCCTTCTGCGCCTTATCCGCAACCGGGCTGCTCACCTGAGTCTTGATCTGCATCCCCGGCGCGCACTCCAGGGTGCAGGAGGCCTGAGGCTTCGGCATCCCCCGCCCATTGCCCATATCGGGCACCTCGACCATGCACTGCCGACAGGCACCGACCGGATCCAGCAGCGGATGGTCACAGAAACGAGGGATGTCGATCCCGATCATCTCTGCGGCCCGGATGGCCAGGGTCCCCTTGGGTACCTGAACCTCGGTGCCGTCGATGAAAACACTGATGAGATCGCTGGGCGCAACCTCGCCAGCCTTCGCCTCGACGCTCATGCGTGGGCTCCTTCAGTCTCGAACAGGGCGCTCTTTTCGTACGGGAAGAGTTCCCGCGCCGGCGTGGTGTACCCGGCTTCGAACTCGGAACGGAAGTTCCGCACCGCGCTGGTCACGCAGGCCACGGCGCCATCGGCCAGGGCACAGAAGGACTTGCCACCGATGTTGTCGCACAGATCCAGCATCTTTTCGATGTCACCCTCGCGTGCCGTCCCGGCCTCGAAGTCTCGCAGGAGCTGGACCAGCCACCAACTTCCCTCGCGGCAGGGGGTACACTTGCCACACGATTCGTGCTTGTAGAACTCCACGAACCGGAGCGTGGTGCGCACCACCGAGGTGGTTTCGTCGAAGATCTGCAACGCCTTGGTACCGAGCATGGAACCGGCCGCCGCCGCGCCTTCGTAGTCCAGCGGGATGTCCACCTGGTCGGCAGTGAGCATCGGCGTTGAGCTTCCCCCGGGCGTCCAGAACTTAAGTTCGTGTCCGGCGCGCATCCCCCCGGACAGCTCTATCAGCTGGCGCAGGGTTATCCCCAGCGGCGCCTCGAACTGGCCCGGCCGCTTCACATGGCCCGACAGCGAATAGATAGTCATACCCTTGGACTTCTCGGTTCCCATGGTGGAGAACCAGTCCGCCCCGTTGGAGATAATCGCTGGCACCGAGGCAATCGACTCGACGTTGTTGACCACCGTCGGGCAGGCGTACAGACCCGCGACCGCCGGGAACGGGGGACGCAGACGCGGCTGACCCCGCCGGCCCTCCAACGAATCCAGCAGCGCGGTCTCCTCACCGCAGATGTACGCACCAGCCCCGGCATGAACCACCACATCGAGTTGGTAGCCAGAGCCCAGAATGTTCCGGCCGATGAACCCGGCGGTGTAGGCGTCCTTGACGGCCTGCTGCAACCGCCGGATAACGTGGACCACTTCGCCGCGCACGTAGATGAAGGCGTACCGGCAGCCGATCGCATAGCTGGAGATGATGACGCCCTCGACCAGGGTGTGCGGGGAGGCCATCAGCAGCGGCACGTCCTTGCAGGTGCCCG
Organism: Propioniciclava sp.; assembly: GCA_047973325.1. Classification (GTDB taxonomy): domain Bacteria; phylum Actinomycetota; class Actinomycetes; order Propionibacteriales; family Propionibacteriaceae; genus Propioniciclava. The sequence continues at coordinate 22,745 of JBKEBU010000044.1, read as the reverse complement.
GCTCGGATTCGTCGGCGTTGACGACGAGATACTTCGGGTTTGGGTTGTCCTGGGGGACGAAGCTCCACTTCATCCCGGTGGGGAAGCCGGCACCACCGCGACCCCGCAGACCGGAGTCCTTCACCAGATTTATAAGATCCGCAGGCGTCTCCTTGAGCGCCGCCCGCAGGGCGGAGTACCCCCCGCGCGCCTCGTAGCGGGAGAGCTTCCAGGCCCCGTCATCGGCCCAGTTGGCCGAGAGCACCGGGGTCAACAGGTCAGTCATTCCGCCTCCTTGGCGCCACCGCGCTTAGGTTTCGGGGCCGCTGGCGCCGCCCACCCGTGCTCGTGGGCTACGTCCAGACCCAACTGCGAGGGTCCACCGGCGGTGGGGCCCTCATCGGCCCGGCCGTCGTTGAACCCAGCCAGCACTCGTTCCGAGGCCCGCCAGCCCACCAGTTCCGCACCCCGGGTGGAGTGCACCGATTGCCCGGCCGCGAGCGCATCCAGGAGTTCATCGGCCTTGGCGGGGGTCATATTGTCCATGAACTCCCAGTTGACCATCATCACCGGGGCGAAATCACAGGCCGCGTTGCACTCCACCCGTTCAAGGCTGAACGCACCGTCGGCGGTGGTCTCCCCTTCGTGAATCCCGAGCTTCTCCGACACGGTATCCATCAGGATGTCGCCACCCATGACCGCACACAGCGCCGTGGTGCACACCCCGATGTGGTGCTCCCCCGCGGGCCGACGCTTGTACATGGTGTAGAAGGTGGCGACACCGGCGACCTCTGCCTCCGAGATGCCGAGCACCTCCGCGCACACGGTGATCCCGTTCGGGGACACCCGCCCATCCACCGACTGCACCAGATGGAGCATCGGCAACAGCGCCGACCGGGCCTCGGGGTATCGAGCGGCGATCTCGTTCATCTCCGCGATAGTGGTGTGATCGATGTTTGTCGACGTGTCGCCGTAGTCGACAACATCCCCGGATTCGGGGAAGTAGCTCTGGAACTCGTGGCCGCTCACCGGTCCACACCTCCCATGACGGGGTCGATAGAGCCAATCGCCACGACGACATCGGAAATCATGCTGCCCTCGCACTGGATCGGGATGGATTGGAGGTGATTGAAGCCAGGATCGCGCATGTGAGCCCGGTACGGGCGGGTGCCCCCGTCGGAAACAACATGGCAGCCCAACTCGCCCTTGGGTGACTCGATCGGAACATAGGCCTGACCGGCGGGGACCCGGAAGCCCTCGGTGACCGTCTTGAAGTGATGGATGAGCGCCTCCATGGACTCGCCCATGATGTGCTTGATGTGCTCGTGGCTGTTGCCCTGACCATCGGGGCCGACGGCCAGTTGCGCCGGCCAAGCTATCTTCTTGTCCGCCACCATCACCGGCTCACCGACACTGGCCTCCAGACGATCCGCCGCCTGCCGGACGATCTTGAGGGATTCCCACATCTCCTCAAGCCGGATCCGGAACCGGGCATAGGAGTCGCTGCTCGCCCAGCCGTCGCTAGGCTTCCACGCAATCACGTCGAAGTCGTAGGTCTCATAGCCGCAGTAGGGCTGCTTCTTCCGCAGGTCCCAGTCCAGCCCGGTGGAACGCAGCATCGGGCCGGTCACCCCGAGGGCCATACAAGCGTTCAGGTCTTGGTGGCCGATGCCGATCATCCGGCCCTGGAAGATCGGGTTCTCATTGCAGAACGCGGCGTACTCGGGCAGGTGATCTTCCAGCCACTTGATCACGTCCCGTAGTTGCGCAATCCCGCTCTCGGGCAGATCGGTGGCCACCCCACCGGGACGGATGTAGGCATGGTTCATCCGCAGGCCGGTGACCGCCTCGAAGAAGTCCAGGATCATCTCCCGCTCGCGGAAACCGATAGTCATCACGGTGAGGGCGCCGATCTCCATGCCGCCGGTGCCGATGGCCACCAGGTGGGAGGCGATCCGGCACAGCTCCATCATGAGCACCCGGATGTCCTGCGCGCGCTGCGGGATCTGGTCCTCGATCCCTAGTAGCCTTTCCACCGACATGCAGTAGGCCGCCTCATTGAACAGCGGCGCCACGTAGTCCATCCGGGTGACGAAGGCGGTGCCCTGGGTCCAAGACCGGTATTCCATGTTCTTCTCGATACCAGTATGGAGGAAGCCGATGCCGGGCCGGATCTTGGTGACGGTCTCGCCATCGCATTCGAGGATCAGCCGCAGCACCCCGTGGGTCGAGGGGTGCTGCGGCCCCATGTTGATAACCAGGGTTTCGTCGCCGCGTTCGGCCTGCTCCTCGACTATGTCGGCCCAGTCGCCGCCCATGGAGGTGTAGACCGAGCCGACGGCCTCCTCACCGGGGCTGGCGTAGAAATCTGTGTTCTGCGCGGTCACCGGTACGTCCTCCGCTCGTCGGGGGGCGGTACCACCGCACCCTTGTATTCGACGGGAATCCCGCCGAGGGGATAATCCTTGCGCTGGGGATGGCCCACCCAGTCGTCCGGCATCATGATCCGGGTCAGGGATGGGTGCCCGTCGTAGATGATGCCGAACATGTCCCAGGTCTCCCGCTCATGCCAGTCGGCTGCTGGGTAGAGCGCGCACACGCTGGGCACGTGCGGATCCGCGTCCGGACAGGTGGTTTCCACCCGGAGCCGACGGTTGTGGGTGAGTGACTGCAGGTGGTACACGCTGTGAAATTCGGCGTCGGTGTGTTCGGGGTAGTGCACCGCGGAAACGGAGGCACACATCTCGTAGCGCAGGTGCGCGTCGTTGCGGAGCTGCTCGAGGACCTCCAGCAGTTTCTCCCGCAGGACGTGGATTGTCAGTTCTCCGCGATCAAGGACAACCGAGGTGGCGGGGCTCGCCAGCAGTTCCTCGAGCCGAGCGAGCACCCGCTCATGCTCATCGGGAAGCGGCCTGGTCGCCGGGGTAGGCGCATGCAGCGTGCGGACGATCCCGCCGTACCCAGACACATCGGGGGAACCATCGCTCCACATCCCGGTGCGAGTGGCCGCCAGCGGTGCCGGGGTCTCGACCTCCGGTGCCGCCGCAGCGTCGGGAAGCAGCTCGTCGCTCATCGCATGAGCCCCTTCTGTTCGATGGTGGCCGGTGCCACCAAGGCGAGCTCCTCCAGATCATCGAGCAGCTTGGCGCGATGCTTGCCCATCGGGTCGCGCAGCACCTTCTCGCGGAGCTTGAACATGCCGTCAATGAGCATGTCAGGGCGGGGCGGGCAGCCGGGTACGTAGACGTCAACCGGAACTATGTGATCGCCGCCCTGCACGACGGCATAGTTGTTGAACATGCCACCCGAACTGGCGCACACCCCCATGGCCATCACCCACTTGGGATTCGGCATCTGGTCATACACCTGCCGCATCACCGGGGCCATCTTCTGGCTCACCCGGCCGGAGATAATCATCAGGTCGGCCTGGCGCGGCGAGGCCCGGAAGACCTCCTGTCCCCAGCGACCAGCATCCACCCGCGGAGTCCCGTAGGCCATCATCTCGATGGCGCAGCAGGCCAGCCCGAACGTCGCCGGCCAGAAGGAGGTGCGGCGCATCCAGCCGGCCACCGCCTCCACGGTGGTGACCAAAACTCCCTCTTCGCCCAGTGCGTCTTCAATCCCCATGACTTCTCCTTCCCCTCCGGCCTCAGTCCCAGTCCATCCCGCCGCGCCGGTACTCGTAGAAGTACGCCACGCAGAGCAGCACCAGGAACACGATCATGGCCAGAATGGTGAACATGCTGAGTTGGTCGAAGGCCACCGCGAACGGGTAGAGGAACGCGATTTCAATGTCGAAGACCAAGAACATCATCGCGGTGATGTAGTACTTCACCGGGAAGCGCCCGCCACCGGCGGCCTTCGGGGTCGGATCGATCCCGCACTCATAGGGCTGGTACTTCGACTTGTTGTACCGGGCCGGGCCGACGAACAGCGACACCAAGATCATGACGCCGAGAAGGGCCGCTGAGAAGAACAGCACCCCGAGGATCGGTATGTAGGGGCTCATCGAAGCACCCATCCCTTCTGGTTCACACGGTCCTTCTGGTCCACACAGGTCATGCCGCTGGCACCACCTTGGTCAGCGAGGTCAGCACCTTGTCCATCCAATCACCATCCGCGCCGTCGTACAGGTGAGCGAGCATCTTCATCACGAACTTCATGAGTGTCGGCCTGGGCAAACCGTATCGTGTACAGGCCGCCATCACCTCGGGACGCTCAATCAAGGACACGAAAGTCTGTCCGAGGCGGTAGTAGCCGCCCCACTCCTGAGCCAATCGGGAGCCATATCCCTGCAAGGCTTTTTCAGCACCGGGAGATCCGAAGCCTCGCCCCTTGGCGTCGGCCACTGCATCGGCGGCCCATTCGGCGGCTTCCATGGCGTAGGGAATGCCCTCACCATTGAACGGGCTCACCATCCCGCCGGAATCGCCGACCAGAAGCAGCCCACGGCCGTAGGCTGGTTTCCGGTTGAAGCTCATGGGCAACGCGGCCGAACCCAGGCCGCCCACCTGATTCTCCGGTCGGAACCCCCAGGCGTCGGGAGTGTGGGCCAGCCACGACACCAGGGCGTCTCGGAAGTTGATCTGCTGGCTCCGGGCGGTGCTACTCACCGTGCCCATACCCACATTGACCGTGCCATCGCCCAGGGCGAAGACCCACCCATACCCCGGCAGCAACTGGGACGCACCTGGCTCCCCATCCCACAACTGCAGATGGCTCTCCATCCAGTCGTCGTGCGTCCGGGTTTCCGACCGATAGTAGGCACGGACCGCGACCCCCATGGGGCGCTTCACGTTCTTTTGCAGGCCCATAGCCAGCGCCAACCGGGAGCTGTTGCCGTCGGCCGCTAGCGTGACCGGCGCGCGGTACTCAGCACCCTGTTTGGTGCGCACGCCGATGATCCTGTCGGTGCGGTCGGCCAAGATCGGCTCAGTCACGGTGGCACCTTCGACCAGAGTGGCTCCTTTGGCCACCGCATGTTTGGCCAGGATGTCGTCGAACTCGGCGCGGGCACGAGTCAGACCGTAGGCCGGGAACGACTCCAACTCCGGCCAGGGAAAATGGAACGGATCTCGGCGAGCGCCGTAGGTGCGCAGGCCGACATTGTGTTTCCACCCGGCCTCGGGAGAGACGTCGATCCCCAGGCGAATCAGCTGTTTGGCTGCGCGCGGGGTGAGCCCATCCCCACAGACCTTCTCCCGGGGGAACCGCGACTTCTCCAGCAACACCGTCCGGAGCCCGCGATCCGCCAGCCAGGCGGCCGCTGTGGACCCACCGGGACCCGCACCGACGACGATGACATCCGCTTCAACGACCTCATCTGCCGAGGGCATGTCGGTCATCGAGCGGTCATTCCTTCCCCACCAAGCGGTCACTGGTCCGGGGGGTAGTTTACGGAAACGAACCCGCCAGCGCCATTTGAGTTCGCTCTGTGCGCGGGTTCATCAAGACTAATTTACGCTACATTTTTCTTCCTATATTTGGATAGCTGCTCAATTGCGTCTCCGGGCTGGTGGCACCTTCCGCCGCTGGGCTGGGGAGACAGTGGTGCGGCGCGCAGCCCGGGAGCGCTCGGCGTCCAGCTCTTCGCGTTGCTCACGGGCTTCGGCCATCATGTCGGCGGCATTCATCCCGGAGCTGAGCACTGCAAAGACCACCACCGCGATCCCGAGCGCCCACAGCGGGTCCAAACCCAGCAGCAGTGGGGCGGTGATCAGCACGACCATGTCGAAACCCCGAACAACACTAAAGATCAGGGTCGGTGGCACCGCGCCAGCCCCGGTGGCCATCATCGGGACCTGGAAGTTCACCGGCTTCGCGGTCTGCCAGCGGATGGCTCCGACGAGCGCAGCGGCGGCCACAGCGAGTGCGGTGAACGCAGCGTCGAACGCTATCCGCTGCACCCCGCCCAGCCAGCCCACATACGCCGGCGCGGTAAGCAACGCACACCCCAGGGCCAGGATGGCCGGGACCACGGCCGTTGCCATCCGGAGCTGTCGGGTACCAAAGGGCAAGGCCCGCGCCAATCCACTGGTGCGGGACAGCACCCGCAGGGACGTGAGCGTCGGGATCAAGGCCAGAAACAGCACGATGCCCCCGATGAGCGGCGTGATCATCCCCAGCCCCAAGAGATTACTTACATAGGGGACCAGGGTTGCCCCCAGCACACCCAGCAGCGGTTTGGGAAAGCGGAGCAGCCGCTGTCCATCACGCCACACCAGGGCCGCTATCCCCCGGCCCGGCCCTCGGCTAGGGCGCACCTGGCCGTGGGCGGCCGCCTCCCGCTCAACCAGGATGTCCCGGGCCAGGCCAAAGTCGAGCCCAAACATGGCGCCCTGCATCCCGCTTACCAAGGTGCCACCACTCACCAGCCGGGCTCGGGCGAACAACTCCAGCCGGCGCTGCGCGACGAGCCCTACCCACAGGGTGATGAGAAATCCCACGGCCGCCACTCCCCAGGGCGCGTAGACCGTCCACCAGGTCGGCGGACTCCGCAACCATCCAGCCGCCGAACCGAGGGCCATCACACCCAACACGGCGGTGGCGCCCAGCGCAAAACCCGCTTGCCCCACCCGCAGCGCCCGGCTGTGTTCGTGGGACTGAGCCACCGCTCCCCAGGCCATCACCGCACCTGCGGCGCCCCCCGTGGCGCTCGCCCAGGCCACCACCTGCGACCAGTGACTTCCAGCCAGCACTGCCACCACCCCGCCGACGATCAGCCCGGCGAGGACGGCTCCGATCAGGGCTGCCCGCAGCCGCGGCCGTAGCAAGGGAGCCCGCTGCAAGGGCGCATCCAGCAGCCAAAACCCCTCCGCCGCGGAGGCCAACACCGGTCCGAAAAGTCTGGCGACGGCGGCGGTGAGCGCACACACCGCCAACAGCACACCCCAGGGCACCAGGCCGCGGCCAGCCTCGCAGGCTGCGGTATCGCACAGCCCGGACGCCTGTTGGCTCCCGATGATGGCATTGGTGACCATCGCGCCCAAGAGGACCACCGAGAACAGGGCGAAATAGGCGTCGCTCAGCGCTTGCCCCAGCGTGCGCGTGGCTCGGCCGTGGCGCCACTGCTTGATAAGCCCATGCAAAGCGGGCTCATCGACTATCTCGGGCTCCGCGTCAGGAAGGAAGGCGAAGTTCCAGTCGGTTCCAGCGAAATCCGCTGGTTCGATCTCGCGGACCGCCGGCTCAGCGGCAGCTGAGGTAGTCGACCGTTGGCTGCGCTTGTGCTTGCCACCCTTGCGGCTCACTCCGCACGCTCCCCCGCGGCCGCCTGGGCTTGCTGAGAGTTCGTGGGCGGAATCACCTCGATGACCCGGGTAGCGACCGTCGTCACCAGGTGCGGATCGTGGGAGGCCATGATTATCGCCAGGCCCCGCTTACGTTCAGCTACGAGCCGATCAGCGAGCCAGGCCACCCCCTCCACATCCAGGCGTTGCTCTGGCTCATCGAGCACCAGGAGCCGACGCGGCCGGACGAAGGCTGTCGCCAACGCCAGCCGTCGCCGCTGCCCCGAACTCAGGGTGCCCGGCAGCTGCCCGGACTGCGGCACCAGCTGCACTTCATGCAGCACCGCATCCACGTGATCGTCGGGGTCTGGCACGCCGTAGGCCCGGGCGAGCAGGTCCAGATGCTCCACCACCGAGAGGTCGGGGAAGAAATCAAGGTCGTCGATAACCGATGCCACCCCCCGGCGAATCCCGGGGTTGGTCTCGGCCATCCGGACCCCGTCGAACTCCACCCGACCAGCGTCGGGCCGCTGCGCCCCGATAAGCATCCGCAGGATAGTGGATTTCCCGGCACCGTTGCGTCCACGGAGTGCCACCGCATCCCCTGGAGAGACCGACACGGAGAACTCGCTCACGATGGGGACCTCCCCAAACGACTTACTAATCGCAGATGCGGTGAGCACGGGTGTTCGTGAGGCCATGGTGTCGATTGTCCCCCACGCGAATCCCGGTGGGTGTATTAGCCCACGGCGCTCCATGAGAGGATCGATCGCGTGCAGACCTATGACGCCCGCGCCACTCTCGCCAAACGGCGCGCCGATGTGGCCACAATGTTCGACGGCGTCGCTAGCCGCTATGACGTGATGAATGACATCCTCAGCGGTGGGATGCAGCGCCGCTGGCGCACGGAAACAGTGCGGGCGATAACACCCAGGCCTGGGCAGCGGATTCTCGATCTGGCCGCAGGCACGGGGACCTCCTCCCGCCCTCTGGCCGATGCCGGCGCCCAGGTCGTGCCTGCCGATCTGTCGATGCGCATGCTCATCGAAGGACGTCTGCGTCAACCCGACCTCCTGTTTATCCAGGCAGATGCCTTGCAACTCCCGTTCCCTGACGGCGCCTTCGACGCCGTGACCATCTCCTACGGCCTGCGCAATGTCGAGAACACCGCGGCCGCTCTGCAGGAGATGCACCGGGTGACGCGGCCAGGCGGGCTGCTCGTGGTCGCCGAGTTCTCTACCCCGGTCGAGCCGGCCATGCGAGCCATCTACCAGCGGTGGATCATCCGGGCGCTCCCCACCCTGGCCAACCGGTTCTCATCCAACCCCCGCGCCTATGACTATCTGGCCGAGTCGATCCTGTCCTGGCCAGCACAGCCAGCGCTGGCTGAGCTCATCAGCCAATCCGGATGGCATCAGGTGGAGTGGAAGAACCTGACCGGCGGGATCGTCGCCCTGCACCGGGCGGTCGCCTGAAGGGGCCGTGATGACGTTCGTTCTTGATGCCTACGCAGCGCGGAGCTGCCCGCTCAAGACTGTCCATGCGTTCACTCCCTCGTTGGTCGCACCCAGCATCACCCCACCGACACCACCCTTTTTTCGCGACTCGGCCGCCATTGAAGCCGAGGTTATAGAACGGCTCCGCAGCGGTGGGAGTGACCTGCTCGACCTCCGGCCTACCCGCGACCTTCCCAACGAGACCGCGGTAGCCGCCTGCCTGGAGGGCCTGCAATCCGGGGTTGCCATCATCATCGGTGGCCTGCTGCCGCCGGACGAGACCGCCCACCGGATCGGGCGGCCATCCCTGTTGGTCCACGATGGCAGCGGCTACCTCCCGGTCCAGTTGAAGTTCCATCGAGTCCTGGAGTCCGCCCCTGCTGACCACCCCAGCCTGAGCATCTCCCGGATCGCGGAGCCCACCCAGGTGCGTGCAGCGCCCGAGCGTCAGTTCCGCTGGGCGACCCGCCCCAACGCGGTGCTCCAACTCGCGCACTACTGGCGGCTCTTGGAAGCGGCTGGATTCGCGGCCGCGACCCCGCGTGCAGGCTTGATCGGAATCGACAGGCTGACCTTGCCCAGCCAGACGGGCCATGAGGTGGCACCGGTGATCACCTGGCTCGATCTCAGCGATCGGCAGATGCCACCGGATCCTCGGTGGGTGGAGGTGCCCGCCGACGCTCAGCCGGTCAGCCCGCTGGAGCGCTACGACCGGGAGCACGCTTACCGCGTGGAGCTCGCGGAGACCGCGCTGGCATCCTCGGGACAAACCACGTTGCTGACCCCGATAGTCTCCCGCGAATGCCGGGGCTGCGTCTGGCAAGAGCACTGCCAAGCCCAGCTCGATGCCGATGATCTCTCGCTACGGATCAGCAAGGCTCCCCTCGATGTCCATGAGGTCCGCACGCTACGCCGCCTCGGCATTGGCACCATCACCGAGTTCGCGGAGATTGACCTGGAGGCGCTGCTGGCCGAGTATCTGCCCCGAGCCAGTCATCGGGAGGGAAGCGAGGACCGCCTGCGCCGGGCCCATCGCCGGGCCCAGATGATCCATGCCGGGATGGAGCTCGAACGCACCACCGAAGGCCCGATCTTCCTGCCCCGCCGCGATCTCGAGATAGACATTGACATCGAAACCTCCGCCGACGACCGGGTGTACCTCTGGGGGTTCTGGATAGATGATTCCCAAGCGGGAGAACCCTACTATCGGGCGTTTAGCCAATTCCGCGAACTGGACGCTACCGCGGAGGCCGGGTTGGCCGCCGATGCACTCAGGTGGTTGCGCTCCCTGACGGCTGGGCGTGACGCGGCGGCCTATCACTACTCTGACTACGAAGTACTACGGATCACGCGGCTCGCCTCTCGACTCGATCCGGCCTTGGGCGCCTGGGCGCAGGCGGCGACGGAGACCTGGTTCGTGGATCTCTTTGCCCTGATCCGGGAGAACTTCCTGGGCGCCAATGGGCTCGGCCTCAAGGTGGTGGCTACCGCAGCCACCGGCTTCGTCTGGCGAGACGCCCAGGCCAATGGCCTGGCCTCCCAAGGCTGGTTTGCCGAGGCGGTGGGGCACGAGGATGCCACCATCCGGGAGTTAGCCCGCACCCGCGTCCTGGAGTACAACGAGGACGATGTCCGGGCAACCTGGCATCTGCGGCAATGGCTACGCACGCAGGACTAGTAGCGTGTCGCTGCTCGTAGCTTGGGGCTGAGCAGTGCTGTCCTACTTCGAACGACGGCTTCGACGGCTGGCGACCCGCGCACGGTCCAGAACCTGAACCGGGCCGGCTTCAGCAAGGTTGGCGATCCGCTGGGCCAAGGCGCGGGCTGCGCCGCTGGTACCAAACCAGGCCAGGCTTTCGAGCGGAAACGTCTGGAGGGCGCGGCCGTCGCGAATGTCAACCTGCGGAACAGTGACCAGCCCTCGCCGGAGGGACACTCGGTCGACCTGATCCCAGGAGACCTTCCCGGCCGTCGGGAGATAGATGCCCGCGCCGTCCCAGCGGACCCGCATCGTGAACCCCAGCCAGCTGGTGACCAGGCCAGCCAGAATTCCCAGTCCGCCCAGCACCCAGCCCCACGGATAGCCCAGGCGCCAGAATCCAAACGCGGCTAGCCCCAGCCACCCCAGGGCCACCGCCCAGGTGATCGTGCGTAAGGGACCCACGAGATACCCGGTAGGCATCGGCGACAGCAGGTCGGTCATCGGCTCGACCGGCGAGCGGGTGCGCTCCGGCACCTCCGGCGGGGAGGACGGCGACTCTGCATCGGGTGACGGCTCGGGCGTGGTCACGGGAGCATCACCCCCAGCGCGATCCCCAGGGCACCGGCCAGCTCGGCGACCCCGGTAAGCTTCAGCACCCGAACCAGATCACGCCCGCGAGCCCCCGTGCAGACATCCCGGATCGGCCGGATGAGGAACGCGAGCAACACCAGACCGGTGGCCGCTGCCGGGGTGCTGGTGATCGCCAAACCGGCGACGCTCCCCGCCGCCAGCAAAATCAACGCCACATAGAGCGCACGGGTGCGGCTATCCCCCAGCCGTACCGCCAGCGTCTGTTTGCCGGCCCGGGCATCACCCTCCCGATCCCGGAGGTTGTTGGCCACCAAAATGGCCGACGCCAAGGATCCGCAGAGCACCCCGCCCCACCACGCCGCCGCAGGGAGCGATCCGAGCTGGACGAAGGTGGTGCCTGAGGTAGCCACGAGTCCGAAGAAGATGAAGACCATCACTTCACCCCAGCCGGCATAGCCATAGGGGCGTCGCCCGCCGGTGTAGTACCAGGCCGCGACGATACACGCCAGGCCAATCCCGAGAAGCCACCAGGCCTGGGTCAGCAAGACCAGGACCAGGCCAGCCACCGCGGCGACCAGAAAGCTCATCCCGGCAGCCCGCTTGACGGCCTGGGGACTGGCCATCCCGGACCCCACCAGCCGGAGCGGCCCCACTCGGTCGGCGTCGGTACCCCGTACCCCGTCGGAGTAGTCGTTGGCGAAGTTCACCCCCACCTGCAAGGCCAGGGCCACCAGGAGGGCCAGGAGTGCTCGCTCCAGGACGAAACCACCAAACCACCAGGCCACAGCCGATCCAACGATCACCGGGGCGATCGCAGCCGGCAGGGTCCGCAGGCGGGCTCCCTCCACCCAGTGTTTCACGCCCGCCATCGGTCTACCTTTCCACTCACTCACCACAGTGTCGCACGCTCAGACACCGCCCGGAGGCAGGGGCACCGGCCGGGTAGACTTTGGGTGTGCCTAGGGTTCTTCTCATTCTGCTGATCATCACGGTGATGATCACCGCTCTCGTGGAGGCGTTCCAGGCGACCGAGACGGCGATTCGGCTGATGCCACGCTGGCTCTGGGTGACCGCCATCATCTGCCTCCCAGGCCTGGGGGCGCTGTGCTGGTTCGCCTTCGGACGCCCCCGACGCCTCCCGGGTCCGGAGACCTCGCGTCCCAGAGCTCCCGATGATGATCCAGATTTTCTGCGGGGTCTCTAAGGATGCGCTGATCAATCATGCCCTGGCTACGGGGCACCGGATCGGGCGAACCACGTCCCCCACATCTGGCAATGGACCTCCAGTACACCCACCACATGCGGGGTCGCGGTTCATCCCGCCCGGCACGTCCTCGCACAGGACAGCATTAAACAGCGCATCCCAACCACCCTGCTCGCCAGGAGGCGAATGCAAGAGTTCTAGCTAGAATTGCGGTTCCACCGGAGGTACGATGCCGTCTTCCACGGCCCGACGGAAAAGTTCCAGCTTGGAGGCGGCTGGCCGGTCCACCTGGATGTACTTCGCCCGGATGCGCTTGAGGTACTCCTTGACCGAGTTCTCGGTGATGTAGAGGGTCCTGCCTATCTGGGGGATCTCCAATCCGGCTGCGTACAGGCTGAGCACCTCGCGCTCGCGTGGGCCCAGCGCTGCCGCAACATAGTTGGCATCGCCCTCGATGGCAGACAGGATCTCCTGGCTGATGGCCTGCTGCCCCGAATACACGGCCTTGATGGCCTTGACGGTGGCACTGATCGGCTCGGCCTTGCGGCAGACACCGTCGGCACCTCCCGCCAGAGCTCGCCGAAGCAGACGGTTGTTATCGGCAATTGAATAGACCAGCACCCGGAAGCCCTCCGCCCGGAGGTTCTCGGCGTTGTCCTTGGGATCGGAATCGTCATCAAGCTTGAGGTCCAGCAGTACGACGTCGACGTCCTGGTAGTCACCGAGCAGGAAGTCCGCTACGGTCGCGGCGCCACCGACGAAATGCACGCCGTCAGCTTCGGCTGCCAAAGCATGTTGCATGCCGACACGAATCGCTTCGTGATCGTCAACAATGGCGGTTTTTATGGGGGAAACAGTCATACTCACCTCACGAGAATCATACCTTCATTGTCGATCCGGGCCATGCGGGATCCCAGTGAATCCTCGACAACAATGGTAACGGCCTCTTGGTATCCCTGCGGCGCCGTGCGCGCGACGATGCGGCCTTCGGTCGCGGTCCGGACGACCGACTCCAGATGCTTCAGGGTGGCGGTGCGCACGGCAGCGGGCAATTGACCACCTCGATTGTCCACCAGGGTCACATCCACCCCGCGTAGCCGGGCCGCCATGATGGCACCCGAGAGGGAGGGCGAGGCCAGATTCGCGGCCCGGATCCCATCTCTGAGAGTTCCTTCTAGCGCCAGGCAGGCCCGTCGGTCTTCAGCGGTGAGCACAGCGCTAGGGTCAGCGATCTTGTTCAGCAGCGGATCTACCTGAGCTCGGAGATCAGCCAGCCACACCTCTCGCAAGACCAGCCGTCCAAAGGAGGCAGCTCCTTCGACTGAGGCCTCCTCGGCCGCGCGTTGAGCAATGTCCATATCGAACTGAACCCGGCCGATCCAGGCCAGGAGTAGCTCCACCACGACCATCCACGCGAGCGGGTTGATCACCAGGTAGGTGTGCGCCAACATGCTCTGACCATCCAGGATGACGCTGGCCATGACGGTGATGACCGCGACCCCGGCCAGCACCCAGGAAATAATCCGGTGACCACCAATACTTATCGCGGCCGCGGTCAAGATGACCGGCCCCAACCACCAGGCCAGGTGTGCATTCCAGTTCCCGCCCAGCATGGCTGCCCCGCCAGCCAGGCTTTGGAATATTCCGAATGCGGCGCAGAACCAGGCTCGCCAGCTAGACATGTAGTCGCCGAATCGCAGAAACACCAGCACGGTGAGTGCGGCACTGATGCCGAGCGCAACCAAGGTCAGCAGCACATTGGAGCTGGACACCAACTCCAGACAACCCACCAACATGAAAACAGCCATCGCGCCCCGGCCGACCCAGCCGACCGGACGCACATCGAGCCGCTCGAAGAGCACATGATCCCGCGTGGCTTCGGGACTCAGGTCATCCTCTTCGTCCAGATCCCCCAGATAGCCAGTCCACGACAGGCGCACCATCGTGCCTCGGCCCGGCTCTGACAGAATGCTTACCTGCCCACCGACGGACTCCATCCGGGACCGCACCGACACCCGGATCCCCAGCCGCCGCGGATCGACCGCTGCGGGATCGAAGCCGCGGCCATCATCACTCACGGTGGCGGTTACCTCGACCTCGCCCTCCTCGTCCTCGGCAATGAGCAGATGGACCCGGATGTGGCTGGCCTGAGCATGGCGCTCGGCATTGATAGTAGCTTCGCGGACCGCCCGGACGAGGGCGCTGATCACCCCGTGCGGAAGCCGGGGAACCAGAACGTCCACCTCTTCGGTGTAGCGTGCTGTCGGGCAGGCGGCAGCGACCACGTCCCTAACCAGGCGGGACACATTTCCGGGAACGAAGTCCTCGACGCCGGTGTCGTCCCCTGCCTGAGCGTCCAGGCTGGCCACCGCATGCCGTGCCTGGGAGACTAAGTGCTCAGAAGAGCCGCTGCTCCGGCCGGCCGACACCAGGGTGGTCATGACCTCATCGTGAATGGTGGCGTCCAGCCGGGCGCGCTCCCCCTCGAGCGCCGTGCGCAGGGTGGTGTCACCTTCCAAACGTTGCGAAACCGCCGTCCACGAGTCCGCTTCCTCAGACTGGCTGCGGATGTAGGTGAAGACCGCCACCAAGATCAGCGGCTGAATCGCCACCATGAGCGCATCCTGAACTGCCACCAGCGGCGCGACGCCACCTCCGCTGGGTGTCAGCCGGACCACGAGATAGGCAGTCGACGCGATCACGTTGTAGGGCACCGCGATAGCGTTTCCCCACGTCGTGGAGAGCACCAGAGTGGCGACGCCGATCAGCATCCAGAGGAAGGGAGGTTCTTGAGTCGGCACTCCCTGCCAGGCGATCGGCCAGGTCCCCAGCCCCACCATGACGTTGATCGCCAGGATGGTGGCCGGAACCCGGATGCCCCGGCTCGACCAGGCGTACAGAGGGAGGAGGACTGCCGTGGCGAAGATTCCGCCTCCGACGATGCCTAGCCAGATAGTGTTGATGTGGTCCAGTTGCTCCCAGGCCAGCAGGATGGCCGCGATGGCAGCGCACAGGACGGCCAAGCTGACCGCCCGGTCTACCCAGGCTTGGGAGCCAGCAGAGACGACTCTAGGCCGCACCCGACCCTCAGCCGGAGCCTCCACCTCCTCAAGAAACCGGGACATCCGGCTGCCTCACTTCCCCACCTCGTTGCTCGCCTCATCACGCCGGTCACCGGGACTACCCCGGCGCACCTAGGACGGCAGATTCTGCATTGATTCTTCTGCGGTGACTGGGCGCGATATTAACCCGCGCTGCTCCATAAACGTCGCCATTTGCGACCAGTCACTCCTCTCTATCGTGGTACTGACCTCACCGCCGCCCGGGGTCCACAACGGTAACGTCGCCTCCAGCGTCGCCAATGCAGCGCTTTCGGCACCTACTTCGGTGAGGGTCGGGATGTAGGACTCAGACATCTCAACCGCAGAAGCGGGCGCCTCTACCGTAGCCCTTATCCCGGCACCCATTGAACCAACCACCTTCTGAGCAACCTCGGGGCGGGCAGCCAGACGTTCCTGAGTTGTGGCCAATACTATGCTGACTAGGGGAACGGCCCCACTTTCGGTTAGCTGGATCGACCGGACAGGAATTTCTGCCTGTTGAAACTGGACCTGGTCATTATTGACAAATCCGACCACGGCATCGACTTCACCAGTAGCGAGTGCCGCCTGCTGGGTATAACCAATTTCAACTATTTCGATCTCTTCGGTGGTCAGACCAACATCAGCCAGGAGCGCCTGCAGTCCAAACCAGGTCTCACCGGATCGGAATGGGACTCCAATCCGGCGACCTGCGAGATCTCGGGGCCGGTGAATATCGGAGTCTTCTGGAACTATGACCACCACTGGGTAGGCCCGGTAGTACTGGCCGATGGCAACCAGATCCATTCCGGCAGCGCGTGCCTGCAAAAGCTCATCCCCGCCCGCCAGGACGTAGTCCTCCTCGCCATCGAGGAGGGCATTGAAAAGCCCCTCACTGGCCCCGTGGTGGCGTAGGGACACCTCCAGGCCAGCCTGCTCGAATAGACCCTTCTGCTCGGCAACGTAGAAGGGCGCGAATTGAATGTCGGGGATGTAGGTCAGGCCCACGGTCACCTGCGGGGGCGATCCGGTGGGGGTGGAGCCGGTGGGGGTGGATCCGACCGGCTGTCGCGCGCAGCCGACCAGCGTGAGGGCGATGACCAGAACCAGAGTCAGCAGGCTCGGTACACGTCTCATTGGGTTCCTTTCTGTCCGGGCGCGACCCCGACGGTGTCGCGACCCACATTCCGTTCAAGTAACAAGATGAGGCCGTATAGCCCCGAAGCCAGCACGCACAAGACCACGATCGTGGCCACCATTCCGGCAGTATCGACGGCATCGCGCTGCAGGGTGAGGAGTTGCCCCAGCCCGCGCCCGCCCATGACCATCTCACCGACAATCGCACCCGTCACCGACAGCGTGAAACCGTTGCGCACCCCCGCGAGCACGCTCGGAAGTGCCAGCGGAAACTCGACGTGGATGAGCAGGCTGAGAGCGCTGGCACCGTCCAGACGGGCCGCATCGACCAGGTCAGGATCGACGGCGCTGAGCCCCACAACCGAGGACACCAGAATCGGGAAGAAGACGAGCACCGCGCACAATACGATCACAGCCTCCAACCCGTACCCGACCCAAAGCACCAGCAGGGGTGCCAAGGCAATCGCGGGGATCGCCTGGGTCGCGCCCAGATAAGGCGCGAGTGCTGCCGCGAGCGTCCTTGAGCGATGGATGGCTATCCCGAGCGGGATAGCTATCACCACTCCGAGCAGACAGCCGCCAATAGCCTCCACCGCAGTCATGGTCAGATAGGGCCACCATTGCGGGTTCATCAGGGAGCTGACCAGCTTCGTCGCCACCGCCCCCGGCCCCGGAAACAAGGCGACCGGCCCGAGGAAGAACTGAGCCGAGACCAGCCAGGCCAGCAGCAGGAGCAGACCGAGGAGCCAGGGTGCTAGCAGACGCACCCGTGCCCGGACAGGCGATCCCGGCTGCGCCATGTCCCCTCCTCACAGTCTGCCGCCGGGACAGAGTGAGGAGACACCACCGCGTCGGCAGCCATGGGGGCACGACTGCACTCGACGATGCGTGCTGCCTCCCATCCGGACTTTCACCGTCGGTACCGGAGTTTCACCGGTTCAACCCGCTCCGACTCACGCCGGCACGGGCTCGCGGACTATCACCGCCGGTTCGGACTTTCACCGACCCCGGAGCACGTTATCGCCGCACAGTCTAGCGCGATCATCAGGGGACAGCGCGATGATCGCTCACGGCCGCAGCACCGTCCGGTCCGTCCGCAGCTGATCTGGTGGCGCACGGTGCGGGGCAGCGGCACACGGCCATGCTTGCCTCAGGCGCCTGTGAGAAGAGGAGGAGATGTCATGGTTGATCGGCTGAGTCATCGCTCAGGCTGCCGAGTTCCACGGCCAGATCCTCGATCAGCTGGCGGATCGCGGGCTCGCCGACCACCGGCCCTCCCGCCAGGTATCCATCCGCCCCGAGAATGACGGCCACCGGCTGCCCGGATACACCCCCGAGCCCCTGCCAGGCCGCCGCGGAATCCGCAACCATCAAGTAGTCCACTAACTGGGGCCACTCGGCGACGACGAAGGCGGCGCCAGACCCCTCGAACAGCACATGGACCCCAAGCATCGGGAACCGGGTTGCCAACAGGTCCAGATCATCAAGCAGCCGCCCGCAGCGCTCACACGGACGGCTCATCACCAAGATCAGCCGGGCCTGGAGCGCAGCCGCTGCCGCGAATGTTGTGAACTGATGCCGCCCGTAGAACCCGCCTGGGGGAATCGGACGCCGAACATACGCGGCCGGATCAACCGCTGGCAAGATCGCCGGATCTGGCAGCGAGTCGGCCGGAGACCGGCTGCTGTGTCGAGCCCGAGGGGCCACCGGGGTCCGGGCCAGGATGGACCACAACAACACCAGGCACAGCGCCGTCCCCACCAGCCAGGCTGCCGCCATGCCGGTGGCCGCCAGCAACAGCTGTGCCGCCGAGGTTCCCCAGAGGCCCATCATCACCGAGATGCCCGCTGCCAGCACCACGAGTGAATTGCGGACCAGCGTGCGCCACGAGATATTGGCCTCACCGATCCGCCCGAAACACCCACACGAGGGCCGCCGCTCAAATGTCAGCGCCCGGGCAATCAGGATCCAGTAAATAAGTGCCAGACCCAAGGCACCCACCGCCGGGACCAGAAAGAACGGCGACGGCAGCAGCACCAATCCCAGCGCCAGCACCACCTCGACAACAGGCACGAGTCGAGCCAAGCTCAACTTCTGCAGGACGGCCGGAACCTTGAGCAGGCGCATGGCATCCAGGATCGATGGGGCCTGGCCACGCTTCAGCCAGGCACTGGACCCGAACGTCAGGGCAACGGCCAGCGGCGCGAGCACCACAGCATCGGCAAAGGGGGGCACCCGCCTATCTTGCCCGACCTGGGAGCCGACGTGCATCCACCGGCCCAGGTGGCCGCGTCTCACACTCGTGCGCCCACCTCCGGGTAGCGGAATCCACCGCGCACGGCCATCCCCATCAACCTTCAGGAAACTATCAGAAAGATTCTGACTAGGGACTTTGCTGCAACTTTGTGCCCTCATACACCAATCCGGCTCCAGGGAGGGCCATTTTGATTTGCCAGGACTAGGACTTCTGGCGATACTGGCGCCGTAGTGCCCACCCCTTTTGACCACCCTCGACCCCACGTGACCGCCGAGAGCCTCTCTGCAGCGATCTCAGTGCGCCTTACCCCAGTTTGACACCCCGGGCACATGATTTCCTAAGGACTCTTGTGACTCTTTCAGCGGATGCCACCCCAGACACCGGCGTTGCTCGGACTGATATTTCGCGGCGTAGCCTCACCAAGGGCTTGGCCTGGACGATTCCCGCGGTCGGAGCGGTTTCCGCAGCACCCGGGGTAGCGGCCACCACGAAAACCAACGAATGTGTTGTCAAGAACGAGTGGGGCCAGGACTCGAAGTTCTATCAGATCCGCTGGTCGGCGAGCCATGGCACTGAGGTCATCACTCGCTTTCCCGGCTACAACCCCACCAGCCGCTGCGACGGGGTTTCGGTCTACCGGCGCGTCCTTGAGTTCACCCCCCACGGCCTGCGCGGATGTGGCACCAACGGTGCCGATATCACCATTCGTGCCACCACGACCTACTACGGTGCGCACACCATGGACAGCGTCAGCTGCAACCCCAACGGCACCTGGTACGAGCCCGGCGGCGACAAGTGCGCGCCGGGGAACGAGTTCAACAATGAAGCCGGTGGCAACTGCCAGGGGCGGACGAACTACGGTGGCACCTGCTGCTCCTGGCATGACGGCGCCAACCTCGTCCTGCAGAACGGAACCCCGCGGGGTGGAAGCATCGTGGCCGGCACCGAGGAGGCCCTGAGCATCGGCTGGAACTCCGGCGGCAACGGCAACACTGCGAACCCGGAAAGGATCACCTCCACAAATGAACTCACCAACTACGCTACCTGGGATTTCCAGTTCGTCGGTGGGACTGTCAAGGATCTCCGATTCAGCATCTATGACTTGGACTACGGCCGTTTCCAGAACAAATTCAACGGGCGCGAGCGGTTCTTCTTCTCCAGCAATGCCGCCTACTCCACCACCCAGGGCCCCCTAGTCGGTGGTGCTGGCATCCCGAGGAATCCGTGGTGCGCGCTCAACCCGGCCGATTTGGACGCCAATGACGCGCGGGGCGCAGTGAACATCAACTTCAGCGGGAAGGTGAGCAACTTCAGGATCACCGCCTGGAGCCGGGACTGCACCTACACCCCGGAAAACCTGTGGCTGTCCAACTTTTGGATCGCCTGCCCTGACTGCATGAGCTGATCTGGCGACTCAACCTCGCAAGCAATCTCTCCTGAAGGTGGGCCTGATGCCCACCTTCAGGCATGTCCGGGTGTCGTCACTGCCCTGTGGAACGGATGGGCACGAGGCCAAGGCCTGCCGAGACCGAAGTCTCCACCCAAGCAGTACCAAGAGTGGGCCGGTGGCGGCGGTGGGCCTATCGCCCGATAGACTGCTTGGCCGGGGCCTATAGCTCAATTGGCAGAGCAGCGGACTTTTAATCCGCGGGTTCTGGGTTCGATTCCCAGTGGGCCCACTAGGGGTTTCAGCTTAGCGACTAGGGGTTTCACGCAAGTCTCGGACGTGTCACAAGATGTCGCAAAGTGACACTTCGTGCACTCCGGAGTGCACGATAAGTGCACGCGGAGAGCCTCTGAAGGAGAGCATCTCGACGCCCGATGCCCGTTCGATTGGAGGCCGTCCCCCCCTCAAGATGCTCCCACAGACCTGGCCACGTGGGGTCGGGGCCATGCCTACAAACCATGCCCAGCACAAGACGACCGAGGCTCAGCCCATGACTTTGGGTAGTCCTGATTCAAGTGGAGTGGTTTGCCACCAAACGGGTGCCGTCGGCGCGGGGGAACTCGCCCGACTTCAATTTGACCCGTCCTCGTGCGGTCTATCTGGTGATGAAGCTAGTGGCGGGCTTCGCCGCAGCAGGCCGTAGATGGAGTCCGGGTGGGTCACGTCAAAGTCACCTATGCGTGCAGCAGACCCGTCACGACGCAAGCAGCCTCTGGATGCCACTGTCCAGCCGCATCTGGTCGGGATTGCCCGGGAAGGATCGAACTGCGTCCATCAGTGACCGGTCCGTGAGGCGAGTCAGCTTTGGATCGAGGAGTTCGAGGAGTCTGGACCATTGATCGCGCCCAACGCTGGTGGCCAGGCACCACGACGGCAATCTGGTCGAGCTGGTCAAAGATGTCAAAGGCCACGAGCGCGTCCCTCCAGCTCTGCGGCCGCCGCAGCGGACAGGCGGGCATCACCCAGCAGGTAGCAGTCGGCGAGCACACGTGCCTCGCGGGGGTCGTGATCGCGTCGGACGACACCGAGGTTGCCGTCGGCGTCCACGATCACGTCACGCTGATACTCGAACCGGTCGAGGTCATTAACTTCAACGAAGGTGACCCATCCTGACCCGGGCACCAAGTGCAAACTCGCCGCATCCACCGCAGACGGCCCGATCGGCGTAAGCCCGCCGACGTCACTGGTCCGGTAGCGGGCCCACTCCCCTGCCAACCCGCCAGCAGCATGCGCAATCGCCTGGGCGGGCATCGTCCTCAAGCGGGACCGCAGCCGGGACCGCTCAGAACTGGACAGCCAACTGCTCTGGCCCGTGGACAGGAGGTCGAAAGCAGCCTCACGGACCGCCGGCGTCCACCTCCGACCGCGGGCCAGCGAACGAGCCCACGCCGTAACAGCCACATCGTCAATCACTGCTGTCCGCCCCACCATCCGCAGCACCGGCAAATCGCCGGCCTGGACAGCCTGTTGAACGAACCGCGGCGTGCGCGCATGTTCACGTGCGACGTCAGCCACCGTAAACTCCATAACACTTATATTCGCGTTCACGCGCATTAGTGTCAATTTTGGCTGGTGTGCGTAGACGTCCTTGATGGCGCAGAGGTAGAGCTTGCCCTCCGCGGTCTTGTGCTCGGTGATGTCGGTCAGTCACAACTGGTTCGCCGCGTCAGCGGTGAAGACGTGTCGCACTCACCCGCTCTCGTCGACGACAGCGCAGAGGTCGTCGTGCACTGGCTGCTGGCCGACGGGCCTTGCTCCGCTTGGGCTTCCCGAACGCGCTAAACCAGCCGTTCGCGGAGGCGATCCGCCGCGCGGTCCGGTCCGACATCGCCTCGCCGTTGTCGCGAGCCTCGCCGGCCAGCAGCCGATGCCCGAACTCGGGGTCGTCCTGGTGGGCGTCGAACAGCGCGTTCGCGCGATACGCCTCCACCACCTCGCATCGGTGATGGGGGCTGCCAGCCACCGGTAGTAGGGCTGCCGGGAGAGCTTGAGCACCCGACACGTCACCACGACGGGGATCCCGTCAGCGGCGAGCTCTGTCACGAGCGGGTAGAACCTTCTCCCGGCAGGTTCGCCTGCGACAGATACGCCGCCGCCCGCCGCAGCACCTCGTTCTCCTGCTCGCGGAGCCGGTTCCGCTTCTTCAGCTCACGGATCTCCGCGGCCTCCGTCCGGGACTGGCCGGGCTTGGCGCCCTGATCGATATCGGCGCGACGCAGCCACTTCTGCAGCGTCATCGGGTGAACACCGGAGTCTCGCGCGATCTGCTCGATCGTCACTCCGGGCTCCCGGTTCCTCGCGACGCGCACAACATCGTCACGGAACTCACTCAGGTAGGGCTTGGGCATCGCCTGTCAGAAGAACGGTGTGTGAGGTCCGGCTTGATCCGAAAGGAGATGGCCGTGACTGACACGACCGAAGTGTTGGATAACGGGATGATCGATCCTGTAACGGGAGAGATCATCGATCAGAAGGACCTCGCCGAGCGGCTGCTCGCGCAGGCGAAGGAGCAGGGCGTTAGCCTGGTCGGCCCGGGAGGGCTGCTGAACCAGCTCACGAAGAACGTGCTCGAGACCGCGCTGAACGCCGAGCTGACCGAACACCTCGGTCACGAACACGGTGG
>JBKEBU010000030.1:0-17714 GCA_047973325.1 Propioniciclava sp. | reverse complement strand
CGGTCGGGGGCAGTACGTATCCCTAGGGATGCGCTGATTTGTGCTGCTCTGTCCGAGGACGTGCCGGGCGGGATGAACCGCGACCCCACATTGGGTGGGTGTACTGGATGTCCATCGCCAGCTGTGGGGGAAGCGGTTCGCCCGATCCGGTGCGCCACAGCCAGGGCATGATTGATCAGCGCATCCCTAGTAGCCTGTCGCAGCTGATCTTTTGTATTCGCGACCCCAGGTGAACCCTGGGCTACGCCGTGGATCCTCACCGATACCCCGGCATCGATTCCGGATCCCCGTCTTGCCCAGAACCCACCTGACGCCGCTCGGTACCGCACATCTCAGCTGCGACAAGCTACTAGGCTGGCGGCTGTGAGCAAGCAACCGAAGGGTACTCGGCACCAAGGCCCCATCATCCGGCGGGCGGACCAGGTTCAGGCGACCACGACGGATCAGCGGCTCTTGGAGCACCGCGGTGCGCCCGACTGGGTGCATGCCGATCCGTGGCGGGTGCTACGGATTCAGGCCGAGTTCGTGGACGGATTCGGCACCTTGGCCGAACTGGGGCCTGCGGTGAGCGTCTTCGGCTCCGCGCGCACCCCACCGGACCATCCCATGTACCAGGCTGGTGTGGAGTTGGGCCGGGCGTTGACCGAAGCTGGCTTCGCCACCATCACCGGTGGAGGGCCGGGCATCATGGAGGCCGCGAACCGGGGTTCGGTAGAGGCCGGGGGCGTCTCTGTCGGATTGGGCATTGAACTGCCCCACGAAGATCAGTTGAATCCTTATGTCACCCTCGGGATCAACTTCCGCTACTTCTTCGTCCGGAAGGTGATGTTCCTCAAGTACGCCCAGGGCTTCGTCGTCATGCCGGGTGGCTATGGGACTCTCGATGAACTCTTCGAGGCGCTGACCCTAGTCCAGACGCACAAGATGACGTCCTTCCCCATTGTCCTGTTCGGCACCGAGCACTGGAGTGGGTTGCTCGCCTGGGTACGCGCCTCGCTCCTCGACAGCGATGCCTACATAAGTGCTGCGGATCTGGATCGGCTTCATCTCACCGACGATGTTGCCCACGCGGTCTCACTCATCGCCGACTACCAGGGGGGCACCTAATGCAGTGGGTTTTGTGGGTGGGCGTGCTCGTGGTCCTTGCTTTGGGCGCCATGGTTGCCAATGGCCGATTCGGGGAGCTTCCGCGCGCAGAGCATGACGCGCCCGAGTTGGATCTTCCGAAAGGGAACTTGTACGCAGCCGATCTCGATGGGATTGAGTTTGACGTTGTGCTCCGGGGGTATTCCCCAGACCAGGTGGAGGACCTCCTCTGCCGGGTCCGAAAACAACTAGCCTCCGCACCGCCGATGGATGTTCCTCCAGGCTACCGCGGCGCGCGGTCTGCGATAATGGGGTTGGAGGAGTCTCCGGGACAAACCAGAGAGGGAGAACCATGGCAGCAATGAAGCCTCGCACGGGTGAGGGTCCGATCGAGGTCGCGAAGGAATCCCGCGTGATCGCGATGCGGATCCCAGCTGACGGTGGCGGGCGCCTGGTGATCGAGATGAACGCGACGGAGGCCGCTGAACTGCTCGAGGCCCTGAAGGCGATTGTGGGCTAGCCGATACCTCAAGTGCCTACGTCCCCCGGGTTGCCGCCCGGGGGACGTAGCTATGTTGCGTCGCCGTGCCGGGCGATCGCGGCGCGGTAGACGGCTAGCGTTTCGCGGGCAATCTGCTCCCACGAGAATTCGTCGATACAACGCTGGCGGCCAGCCTTCCCCATCGCCTGAGCGCGATCACGATCGGCGGCCAACAGGTTGATCTTGGCGGCGAAGTCCCGTTCGAAGGCCGCGACTGCGGTGGCATCCTCGCTGAGGGTGGGATCGTAGGGCACCAGGAGCCCGGTTTCGCCGTCCACCACGACCTCAGGGATTCCACCCACCGCAGAGGCGACCACTGCGGTCTCGCAGGCCATAGCCTCCAGGTTGACTATCCCCAGGGGTTCATAGACAGAGGGGCACGCGAAGATATCGGCGGTGGTGAGCACCTGGCGAACCTGCTCACGGGGCAACATCTCCTCCACCCAGAAGACTCGTCCCGGACGCACCTCCTGGAGGTCAGCAAAGGCCTGTTTGAACTCGGCGGCGATTTCCGGGGTATCTGGGGCTCCAGCGAGTAGCACCAAGGTGACGTTCGGGTGGAGGTGCTGGGCGGCCCGGACTAGATGGATGAGCCCTTTCTGGCGAGTGATGCGGCCCACGAAGACTACCAGGGGGCCATCCAGGGGAACGCCCAGTTCCTCGAGCACGGTGGTGTCGTGGTCGGGCTGGAACTCGTCAGGGTCAATCCCATTCTTCACCACGTGGATTCGGTCCGGATCGACGAACGGGTAAGCCTGTCTGATATTGGTGATCATGGCGGCCGAGACCGCGATGATGGCATCCGCGTTCTGATAGGCGGTCCGCTCGATCCAGGAACTCAGCCGATAGCCCCCGCCTAGCTGCTCGACTTTCCACGGGCGATCCGGCTCCAAACTATGGGCGGTGACCACCAGCGGAATGTCCTGAAGCTGGGAGGCCAGCATGCCAGCGAACTGGGCGTACCAGGTGTGGGCATGCAGGACGTCGACTTCGGGGATGGCGGCTGCCATCGAGACATCGGCGCCGACGGTGCGCAGCGCGGCGTTGGCATCGGCGGGCCAATCCTCGGGATGGGTGGTGGCTCCCGGGCGGGGTTCCCCCATGGCTTGGACGTCGACGCTGTCGGTGAACTTCCGTAGCTGAGGTACGAGCTGGCCTACATGAACTCCGGCACCGCCGTAGATGTAGGGCGGGTACTCCCGGGTCAGGATCGAAACGCGCATGGGGTGATCGTGGCACAGGATGGGTCCGGATGGGGCGGGTCGTCACCCACCAGACTGTTTCGGTTCCGCGAAAGTTCGTGTCGATGGGATGCGCAGCGGCGGGGGAACAAGTAGGTTCGTGCCATGCCGAGTCGACCGAACGTCCTGTCGATAGTCCTAGCCGGTGGTGAGGGCAAGCGTTTGATGCCGCTCACTGCCGACCGGGCCAAGCCTGCGGTTCCCTTCGGGGGGAGTTATCGCCTGATCGATTTCGTATTGTCGAACCTAGCCAACTCCGGGTTCACAAAGATTGCGGTGCTGACCCAGTACAAGTCACATTCGCTCGATCGGCACCTCGCTCGTACCTGGCGGATGTCCACGATGCTGGGGAGCTATGTCACCTCGGTGCCAGCCCAGCAGCGCACCGGGAAACAGTGGTTCCAAGGCAGCGCCGACGCCATCTACCAGTCGATGAACCTGATCAGTGACGAAAACCCCGACTACGTGGTCGTCTTCGGCGCGGACAACATCTACCGGATGGACGTCGATGCGATGCTGAAGGCACACATAGAGGCTGGCGCGGAATGCACCGTCGCGGGGATCCGGGTTCCGCGGTCGGAGGCGTCAGAGTTCGGCATCATCGACGCCGCAGAGGGCAATCAGATTCGGGAATTCCTGGAGAAGCCGGCCGACCCACCGGGGCTTCCAGACAGCCCCGAGGAGTCGTTTGCCTCCATGGGCAACTACATCTTCACCTGCAAAGCCTTCGTCGAATGCCTGCGGGCCGACGCAGAGGACGCCTCCAGCAAGCACGATATGGGGGGCAACGTCGTGCCCTTCTTCGTCAACAAGGGCACCGCTCAGGTCTACGACTTCACCAAGAACGATGTGCCAGGTTCCTCGGTGCGGGACCGGAACTACTGGCGCGACGTGGGCACGATTGACGCCTACCACGCGGCCCACATGGATCTTGTCAGTGTCGATCCCGACTTCAGTCTCTACAACTTGGAGTGGCCGATATTCACCCGCCAGGTGCAGGCGCCCGGGGCGAAGTTCACCCTGCGGGGGACCGCTGAGGACTCCATTGTCAGTTCCGGGTGCATAATCTCCGGCGGTGATGTGGACAGATCGGTGCTGTCGCCCAATGTCCTGGTGGACAAGTGGGCCAAGGTGGAGGAGTCCATCGTGTTCCACGGCGCGCATGTCGGCCGCAATGCTGTGGTGCGACGCGCCATTCTGGACAAGAACATCGTGGTGGAGGACGGGGCCGAGGTCGGTGTGAATCGGGAAGCGGACCTAGCTCGAGGATTCCACGTCTCCGACTCGGGGATCACCGTGGTGAGCAAGAACGGACGCGTTGGTTTCTAAGGATGCGCTGATTAATGCTGCTCTGTGCGAGGACGTGCCGGGCGGGATGAACCGCGACCCCAGATCTGGTGGGTGTACTGGATGTCCATCGCCGGATGTGGGGGACGTGGTTCGCCCGATCCGGTGCGCCGCAGCTAGGGCATGATTGGCCAGCGCATCCCTCATCCTGATCAGGATCGCAGCGCCACCACGAGCCCGTCACCCACGGGGACCAGGGTCCGGGTGAACTCATCCATCGCGCTGATGGCGGCCAAGGCTTCACGGATAATAACGGTCTCGTCGTCTTCGTTCCGTGCATCGGCCACGGTGCCCTGGGCAAAGGCATGGTAGATGAACAGCAACCCGCCAGAGCGAAGCAGCCGGGCTGCCTGGGCCACGTATTCGACGTACTCCAGCGGATCTGCGTCGATCAGGGCGACGTCGTAGGCGCTGTCGCTGAGTTTGGGCAGCACCGTCAGAGCCGGACCGGCGATCAGGCGTGCGCGCCGGCTGACGATGCCAGCCTCGGTGAGCACCGTGCGCGCAGCCGTCTGATGTTCGGGTTCCAGATCGATGCTGGTGAGCACCCCGGTGTCCGTGAGGCCGGCCAGCAGCGCCAGGCTGGAAACGCCAGCACCGGTACCCACCTCAACCGCCGTTGCAGCACCGATGCTGCGCGTGAGCAGGGAGATCAGCGTAGCTGTGCTGGGGGTAATCGAGTCTATGCCGAGTGTTTGGGCGGCGGCTCTGGCGGCGGCCGCCTGCTCTACTTCGGGGGCAAAAGCGTCGGCGAAGCCTGTCAGGGGGGTGGGCTGAATGGCAGGCAGTGTCTTCGTCTGAGGGTTCACGACTCACAGCCTAGGACACGTTGGCCCTAAACTGCTGTCATGGCCCAACCCTTCGGACGTCTCATCACGGCCATGGTGACTCCGTTCACGCCTGAGGGCGCCCTCGATCTCGATCAGGCGCGACGGCTGGCGGCGTACCTGGTCGATGAACAACGCAATGATGCACTCGTGATAAACGGGACCACAGGTGAGTCCCCGACGACCAGTGATGCGGAGAAGCTTGCGCTGCTCCAGGCGGTCAAGTCGGAGGTGGGGGACCGGGCGCAGATACTCGCCGGGATCGGCACCAATGAGACCGCCGCCACGATTGCGCGCGGTCGGGATGCCGTGACCGCGGCGGCGGATGGTCTGTTGGTGGTGACGCCCTATTACAGCAAGCCGCCGGTGGATGCGTTGGTGGAGCACTTCACCATGGTTGCCGATGCCTGTGAGTTGCCGGTGATGCTCTATGACATTCCGGGCCGGAGCGCCATTCCCATCCCGGAGGGGGCGCTGATCCAGCTGGGGGATCATCCGCTGATAGTGGCCGTCAAGGATGCGAAAGGCGATGTTGTCAGTTCTGCCAAGGTGATGGCTGCGACCGACCTCGCCTACTACTCCGGCGACGACGCCATGACCCTGCCGCTGCTGGCCGTCGGCGGCACCGGAGTCGTGGGGACCTCCACGCACTTCACCGGTTCGCTGACCAAGGAGTGGCTCGATCAGTACTATTCGGGCGATGTCGAAGGCGCGATCGCGCGCTATCGCCACCTGCTGCCGGTCTACACCGGGGTTTTTGCTACCCAGGGCTGCATGCTGGTCAAGGCTGGCCTGTCCGCGCGCGGATTCGGCCCGGCGAGCCTACGGCGGCCGTTGAAGGCAGCCTCCGCGACCGAGGCGGAGGCGTTTCTGGCCCTGCTGGCTGCTGCGGGCTTGTAGGCGGGGGCACCATGGGCGGCTTCAACATGGTGGAGATCGTCATCATTGCTGCGATGGCGGTCATCTTCTTCGGCCCAGAGCGGCTGCCGGAGTTCGCCCGGAAAGCCGCGCGGGTTATGGCCTATGTCCGTCGGATCGGGAATGACGCTCGCGGGCAGTTGCGGGCCGAACTGGGCCCGGAATTCGATGACATTCGACTGTCGGACCTGAATCCCCGCGCCATGATCTCTCGGCATCTGCTCAGCGGCGACGAGGTGGCCGACCTGCGTCAACTGAGGGACGATGCCCGAGATACCGGAGCACTGGTGCGGTCCTCCGTCGACGAGGCCACCAGCGACGAGCCGACGTCGGTGCGTGACCAGGCAGTGGTCGATGCGGCGGACGCGGCCACGGCGTATCTGGATCCCGCCGAGGTTGCCTTCGATCCGGAGGCGACCTGACGCGGTAGCCTGCAGGGGTGAGCGGCACCTCGACCTCAATCTTCGTATCCCGAATGAAGGGGCTGCCTGTCCTGGACGCCAGCGGTGACCAGGTGGGCAAAGTTCGTGACGTCGTCATCCAGAACCGCTCTGCCGCCCGTCCGCCCCGGGTGAAGGGGTTGGTGATCGAGTTGCTCCGGCTGCGACGGGTGTACCTACCCATGCAGCGAGTCCACGCGATCGACGCACAGCAGGTGATAATTTCCGGCGCGGTGAACACAGTCGCCTTTGCTCGTCGGGAGCATGAGCATCTCGTCATGGCAGACCTGTTCGACATGCGCGTCGCCCGGGCCGGTCAGCCGGCGGCCTCTATCTTTGATCTGGCCATCGCCCAGACCCGGACCCGGGCCTGGGAGGTGCCTGAAGTGGCGCTCAAAGAGACGACCGGTCGGGGACCGTTCGCCCGTGGCCACGTGGTTATAGTCGACTGGAGCGAACTCCCGGATGTCTTCGTGGCTGGCGCGCAGGGTACCGAACAGTTGCTGGAGCAGCTGGCCGACATGAAAGCCGCCGATGTTGCCCGCGAGCTTCATGATCTGGCACCCGAACGGCGCCGCCAGGTGATTGACGCCCTGGAGGATGAGGTTTTGGCCGAGGCTATGGAGGAACTGCCGGAGGCCGAGCAGGTGGCGGTGCTCAGCACCCTGGAGACCGAGCGTGCCGCCGACATTCTTGGGGAGATGGATCCCGACGATGCCGCCGACCTGATCGCAGAACTCACTCCGGAGATGGCCGAGACCCTGCTGCAGCGAATGCAGCCCGAGGAGGCTGAGGACGTCCGGGCGTTGCTCACCTACGCGCCCGCGACCGCCGGTGGGCTGATGACCCCGGAGCCGATAGTGGTCGGCCCAGATGCCACGGTGGCCGAGTGCCTAGCCCGGGTGCGGATGGAGGAGCTCACCCCAGCTTTGGCCGCGCTCACCTTCGTGTGCCGGCCGCCGCTGGACACGCCCACCGGCCGCTATCTGGGGGCGGTGCATTTCCAACGGCTGCTCCGGGAACCACCCTCGCTGCTGGTGGCTGGGATGGTGGACGGCAATATCGAACCGCTGCGGCCCGATACCGATGTCGCGGTGGTCAGCAGGTATTTCGCCACCTACGACTTCGTGTGTGCCCCGGTGATCGATGATGAGGGTCGCCTCTTGGGTGCGGTGACCGTCGATGACGTCCTCGACCACATCCTTCCCGATGACTGGCGTGGGCTCCAATTGGCAGCGGGGGTGAGCGATGGCCCGACAGCCTGATCGGCTGAACACTCCCGGCCGCCGAACCACGTGGTTGCCGCGGGTCCGGCTGCCCGATGATGCCTTCGGTTCGTTCGCGGAGAGCTTCGCCAGGTTTATGGGAACCGCAAGCTTCCTGTTCTGGATGACAGTGATAGTGGTGGTGTGGATCGTCCTCAATACGGTGGCCCCGGAGCTGCTGCACGATCCGTTTCCGTACATCTTCCTGACTCTGATGTTGTCTTTGCAGGCCTCCTATGCGGCCCCGCTGATCCTGTTGGCTCAGAACCGGCAGGAGGGCCGGGACCGGGTGAGTCTGGAACATGACCGGGAGGTGGCTGCCCAGTCGCGGGCCGATATGGACTTCCTCGCTCGGGAGATAGCCTCACTGCGAAGCCGGATCAACGAGATGCCCACGCGGGATTTCCTGCGGGCCGAACTACGCGACCTGCTTGAGGAGTTGGAGCGGAGTCCTGCCGAGACCGGCGAGGACGCGGACGCGGACGCGGATGGGTCGGAAGGCCCTACTCGGTAGACTCGGGGCATGTCCTCGCAACCCCTGACCGATGCGGTACAGGCCGCCCTGGCCACCGTCATCGACCCCGAGATCCGCCGCCCCATCACCGAGCTCGGCATGGTGGACTCGGTCTCGGTAGACACCGACGGGCATGCGCGGGTGACGGTACTGCTCACCATCGCCGGCTGCCCGCTGAAGGCCACCATCGACCATGATGTCCGCGCGGCGGTCCAGCAGGTGGCTGGCATCACCGCTCTGGATCTGGAACTCGGCGTCATGAGTGACGATCAGCGCGCCGAACTCAAGAAGAACCTGCGCGGCGGCACTGTGGATCGCGAGATCCCGTTCGCTCAGGACGACAACCTCACCCAGGTGATCTTGGTGGCGTCTGGCAAAGGAGGGGTCGGGAAGTCGTCGGTGACTGTCAACCTGGCCAAGGCCTTGCAAGCCCAGGGCAAGACGGTGGGCGTCCTGGACGCCGACATCTACGGCCATTCGATCCCGCCGATGCTCGGGATTGCCGATGAGGATGTCACCGGCATCGACGACATGATCCTGCCGGTGGTGGTCGACGACCTGAAGGCCATCTCCATCGGCATGCTGAAACAGTCCCGGGACCAGGTGGTCGCCTGGCGCGGGCCTATCCTCGACCGGGCGCTGCAGCAGTTCCTGGCCGACGTCTACTGGGGCGATCTGGACTTCCTGCTGGTCGATCTGCCGCCAGGAACCGGGGATGTCGCGATGAGTTTGGGGGCCAAGCTGCCCAACGCAGAGGTGATCGTGGTCACCACGCCCCAGCAGGCCGCCGCGGAAGTCGCCGAACGTGCGGGAACCATGGCCTCCATGGTGGAGCAGAAGGTTATCGGCGTCGTGGAGAACATGGCCTATCTGGAGACCACCTGCCCGCATTGCGACGCGCCGCACCGGGTCGAGCTGTTCGGCTCCGGCGGAGGGCAGCGGGTCGCTGACGCACTCACCCTGCGGTTGGGGTATCCGGTGCCGCTGCTGGCCGAGGTCCCCTTGGATCCCGCGATGAGCCGTTCGGGGGATGCGGGCACCCCGCTGGTTGCCAGCGATGCCTCGCTTCCGGCCGCCCGGGCGCTGACCGCGCTCGCCGAACAGCTGGCCACCCGGAAGCGGGGGCTAGCCGGCCGCAAGCTGAACCTGCACGTCAGTTAGTGGAGAAGGCGGCATCGAAGGCGGCTGCGGGGGCCTCCCACAGTTGCGATTGCACGAAACTGAGTGCCTCCGGGGCGCCGCGGAGCCGGTCCATGCCGGCGTCTTCCCACTCCACCGAGATCGGGCCGGTGTAGCCGATCGCGTTGAGGTTGCGGAAGCACCGCTCCCAGGGAACATCCCCATGCCCGACGGAGACGAAGTCCCAGCCGCGACGGGGGTCGGCCCAGGGCAGGTGAGAACTCAGCCGACCGTTGCGGCCGTTGAGGTTCTTCTTGGAGTCCTTTGCGTGCACGTGGAAGATCTTGTCGCTGAAGTCGAGTAGGAACCCGGCCGGGTCGAGATCCTGCCAGACCATGTGGCTTGGATCCCAGTTGATCCCCAGCTCTGGCCGGTCGATAACCTGGAGCATCTGCTGGGTGGTCCAGTAGTCATAGGCGAGCTCGCTGGGATGGACTTCGGCGGCAAACCGGACGCCTTCGGCGGCGAAGACATCTAGAATCGGATTCCACCGGGTGGCAAAGTCCTCCCAGCCAGCAGCGATCAGCTGCTCGCTGACCGGCGGGAACATGGCCACGTACTTCCAGATGGCGGATCCGGTGAACCCGACGACAGTCTTCACGCCGAGCCGGGCGGCGGTGCGGGCAGTGTTCTTCATCTCCTCGGCCGCTCGCTGGCGGACGCCTTCGGGATCGCCGTCGCCCCACACGACATCGGGCAGGATGTCACGGTGGCGGGCGTCGATGGGGTCATCACATACCGCCTGCCCCTTGAGGTGATTCGAGATAGCGAAGACTTGGAGGTTGTAGTTCTCGAGCAAGGCGAGTTTGTCCGCGATGTAGGCATCGTCGGTGGCGCCGCGCCACACGTCTAGGTGATCCCCCCAGCAGGCTATTTCGAGGCCGTCATAGCCCCAGCCGGAGGCAAGTTTGGCGACCTCTTCGAGGGGGAGGTCCGCCCATTGGCCGGTGAACAGGGTGATGGGTCGTGCCATGGGGCTGTTCCTTTCGGATTGGGAGAGTGCTGGAATTAGGGAGGCGCTGATCAATGCTGTCCTGTGCGAGGACGTGCCGGGCGGGATGAACCGCGACCCCGCATGTGGTGGGTGTACTGGATGTCCATCGCAAAATGTGGGGGAAGCAGGTCGTCCGATCCGGTGCGCCGCAGCCAGGGCATGATTGATCAGCGCATCCTTAGCCTGGATCCGTGGAATCTCGTCCGCTGCGCGACCCCATTCGGGCCGGCTGGCTGCGCCGACCCCGCTCACGCTACGCCCGGTAGCGCTTCGCGAGGATCGTCTTGCCATCCCACCCGTCTGGTGCCGCTCGCTGCGCCGACCTTCCACGGATCCAGGCTTAGACGTCGAGCCAGGCCCCGGCAGCAGCCGAGGAGCGTTCGACAGTGTCGAGGACCTTTTGGACGTGCAGGCCGTCGTCGAATGAGGGCTGTGGCTGCTCCTCGGCCGCAATGCTGGTGACCAGATCGAGCGCCTGGTGGGTGAAGCCGTGCTCCCAGCCGAGCGTGTGTCCGGCTGGCCACCAGGCCCCGGCGTAAGGAGTCTCGGGTTCGGTGGCCAGAATGCGGCGGAATCCGGCCTCGGCGGGCGGGGCGGTGTTGTCATAGAAGTTGAGCACATTCAGCTCTTCCAGATTCCAGGCCAGCGCCCCGTCAGCGCCACTGACCTCGATGGTGAGCGCGTTCTTGCGGCCGGTGGCGAACCTGGTGGCCTCGACGGATCCGAGGGCCCCGCCGGCAAAACGCCCGAGGAACCAGGCGGCATCGTCGACGTCCACCTGGCCCACCCCGTCACCGGCGGCCCCGGCGAGGCTGCCGGTGAGTTCGGCCTGGAGCGGTCGCTCGGTGACGAAGGTGGTGAGGGTGCCGGAGGCAGCGACGATGCGGTCGCTGAGCAAAAACTGGGCCAGGTCCAGGGCATGCGCTCCGATGTCGCCGAGGGCACCGGAGCCGGCCTGGCTCTTCTGCAAGCGCCAGGACAGGGGGGCCTGAGGATCGACTATCCAGTCCTGCCGGTAGGCCGTTCTCACGTGCCGGATGGCTCCCAGCCGCCCGGTGCTGATGAGCTGTTTGGCCAGGGCGATGGCCGGTACCCGTCGGTTGGTGAAACCGACCATGGCGAAGATGCCGCGGGCGGCTGCTGTGCGGGCGGCGTCGGCCATGGCTTCGGCCTCGGCGACGGTATTGGCCAGCGGCTTTTCGCAGAGGACGTGCTTGCCGGCCTGGAGCGCGGCGATGGCGATCTCGGCGTGGGAACTCCCGGGGGTGCAGATGTCTATCAGGTCGATGTCATCGGCGTCGATGAGTGCGTGCCAGTCGGTTTCGGCGCGGTCCCAGCCCAGGGTGGTGGCGGCGTCTTGGGTGCGCGCTGGGTCGCGCCCGCAGACGGCGGTCATCCCGATCTGGAGCGGCAGGTCGAAGAATCGGGGCGCGGTGCGCCAGCCCTGGGAATGGGCACGGCCCATGAAGGAATAGCCGACCATTCCCACATTGAGGCGAGGTTTTTCAGACACGAGCGATGCTCCTTGGTCAGAGGTGGCGTTGGCTGGGACCGTGCGCCCGTCCCAGCCAACGGGATCAGGATTCGAAGGCGGTGGGCAGGTACTGGTCGACGTTGTCGGCGGTGACCACCGGCGCGAACAGGGTTACCTTGCGGGGCACCTCGACTTCGACCATATCCGACATGGCCTTGCCCTGGGCCAGCAACCGGGCCAACCGGATACCGTCGGCTGCCTGGGTGGAGGGGTAGACCACGGTCGCCCTGAGCAGGGAGCCCCCGGACTGGATGTCCCGCATCACATTGGCCGAACCGGCCCCACCCACCATGAAGAACTCATCCCGGCCGGAGTTCTTGATCGCTTGCATCACGCCGACGCCCTGGTCGTCGTCATGGTTCCAGATAGCGTCGATCTTGGGTGCCGCCTGGAGCAGGTTGGCTGCGCTCTGCTCGCCGCCCTGCACGGTGAAGTCGGCTGCTACCCGGTTGGATACCTCCAGACCGCAATCGGCCAGGGCCTTGGCGAAGCCATCGGAACGGTCCTTGGTGAGGGGTAGGTTGTCGATGCCGGCGATCTCGGCCACCACGGCATCTGCCTGGCCCTCAAGCTGGCTGCACACGTAGGTGCCTGCGGAGATCCCCATGCCGTAGTTGTCGCCCAGGATGGTGCTGCGGGCCGCGAACGGGGAGTCGAACTCCCGGTCCACGTTGATCACCGGAATCCCGGCCTGCATCGCCTTGAGGGCAACCGGGGTCAGGGCGGCACCGTCGAAGGGTAGCAAGACTATGACGTCGACCTTGTCATTGATGAAGGTCTCGATCTGGCTGATCTGGAGGTTGACGTCGTTGGTGCCCTCGGCAACCTTCAGTTCGACATCGGCGTATTTCTCGGCTTCGGCGATAGCGGCCTTGGTGATTGCGCCCATCCAGCCGTGATCGGCGGCCGGGGCTGAGAACCCGATGGTGACGGTGTCGCCGGGTTCGTCGTTGCCGACGCCTGCGGGTGCCGGTGCGGCACCGGTGCTGATGCCTGCTGGCTCGGTGGGAGCCTCGCCGGTGCAGGCGGATACCCCGAGGGTGAGCGCGGCCACCGCGCCGATCAGGGCACCGCGCCGGAGCAGAGAACTGAGTGACATCGTGGGTTCCTTTCGGTTGTGGACCTGGTGGCTGGGGCAGGAGCTAGGACCGGCCGCGTTGGGCGGTGTACTGCTGGAGTAAGACGGCGCCGATGATGATCGCGCCCTTGAGGATCTGCTGCACCGACAGCGGCAGATTGTTCTGGGTGAAGATGTTTGTCAGGGTGGTGAAGATAAGCACCCCGATCACGGTTCCGAAGATGGTGCCGCGCCCCCCGGCGAGCAGGGTGCCGCCAACGACCACGGCGGCGATGGCATCGAGTTCGTAGAGGGTTCCGTGGGTGGAGGTACCGGCCATGGTGCGGCCGAGCATCATGACTGCAGCGATCCCGACGCAGAGCCCGCACAGGGCATACAGCAGGACCGTGTGCCGCTTGGTCTTGATCCCGGCCAGCCGGGCGGCCTCCAGATTGCCGCCGATGGCGATGGTGCGCCGGCCGAAGGTGGTGCGGTTGTAGACCACCCAGGCCAGAGCGGCGACGACGGCGAAGATCCAGGCGATCATCGGAATTCCGAGCGGGTTCCCGGCGAAGAAGTCCTCGAAGCCGGGAACCCGCACTATCTGGGTCTGCCGGTTGGCGATCCATTCCGCCATCCCCTTGGCGGCCACCATCAGTGCCAGGGTCGCGATGAACGGGACGACCTTGCCGTAGGCGACCAGGATGCCATTGAGGGCACCGCCGAGGATTCCGACGACGAGAGCGACGGCCACCATGACCAGCCAGTGGGTTTCGGTGGCGTAGTACTGGTTGATTCCCGTGGTTGCCCACACCGTGGCCAGCCCGAGCATTGAGCCGACAGACAGGTCGATCCCGCCGGAGGTGATGACAAAGCACTGCCCGATGGAGACCACTCCGATCACGGCAGCCAGTCGCAGGATGGTCAGCAGGTTGTCCACGGAGGCAAACCTGGTGTCGGCGGTGATGAACCCGATCAGGCAGATCACCGCGAACGCGACCAGTAGCCCGAGGTTCCGGGTGACCCCCGGGGGCAGGCGGCGTGCAGCTGTGGCGGTGGCGGTGGCGGTTTCGCTCATACCGAGCTTCCTTCCATGATCAGATCAAGAATCATGTGTTCGTCGATCTCGTCCGCGGGGGCACTGTGGACTACGCGACCATCGGCGATCACTAGCACCCGGTCGGCGAGGCCCAGGACCTCTTCCAGCTCGGAGCTGACCACCACGATCGCCACCCCATCGGCGGCCAGCTGCCGGATCAGCTCGTAGGCCTCGGCCCGGGCGCCCACGTCGACACCCCGCGTGGGTTCGTCCAAGAACAACACCTGGGTGCCGTGAGCCAGCCACCGACCCAACAGGACCTTTTGCTGGTTCCCGCCGGAATAGGTGCGGGCGAGCCTATACGGATCCGGAGGCCGGATGCCGAGGTCAGTCACCTGGGTGGTGGCCACCTGCACCTCAGCCGGTTCATTGAGGAACCCAGCCTTGGCGAGCCGGGAGAACATCGACAGCGTTATATTGCGGGCCAGCGATTCATCGAGCAGTAGCCCTTGTGATTTGCGCTCCTCGGGGCACAAGCCGATGCCCCGGGAGACGGCCGTGGCCACGTCCCCTCGGCGCAACGGCTTCCCCGCCACCCGCACGGTACCCGCGGTCGCTTTCCGGGCGCCGTAGATGGTCTCCAGAATCTCGGTCCGGCCCGATCCGACCAGCCCGGCCAGTCCCAGGATCTCGCCCGCGTGCACGTCGAAGCTGACACCGGAGAAGACTGGTGCGCAGGCCAGATTGTCGACCCGGAGGATCACGTCGTCGCGGATCTCCCCGATCCGTGGCGGAAAGACCACGGTGCCCTCGTGTCCGGTCATGAGCCCGATCAGGGTCGCGGTGTCGGTACCGGCCACAGGGAGTCCGGAGGTGACGGTCTTGCCATCCTTGAGGATGGAAAGCCGGTCGCCGATTTGGCGGATTTCCTCCAGGCGGTGAGAGATGTAAATGATGCCGATGCCATCGGCGGTCAGCTCACCGACGACCCGGAACAGATTCTCGACCTCCTCGGAGTCGAGGACTGCGGAGGGCTCATCCATGATGATCAGCCGGGCCTGACGGGAGAGCGCTCTCGCCAGGGACACTATCTGCTTGCCAGCGGCCGAGAGGCTGCCTACCTCGGTTGTCGGGGTGATCTCGCTGTGCCCGAGCCGGACGAGCAGACGGCGAGTCTCCTCGTGGATGACCCCCCGTTGGGAGAGGCCCAGCCGACTGCGCTCGTGGCCCAGGAAGACGTTCTCGGCCACGGTCAGCCCGTCGACGACGTCCAGTTCCTGGTACATGGTGGCGATGCCGGCCTGGAGGGCGGAGACGGGGTCGGGAAAGGAAACCTCCGCACCTTCCCAGGTGATAGTGCCGGCATCGGGACGATGAGCTCCGGAGAGCACCTTGATAAGCGTGGACTTGCCGGCCCCGTTCTGGCCGAGCAGGCAGTGCACCTCTCCGGCCTGAACATCGAAATCAACCCCATCGAGTGCTTTGGCACCGGGGAAGTGCTTGATAACTCCGACGGCTGTCAGCAGCGTTGGCGCGTCCCCCATGGCAGGAGGCTAGGACCACTTATGTTGGATGTCTAGCAAAAGTCGGATGTTTATCAACCTGTTATCGATCAGGGGGCGACTTTTCACGGTCGAGGCATCCCGGATCGCGCCGAAGGTGGTTCACTTGTCAGCTATGGAAGAACTCCAGCGCCTGCTCCCCAAGGCGCCCGGGGTCGGTGAGGTCTTCCAGTTGTTGCGTGCCGAGCCGATGACCCGGGCACAGTTGTGTGCCGTCACCGGCCAGGCCCGTTCCACCATCGCCGCCCGGCTGGATTCGCTGCTGGAGACCGGGCTGGTGGCCCAGCACAGTGAACGCACGCTGGCCGTGGGCCGACCTGCGGCCTCCTTCCACTTCCGCCCGGAGGCGGCCACGGTCCTCGGGATCGATGTCCGCTCCAGCCGGATGCATATTGCGGTCACCGACCTGGCCACCCGAGTCCTGGCCGACGCCGAAATCAAGCTGGCGGTGGGCCTCGGCCCCGAGCGGATTCTGGGGGAGATAGTTGCCGTCGGTCGGCAGTTGCTGGCCGAGGTCACGCCCGCACCTCGCCTGGCCGGAGTCGGCATCGGGCTGCCGGGACCTGTCAATCACGCTGATGGTCGGCCCTCAAGCCCGCCGATCATGCCCGGCTGGGATGGCTGGGATGTTATCGGAACCCTGCGGGAAGCCTTCGGCGTGCCGATCTTCGTCGACAATGACGCCAACACGATGGCCCTGGGTGAACATGCGACCGCATGGCGGGACGTGGGCGATCTGCTCTTCGTGAAGTTTGCGACCGGGGTCGGGCTGGGAATCATCCTGGACGGGCGGATCCGGCGAGGCGCCCAGGGCGCCAGTGGCGATATCGGTCACGTGCGCGTGCCCGGAGGGCCACCGAACCGCTGCCATTGCGGTGGCAGCGGCTGCCTGGAGGCGATCATCGGGGCTCCCGCCCTGGCTGAGCAGATGGCCGCGCTCGGGCTGCCGGCTGCCACTGGAGAAGAGATGGTGGGCTGGGTCCGCACCGGAAACCTGACGGCGGCCCAGGTTATGCGAGATGCTGGCCGTACGGCGGGCGAGGTGCTGGCTGGAGTGGTGTCCCTGCTGAACCCTTCGGTGATAGTCATCGGTGGGACCTTGGCCCAGGTGTCGGAGCACTTGATTGCCGGGATCCGGGAGGCGGTCTATGCTAAGTCGCTCCCGCTGGCCACCCAGCATCTGCGGATTGTGCCCTCGGTGGCCGGGTCCCAGGCAGGGATCATCGGAGCGGCCACGTTGGTGGCCGACCACGTCCTGGCTGCGGACGCCGTGGAGGCGCTCGTGGAAGGGCGGGGAGCGTTGCTAGCCGAGAGCAATGATGCTGGGGCAGCTGGTTAGGACAGGGGTGTCATGCGACGAGCGCTGATAGTTCGCGGTGGCTGGGATGGGCACAGCCCGGAGGCAGTCACCGATGAATTCGCCGGTTTCCTCAGCGAGTCGGGGTTCGACCTGATCGTGTCGGATTCGCTGGAGGCGTATGCAGATCAGGAGTTGATGCTATCGCTCGCGCTGGTGGTGCAATCCTGGACCCAAGGGGACATCCTCGACGATGAGTTCCGGGGGCTGCGGGATGCCATCATGGCCGGGGTGGGCTTCGCTGGCTGGCATGGCGGGGTGTTGGATGCGTTCCGGCAGACCGCCGAGTACGGTCAGATGATCGGCGGGGTGTTCGCGGCGCACCCCCACGGGATGGTCTCGCACCGGATCACCATCACCGAGGCTGGTCAGCAGCATCCGATAACGGCCGAGATGGCCTCGTTCGACCTGACCAGCGAACAATACTGGGTGCTGGGCGATGGCCTGTCCACGGTGCTGGCCGAAACCATCATCCATCCGCAGGTCCAGGATCCGTGGCCGATACCCTATCGGGCTCCGGTGGCCTGGACCCGCACGTGGGGGCGCGGCCGGATCTTCGTGTCCACACTCGGCCATGGCGTGGCGGACCTGCAGCTTCCCCCGGTACGTGCGCTGACAGAACGTGGCCTCAGCTGGGCAGCTGGCGGGCTCTGATTCACCGACCCTGGCGGGTATGCTCAGCCACGGCCCTGCTTGTCTGAGCGGAACCGGGCTATCGTGGAGAACCACGGTTCCCTAGGAGTAAGGAGCGCTGGTGAGCCTGCAGCAACCGCAAGGCGGGGAATCGCCACTGTTCCGGCTGGAATACCCCCA
>JBKEBU010000144.1:0-62971 GCA_047973325.1 Propioniciclava sp. | reverse complement strand
GCGCGGGATGCCCGCAACCGGGACGCCTTCTTCGCCGGCATAGCAGCCCGTCTGGGGGTGACCCCGGAGATTATTGACGGCACTGAGGAGGCTGCGCTGTCCTTCACCGGTGCGCTTACCGCCAATCCGGAGGTGGCGCTGCCTGCGCTGGTGATGGACATTGGCGGGGGATCGACAGAGCTCGTCCTGGGGCGGCCCGGAGAGCTCGACCGCACCGTGTCGCTGGATGTGGGGTCGGTTCGGCTGCGGGAACGGTTCTTCCACGACGATCCGCCCACGGCCAAGCAACGAGCGGCCGCCACCGCCTTCATCGATGACCTGCTGGACCGGAGCGGCATCGATTTCGCTGCCGCTCGGACCTGGTTCGGTGTGGGTGGAACCGCCACCTCGCTGTCGGCCATCGCCCAGGGTCTGGCGGTGTACGACCGATCGCGGGTCCACGGCTCAGCGCTCACCGGCGTCCAATTGGGGCAGCTCGCCGACAGGTTGTTGAATGCCCCGGTCGCGGAGGTACTGGCGATCCCAACGATGGTTCCGGGGCGAGCGGACGTCATCTGTGGTGGTGCGCTGATCGCCGCTCGGGTGGCGCGGCGCCTGGAGATCGACCTCCAGGTGAGTGAAACCGATATCCTCGACGGCGTGGTGCTCGGACTACTGGAGAACTGACACCAGCGCGTCCAGGGTGTTGGACGGGCCCCCGTAGCCCAACGGCAGAGGCAGGCGGCTTAAACCCGCCACAGTGCGGGTTCGAATCCCGTCGGGGGTACCTGAGTGCGTGACCAGTCAGACATCAACTCGCTTGGCCGCGTGCGGTGAGATCCCCATTCCCGCCCTCAACGCTCCAGTCAGCACGTGGTGGTGATTTCTCGTAGTTCCACGGTTACCAATCATCGGTGCTGGGCATCCTGTGTCATGGCCGCTAGGCCGATAACGCTGCCCACCGCGTTCCTCAGAGGTCGGATATGCCGCCGACCACGGCTGTGTGCTCGCCCCGATGCGTCTACCGACTCACCGCCTCCTGCGTGCTACGGATCCAGCACATCGACCTCCCAGTTCGCCCGCTGAATCAAGACGTCGGTTTCGCGTAGCTGCTTGGCAACCGCGTCCGCCCGAGCGCGGATATCTGGGACCGGGAGCGCGGATATCTGCTTGAGTTCGCTGCGGAGCTGACGAAAGTCCGCATAGCCGCCGACGGCATCGGCAGCCTTCACCAGCATGCTGTGCTCGGCGCGCAAGATCTCCCGTGTGGCCAGGGCGGCCGTTAGGCTGCGGCCGTCGGCAACCGTTGCGTGGGTATTGGTGAGATTGATCGCCGTGATCAGCTGTTCGAGCTCCCTGAGGGCGGAACTGCATTCGGCCAGCAATGCTGGCGCGTCCTCAGCGGGTTCCTCGCCCTCCTGGTAGGAGGCGTTGGCTGCTATGCGAGCCTGCAAGGAGTGGATGCGCTTCTGTAGGTCGGCCCGGGCCAGGAGGGCTTCGGCAAGCTTCATCCTGACATTCTGCCAACGTTCGGGGCCGCCGTGGGGGGATTCCGGCAACGTTGGCCCGCGTGCGCGCAACACGGGTGGAGCTGCGCTGTGAAATCAGGGTCTATTCGGGGTACTCCTGGTCAAGGAATGTAGGCGTTGCCGTGAGTGTTATCTACAATGGACGCACGTCGTGACAACGAAAGGCCAGCACTCACATGCCGAATCCCATCCTTGCCCGCTCGGAGAAGTTCCGTCCCCACGGATACATCACTATGCCGGGTCAGCCTCCCCAGCAAGGCTATGGGGCGCCGCAGCATGGTGCCCCACCCCAGCAAGGCTATGGCGCACCCGGGCCGGTGGGCCAGCAGCCTGGAGTGATGACGCTGGACGATGTCATCACGAAGACCGCCATCACCATGGGGGTGCTGTTCCTGACTGCGGCCATCACCTTCATGTTCTTGCCGGTGGCGCTGGTGGGCATCACGGCCGTGGGGGCTGCTATCGCCGGATTCGTCACCGTCATGCTGGTGGCTTTCCGTCGCCAGATCAACCCGGCGATGGTGATGGTCTACTCGGTGATCGAAGGTATCTTCATCGGTGCCTTCAGCAAGTTTTTCGAGATCATGTTCCCCGGCATCGTCGTTCAGGCGGTGTTTGCCACCTTCATCGCAGCTGGTGCGACCCTGTTTGCCTACAAGTTCTTCAACATCAAGGTGACCACCAAGTTCCGGCGGATTGTCACCTACTCCACCTTCGCCTTCATGGGCCTGGTCCTGATCAACTTTGTGCTCGCCTTGCTCGGTATCGATCTCGGCATCCGAAGCGTGGGTGGCGGCCCCAACTGGCTGGCCGTCCTGGTGTCACTGGTCGCCGTGGTGCTGGCGGTAGCCAACCTGGTGATGGACTTCGACTACGTTGAGCAGGGCATCCGGAACCGTCTGCCCGCCGTCGAATCCTGGCGGGCGGCGTTCGGCCTCACGGTGACCATGGTCTGGCTCTACACCGAGATCCTGCGCATCCTGAGCTACTTCCGAAGTAACTGACCCGTCGGTCAAACTCGGGCCTCACACCGTGGGTGTGGGGCCCGAGTTTCGGTTGAGGTCACTCATTGAGGAGCCGGGCGCGCCACGTCTGCTGGACTGCGGGAAGATGTTTGGACAGCAGTGCCCGCGAACTGTGGATCCACGGCACGTCTCGGATGTCCGGAAGGGAGACCCACTTGCTATCGGCCGTCGTCCCACCGACATCGTGCACGACCGGCATGGTGGGGCCGGGGCAGTGGGCGGCGTAGATCAACCGGACGGCGTGGAAGTCCTCCACGATGCCGTGGGGAGAGGTGCCGATCCAGTGATCCGACTGCAGGTCGAGGAACTGGACCACATCTATCTCTTGTCCGGCCTCCTCATACACCTCGCGCTGGACGGTGGTGGCCGGATTTTCCCCGGGGTCAATGCCGCCACCGGGTAGCCCCCACATGCCGGCCACGGCCGTCAGATCTGAAAACTCAGTGGCGAGGAT
Source organism: Propioniciclava sp. (assembly GCA_047973325.1). Lineage (GTDB taxonomy): Bacteria > Actinomycetota > Actinomycetes > Propionibacteriales > Propionibacteriaceae > Propioniciclava. Next base: position 59,984 of record JBKEBU010000144.1, on the reverse strand, counting down.
GCCGCGCTCTGACATGACGATTGCGTAGGCAGCTAGCCGTTGCCGCACCATGGGCTGGACCTTGGGCTCATCGCCGCGCAAGGTCGAGCGGGTACGCTGCGGCCCCCGCGGCGTGATCGGCCGTCGATGCCGGCACACTTGCAAGGTGACGGTGAGTTGTTCAACGGTGCCCGAGGCGCTCAGCGGTCGGATGACCTTGAAGCCCTCCTCCCAGGCAAGCTGGTAGGGATCCTGGCCGTGGGCCAGGGTCGCCGCCCAGGCCGGGCCTGCGCCCGGGACCTCCACGCCGACGATGTCCACCCAGCCATCTAAGCTCGCCTTCTGGCCAGAGCCAAACCTGGGCAACGGCGAGCCTTACACCGTGATCTAACTGAGCCCCCACCTTCGAGGGTCGTCCTCGCTGGTTATGATCAAGCAGCACATCTCACTCAGGGGGCTCCCATGCAGTACAACCCGAACAGCCGACTCGACCCGTCGCAGATGGGTTCTCGGCGGCAAGCCGGGGGGATGAGCCCAGGTCGGACCCGGCGGGGCGGCACCGTGGCGATGGGTGGCGGCGCCGGGGTGATCATCCTAGTGGTGGCGCTGCTGTTCGGGTTGGATCCCAGCATGTTGCTCGCCGGGATGTCCGCGTCCTCCCCCGGGGCGGTTTCCCAGCAGGGGGAGTCCTATGAGGACTGCCTCACCGGGGCGGACATCGAACAGAACCGGAAATGTCGCTACGTTGCCTACACCAACTCGATCCAGGCCTATTGGACCCAAGCACTGCCTGGCTACACCACATCGCAGACGGTGACCTTTGCCAACCAAGTCTCTACTGGATGCGGCACCGCAACCTCGGCAGTCGGTCCGTTTTATTGCCCGGCCGATAACACCGTCTACCTCGACACTGGCTTCTTCGATGGGATGCTGAGCCGCCTCGGTGCTGCCGGTGGTGATGCTGCCGAGGCCTATGTCATCGGCCATGAGTATGGCCATCACGTGCAGAATCTCACCGGGGTCCTGAGCCAGGTGCAGAGCGCTGGCCGTCAGAGCGGTCCCACCTCACCGCAGGTCCGGCTGGAACTTCAGGCCGATTGTTACGCGGGGGTGTGGTTCGCGCATGCGGACGCCGATCCCACCGGGCCGATCAGCGGGGTCACCAGCGACGACCTCAACCGCGCCGTCGACGCGGCTCTGGCCGTTGGCGACGATCGGATCCAGGAGCAGACCGCCGGAAAGGTCAGCCCCGAGTCGTGGACCCACGGATCCTCAGCCCAGCGTCGCGAGTGGCTGGAACTCGGATTCACCAGTGGTGATCCCAACCTGTGCACGACCTTCGCTGCCGACGCCCTCCGTTAGGGATGCGCTGATTAATGCTGTCCTGTGCGAGGACGTGCCGGGCGGGATGAACCGTGACCCCGCATGTGGTGGGTGTACTGGATGTCCATCGCCAGATGCGGGGGAAGCGGTTCGCCCGATCCGGTGCGCCGCAGCCAGGGCATGATTGATCAGCGCATCCTTAGATGCGCTGATTAATGCTGCTCTGTGCGAGGACGTGCCAGGCGGGATGAACCGCGACCCCACATTGGGTGGGTGTAATGGATGTCCATCGCCGGATGTGGGGGACGTGGTTCGCCCGATCCGGTGCGCCGCAGCCAGGGCATGATTGATCAGCGCTTCCCTATATTTCGGGTCTACCGGCTGTGGCCTAGCGGGAGATCGGCTGAGGGCCAAGACCCACGGGAGACCCATGCCGGGGGCCCGATACCGGTCGAGCTACCCGATTCGCTGGCCCCAGTCGCTCACGGTGGCAACAACCGGACCGGGGTCGACTCGGAACCACCGCAGGTGAGTGTTGGGGCGCGCTCCGGTCTTCACCACCTCCACCTCGGCATTGCCGTTCAGTGCGCAGGCCAGCCGGGCCACCGCGTCAAACGGGATACTTCTGTCATCGGCAATGGCGACGGTGAGCACGCGCGTGGTGACCTCGGCCAGCCGGGCCTCATCAGCGGAATCATCGGAGGCGATCCGGGACGAGGATCTACCGAAGACGTTGCCGAGGCTGCCGAAGGATTCCCCGAATCCCTCAAACATCCCCCGAATGCCAGTGCTCGGAGCGGCGGACACCTCCACTCGTCCGGAGGCGATGGTGGCGACCGGGGGTGCGGAGACCCCCATCGCTGCTGCGGAGAACAGGGCTAGGTGGCCACCGAAACCAATGCCGGTGAGTAGCGTACCCGGCCCTCCCTCGTGCACAGCTTCGGGGATAAGCTCCCTGATCGCGAGTCGGTAGTCGGGCGGGGGTTGTGGTGATTCGAACAAACCGCACAGGGCGACCTGCCAGCCAGCGGCTACCCAGGCGTTTATCAGAGCTCGGAGATCCCGGGCGGCCAGCATGAGTTCGGGGACGACGACGACGGTGGGTGCGTCGGGTGAACCGCTACGGACCAGTGACATACTCACGCCCCCAAGGTAGCGGGCCGCTCGCGCTCCCTGGGCCGCCAACCGCACCGGAACTGGTTTCGCTACCCTCCCAGAGAGAGCGAGCAAAGGGGGCAATGTGGACGTGGTGACCTGGGGGACGCTGCTGCTGGTCCTTGACTATGTGGTGAAGTTCCTGGCCATCGGCCTGATCCCAGAGAACCGGCATCCCTCGTCGTCACTGGCCTGGTTGCTGGTGGTCCTCCTGGTGCCGGTCATTGGTCTACCCCTGTTCCTGTTGCTGGGCAGCCCCTATGTGCGCGGGCGACGCCACCAGATACGGGCCCGGTCGAACGAGCTACTCCAGGCCCGGTTCGCTAAGGAGCCGCTGCTGCCCAAGACCGCTGATCTGGATGCCTCGCTGACGTCATTGATTCGGCTCAATCGCTCCCTCACCGAGTTTCCGGCGGTGTGGTCGAGTGACCTCGGCGTGGAGAGTGACTATCGCCAGTCGATAATTCGGATGGCCGAAGCCGTCGATCAGGCCACCGCCACGGTGCACGTGGAGATCTATGCGGTGGCCCGCGATCACACCACTGAGGTCTTCTTCGCCGCACTTGAGGCGGCCGTGCTCCGCGGCGTTACCGTGCGGTTAATGCTGGATCAGATCGGATCCAGCAAGTATCCGGGCTATGCCTCGATGCGGAAGCAGATGACTGGCGCCGGGATCGACTGGCGGCTGATGATGCCGATTCAGCCGCTTAAAGGCCACTGGCGCCGCCCCGATCTGCGCAATCACCGCAAGCTGGTGACCATCGACTCCCGGGTGGGTTTCATGGGGTCACAAAACCTCATTGACTCCAGCTATCTGCTTAAGAAGAATCGCAAGGTCAACCGGCATTGGCATGACACTATGATCAAGCTCAGTGGTCCGATTGTCTCCCAGCTGGAGGCGGTCTTTGAGGCTGATTGGCTGGCTGAATCCGGGGAGCGCCTGGAGCTGCAGCCCCCAGTGTCGACGGTGGCCGCCGAGCCAGCCGATCCATTGACCTTGTTTCAGCTAATTCCCTCCGGGCCGGGGTACCGGACCACCCCCAACTTGCGATTGTTCACCTCACTGATGGAGCGCGCCAATGACATGCTGTTCATCGTGAGCCCCTACTTCGTCCCCGATCCGTCGTTGTTGCAGGCCGTGACCACAGCGGCCTACCGAGGGGTTCGGGTGGAGCTGTATGTGAGTGAGCAGGCCGACCAATTCATGGTGGACCATGCGCAAGCCTCGTACTATCGGGCATTGCTGGCGGCTGGGGTGCGGATTTACAGGCTCCCGAAGCCCGATGTGCTGCACAGTAAGTTCTTCGTGGTTGACGATGAGGTGGCGGTGTTTGGCTCCTCCAACCTCGACATGCGGTCGTTTGAACTCGACTATGAGATCACGCTGTTGGGTACCGGCGGCAGGTTTGTGGCCGATCTGCATGCCGTGATTGATGAATACCGCACCGCCAGCGTGGAGCTAACCCGCGAGCAATGGGCAGGCCGATCCTGGGGTGCCCGGTATCTCGACAATGTCATGCGGCTCACCTCTGCCTTGCAGTAGTAGCCTCATTAAGGATTATGACTTATTATTGTAGTATGAAGGATCAAGACTTTATTCGTGGGATCGTGGTGACGGCGGATCAGCAGCACAGCCGTCGTCACCCTGATGAGGTTCCGCGAGCCCTGGCGAGGCTGCACGATCTGGATGGATTCACTCTCGGATGGGAGCGAACCGTCGGCGATGAAATCCAGGCCTTGGCCACGGAACCAGCGGCGGTGATGCGGGCGGTGACCGCGCTGGTGAGGTTGCAGGGGTGGCAGCTGGGGATCGGTGTGGGGGCAGTGGAGGCCCCGCTTCCGGACTCAACCCGGGCGGCTCGGGGTCCGGCCTACGTGGCTGCCCGGGAGGCCGTGGACCGCGCCAAAACTACTCCGGTGGCCGTTGCCGTCTCCGGCGATGACACTGCCGAGCTCGAAGCCGCGGTGTGGCTCTACGTCGCGGTTCTAGGCAGGCGCACGCCGGAAGGCTGGGAGGCGGCCGATCTCTTGGCCGAAGGTCAGACCCAGGCGGAGATCGCGGCGACGCTCGGCATCTCTGCCTCGGCGGTGAGTCAGCGGGTGGCACGAGCTGCCGTCGACGTCGCAGATGCTGGCGCCAACCTTGTGGTTCGGCTGCTGGGGCGAGCCCTGGATCAGAGTGTCGGTGCCAGCGGCTAGCGTGGTCCTATGAATCCCGACACATGGGGGAATCTCGACATCTGGGGTCAGGCTGCGCTGATCATCGGTGTCGGGGTGGTCGTCGTCGTGGGCGGGGTGCCGCTAGTCAATCGCGCCTTCGGCTACATCGAGCGTCCCGGAGGTCGCGGGGTTGCCGAACAGCCAGCTCTGGTGGCTGCTGGTGCAACCTTGCGTGGGGGTGCGTGGATCGGTGCCTTGGAACGGCTCTCGGTCTATGCGGCGATCCTGGCTGGGTTCCCGACCGGGATCGCCCTGGTGATCGGGCTCAAGGGGCTCGCCCGCTATCCGGAATTGCGTGCTGCGACCACCGGGGCGGCAGAGCGCTTCATCATTGGCACCTTTCTGTCCTTGTTGCTGGCCTGTGCCGGGGCAGGGGTGGCACTGCTCGCCATTGGATCGTGGCCGTCACCGATGGCTAGGTGATCGTCTTATTCCGACACCCGAGCGCCCGCCAAGGTGGTGGTGAAGGAGCTAGTGCCGACCTGAAAATAAAGCTTCGGTTGGCCGCTACCCTCCCGGTCGTCGACGACGCAGATCCACTCTTCGGCAAAGCTATAGCGTCCCTGGCGCCGGGCTTGAGCGATGACATCCCACACGATGGCCGGGTCGATTACCTGGGGATCGAACGGCTTCAAGGAACTGGTTTCCGAGCGACTCGTCACGAGCACGGGCGTCCGGGGTGACCGGTGATAGCGGGTGATGGTTCCCGAGGCTGGGTCGTTCGTGTCCAGATAGACACCATCACTGGTGGAGAAGACCACCTGGGAGGCCTGGCCCCGGATGCCGCGTGCTTCGGTGAAGGCGGTATGAACGCCGGTTTCGGTGGTGAGGTCCAGTGTAGGGACGATGGTGCCGGCGGGCGTGAAGAACACTGTCCGCGACTCCGGGGTGGTGGTCACCGTCATCGCCACGATGCCTCCGGAGTAGTCCACTATCTGCAACTCCTGATTGGCATCCGACCCCGAGACAGCGCGGGCACTCCGGAACAAGGCGCCGACGTCTGAGATGGCAAAGCTCTGGGGCAGGAAGGCCGCCTGGTCCACATTGACGATGTCGGACTGGACCGTCCCGATCTGGCCATCCCGATAAGCCCAGGTTTCGGTGGTGCCCTCCGATTCCACGGCCACCCGGACCTCATGCTGGCTGATAGCAACCATGACCGCCATCGGCGACCCGGCAGCGGCCAGCAACTCCGACACCATGGCGCGGGCTACCCCTGGCTCGGTGAAGTCGGTGGCTGCCACCGAGGGGGATTCCGAAACACTGGGTGTTGCGGTAGCCGTCGGCGTGGAGGCTGTGGTTGGGGTGGAAGTGGGAGCGTTCGAATCCGGGGAGCAGCCACCGAGCAGCGCCAGGGCAGCCGCTACCACCATAGCTATGGTGCGGCGTCCCTTCACCTCGATGAGCCTACTCGGCTGCCGACCGCAGAGCGTGATCTGGAGGCCGTGCCCCCGGCGATGCTGACCCTCCTGGAATCTGGACTCAGGCAAGAACAGCCAGCAGCACCAGGGCGATGGAGAGCGCACCCTCGGCCAGCCCCAGTGCCTTGGGGGAGAACGGTGGTGTCCGCCGAGGGACCACGGCGGCCCGGATCGTGGTGGCCGTGAAGAACATGAACCACCCCCAGGTGGCCAGCCCGGCCACCGCGACGGTGGCGGCCGCCACCATAGCCACCGCGTGCCAGCCCACCGAAGCGGCTAGGAAGCGATGGTTGCCCCGCTCTCGAATATTGGTCTTCACATACAGGACGGTCCCGAAGAAGTAGGCGAAGGTGGCGCCGGCGCTGACCAGGGTCGGGGTCAGGTCGGCCGCAGCGACCATGGTTGCCGGATCGGGATAGCGGGCCACCAACAGCATCATCGCGGCGGCCGCCACCGTGAGCGCACCGCCCAGCCAATGCCGTTCCCGGCGTCGTCGGGCTAGATCCAGGGAGGGCACCAAGACGGCGACGAAGGCCGGTAGCCACCACAGCAACCGGGGTGTGGACAGTCCCACCGCTGCCATCCCGGCCCCCAGGGTGAGGGCGGCTGACACCAACAACGGACGCACCCATGAGGCCTTGCGAGCGGGCGGTGCTTTCAACCAGCCGGAGGCGGTGTAGAACGCGACATAGCCAGCGACCCAGCATCCGAGCAGGGGGATCAGGAAGGCCGCTGGTTCCCGGGATTCGACCCGGATGAGGCTCCCCACCACGAACGGGACTACCAACATCGCCCAGGCGCCATGCTGGTCAGGCACCCAGCGTGGTGGTCGACGGCGCCGTTTGCGGACGACTGACCGTTCGGCTGCCAGGGAGTCGCTCATCCGTCGTAGTCCGGGTTGGTGAGTGACCGGGTCACCAGGTAGCTGCGATCGCGGGCCTCGATCGTGGTGATGCCTACCTGTTCGCGGAGCAGGGGGAGATAGGGAAGATGGCTGTTGTAGACCAGCCAGAGTTCACCCCCCGGCCGCAGGACCTGGCCAGCGCGGGCGATCATCGCCAGGGTTGCGCGGGAGTCTTTCGCGGCGCCACGATGGAAGGGCGGGTTGCTGACGATGATCGTGGCCGACCCAGAGGGAGTCCGGCCCAGGCCGTCGGCTCGACGGGTTCCCACCTGGACCTGGTTGGCGGCTGCGGTGAGCAGTGTCGATTGGATGGCGGCCTGCGAGACATCGATCCCGGTTACGGCATAGCCCCGTAGTGCGAGCCAGCTGGCGATGATCCCGGTACCGCACCCGAAGTCGATGGCCACGCCCTGTGCCGGGCGGGAACCGCTGTCGGCTGGGGTCGGGGAGACGCGTTCCAGCGTACGGATCAGGAGGTGGGTCCCGCCGTCGATCTTGTTGGCGCTGAAGACGTTGCCGCGGGAGATGAGGGTGATCCCGGCCTCGGGAAGAAACCGGCGCCGAGGCCAGCGAGGGCTGCTGGGCCGCGGGCCGCTGGCATGGATAACCCGGGACTTCTGCCGACCGAGACTGGCCTGGACGGTGGCGAAGCTGCGCTCCAGCGCCGCATTCTGGGCCAGGGTCATGTGCTTGATGCGGCCTCCAGCCACTACCCGCGCGTGGGCGGGCAGCCAGGAGGCGAGCCCCTCGCCCAGGTCCGCTACCGCAGCGACGGCTCGGGGCAGCCGCCAGAGCACCAGATCGGGTATCCAGGTGGTATCCGGCATCTGGGGGAGTACCAGCCGGCGCGGGAGGTTTGCCTGGTCGCGTACGTCATCGCACCAGGCCCGCACCTCAGCGCCGCGTCGCTCCACCTCCCGGGTGAGGGCACCATCCACATCGTCGAGGACTAGCACTCGGCCGGAGAGGTCCCCGGCCTCATCCAGCATCAGGGAGGCAACCGGGTCCAGTGCCGCGTGATCGTGCAGGCGTCGATCATCCGGCAGTGAACCCGGAGGTGTCCGACCCGGTGGCCTATGAACCGGTGTCATACGACCCAGTGTAGTAGTGCCATGGCCCGGTTCTGCTGCGGCACCGGCGGATGAAACCGGAGATCTCATGAAGTGGTTGATCTGGGCCGCGGGAACCCCGACATCACGGGTGGGATAGCCTCCGCCCGCGGTGCTTCCTCCACTACGGTGGACCTGTGGGTTCCAGGGCTGGGATGCTCCGCCGGCTCTGGACCGTACCCGAGCGCGTTCTTGTGTGGGAGCACTGAAGGAGAGACCACTAGATGACCGAGACGAAATACGTCTATGACCTCAGCGAGGGCGACAGCTCTCTGAAGCCCCTGCTGGGTGGTAAGGGCGCCGGGCTGGCCGAGATGAGCCGGATCGGCGTGCCGGTGCCCGACGCCTTCACCGTCACGACGGCGGCGTGCGTAGCAGCGATGAACAATGATGGTGCCTGGCCGGATGGGCTAGAGGCGCAAATCGGGGAGGGCCTGGGGCGGCTGGAATCGCGCACCGGCTTGGTGTTGGGTTCCGCAGAGAAGCCGCTGCTGGTATCGGTTCGTTCGGGTGCGGTGTTCTCCATGCCAGGCATGATGGATACGATCCTCAACCTCGGCATCTCTGATGACACTGTGGAAGCGGTAGCCGCCTTGGCTGGCAACGAGCGCTTCGCCTGGGACTGCTACCGCCGGTTCATCCAGATGTACGGCGAGGTCGTCGAAGGCATCGCCCCGCATGTTTTCGAGGATGCCCTGACGGCGATGAAGGCTGCCCGTGGGGTTGAACTCGACACCGATCTGACCGGAGCCGATCTCAAGGAGCTCACCGAGCAGTTCAAGGCGCTCGCCAATGAGGCGCTGGGCGGCGACTGGACCTCCGATCCCCGGGAGCAGCTACTGCGCTCGGTCAACGCGGTTTTCAAGAGCTGGCTCAACCCGCGCGCCGAGATCTACAGAAAGTCGGAAGGCATCTCCCGCGACCTGGGGACGGCCGTGAATGTGCAGCAGATGGTCTTCGGCAACCGCGGTGAGACCTCCGCGACCGGGGTGTGCTTCTCCCGCAACCCCTCCACCGGCGCCAAGGAGCTCTACGGCGAGTTCCTCACCAACGCCCAAGGCGAAGATGTGGTCGCCGGTATCCGGACGCCACGACCTTTGGGCGAGATGGAAGAGGTGCTGCCAGACGCCTTCCATGAGCTGCTCGACACCATGGCCAAGCTGGAGCTCCACAACAAAGACATGCAGGACATGGAGTTCACTATCGAGGATCGCAAGCTCTACCTGCTCCAGACCCGGAACGGTAAGCGCACCGCGGCCGCTGCGGTCAAGACGGCGGTCGATATGGTGGATGAGGGTCTGATAACGCGGGGTGAGGCCCTGATGCGGGTGGCCCCTGACCAACTCGACGCATTGCTCCATCCGGCCATCGATCCCAACCATGGTGAGACGCCGATAGTCAAGGGCCTGCCCGCGTCGCCGGGGGCGGCGGTGGGTGCGCTCTCCTTCGATGCCGATGACGCGGCCGAGCGGGGTGGCAAGGGCGAGCAGGTAATTCTGGTCCGCTACGAGACCACGCCGGACGATATCCACGGCGTCATGGTCGCTCAGGGGGTGCTCACCGCTCACGGTGGTATGACCTCGCACGCAGCGGTCGTGGCCCGTGGCATGGGGATCACCTGCGTGGCCGGCGCCCCGGGAATCAGGATTGACCCGGCTGGTCAGACGGTCGCCATCGACGGGGTCACCTATGGCACCGGCGATGTGCTGACCCTCAACGGGTCCACCGGTGAAGTCTTCGCCGGCGCGCTCGACCTGGTGCCCCCGTCGATCAACGAGGACTTTGAGAAGGTCGTGGGCTGGGCCGACGAGGTGCGCCGCCTGGGTGTGCGTGCCAATGCCGAGAACTTCGAGGATGCGTCCAAGGCCCGCGAGTTGGGAGCCGAGGGCATCGGCCTGGCCCGGACTGAGCACATGTTCATGGCAGCAGACCGGCTCCCTGCGGTTCGCCGGATGATCCTGGCCGAGAACGAAGACCAGCGCGGGGCCGCGCTCGCCGAGATCCTGCCGATGCAGCAGGCCGACTTCGAGGGCATCTTCACCGCCATGAAGGGCCTACCGGTCACGGTGCGCCTGCTCGATCCGCCGCTGCATGAGTTCCTGCCCAGCCTGGTAGAGCAGAGCCTGTTGGTTCAGAAGCTGGAGTTGACTGGCGCGGATCAGGCGAAGATCGACGCCGAAACCGCGACGCTGGCCCAGGTCAAGAAGTTGCACGAGCAGAACCCGATGCTGGGCACCCGCGGCTGTCGGCTGGCCATGCTCTACCCGTCGATTCCGGACATGCAGGCGCGGGCGATAATCCGGGCTGCACTGGCTGTCCTGGAGCGCGAGGGGGAGACCGTCGGCGTCGAGATCATGGTGCCGCTGGTCGCCTTCGAATCTGAGTTGAAGACCCAGCGGGAGATCATCGTCGCTGCTGTCGAAGAGGAGTTCGAGCGGGCCGGAAAGCGACTGGAGTACACCATCGGCACCATGATCGAGATCCCGCGGGCGGCGCTGACCGCCGACGAGATCGCCCATCAGGCCGACTTCTTCAGCTTCGGCACCAACGACCTCACCCAGACCGGCATCGGCATCTCCCGTGATGACGCCGAGGCAGGCTTCCTGGGGGAGTACGTGGATGGTGAGGTCATCGAGGCCAACCCGTTCGCCTCCCTGGATTCCTCCGGGGTGGGGCAGCTGGTCGATATGGGCGTGGCCAAGGGCCGGGGCTCCAAGGCGGGCCTCAAGACCGGCGTTTGTGGAGAGCATGGCGGTGACCCGGCGTCTATCTCCTTCTTCAACACCGTGGGTCTGGACTACGTGTCCTGTTCTCCGTTCCGGGTGCCGATCGCCCGGCTCGCAGCGGCACGTGCCCAACTGGAACAGAGCAGCTGATCAGCTGCGGATGACGGCCCCATCGCTGACCGGCGGTGGGGCCGTTGCCTCGTGTCCCACGCCCGAACTACCTGAAACCAACGCTGATGAACCAACCCCGTCACGGGGCGAGAGGCTCACCCTCAGTTGCAGCTGACTCGTGCTACTCCGGTACTCCCTGGAGGCTACTGCGGTACGGCTGCACGGCTCAGTAGTCCGCCGCTGTGGGCTGTCCGTCCAGGACTGCGCGGGTGCCGGAGAGGCCCAACCGGGTGGCGCCCGCCACAACCAGGGCGACGGCGGTAGCCCAGTCGCGGATCCCCCCAGAGGCCTTGACCCCCAACCGCTGACCGACGGTCTGTGCCATCAGTCGAACCGCATGAACCGAGGCGCCGCCGGCCGGGTGGAATCCGGTCGAGGTCTTGACGAAATCGGCCCCGGCTGCCTCGGCCGCCTGGCAGGCCGTGACGATTTCGGCGTCGGTGAGCGCGGCGGCCTCGATTATTACCTTGAGCACGGTCGGGGCTCCCGTCGCCTCGCGAACCTCGCGGATCTCGGCCTCGGTAGCACCGTGACCATGCTCCTTGAGGGCACCCACATCGATGACCATGTCTACCTCAGCGGCTCCGTGACGAACCGCCTCGGCCGCCTCCGCCGCCTTGACCGCAGCCGTGTGCTTGCCGGAGGGGAAACCACAGACGGTACCCACCTTCACCTCCCCGGAAGGAACCGGCAACGGCAGCATCGACGGGGAGACGCAGATGGCATAGGTTGCTAGATCGCGAGCCTCGCTGACCAGTGCGGCCACGTCGGCGGTGGTAGCGGTGGTGGCCAGCAGGGTGTGGTCCACCATGCGGGCGAGTTCGGTCCGCGTCATCATCGTCATGAGTCCTTTCGGGTGGTCAGGACCTCAGCCTAATAGCCTGTCGCAGCCATTCTTGTATTCGCGCCCCTGTATTTGGCGACCCCAGGTGAGCCCTGCGCTGCCCCGTTGCTCCTCACCGATACCCCTGTAGCCCGTAGGATGACGCCATGGCTGAGGCCGACAGCAAGCACCGTATCGCGGAGCGGTACGCGGCGTGGTTGTCCCAGGTGGTCAGTAGCACCGGCGAGACTGCGGCCAGCTACTCACCGCTCGATGGCCGAGAGCTGGCGGCTGTGCCCCAGAGCTCGGTTGCCGACCTCGATCTGGCCTTCGAGCGCGCCCGCGCTGCGTGGCCACGATGGGCGGGGACGCCACCGCGACAGCGGGCCCGGTACTTCCTGGCCCTGCATGACCTGCTGCTGGATCACCATGACTCTCTGTGCGATCTCATAATTCTTGAGACCGGCAAGGCCCGGCGTGATGCCCACGAGGAACTCCTCCATACCGCGCTCACGGCCCGCTATCTGGGCCGGGCGGCGGCTCGTCACCTGCGCCGAGAGCGCCGCCCCGGGGCGATTCCGATGGCCACCTGGCTGGAGGTGAACCACATCCCCAAGGGCGTGGTCGGGGTGATCTCGCCGTGGAACTACCCGTTGACCATGGCGTGGTCGGATGGCCTGGCGGCTCTCGCGGCTGGGAATGCGGTGGTGGTCAAGCCGGATGCCCAGACCATGCTCACGGCCCTGGCTGGCCGGGAGCTCTTCCAGGCAGCCGGCTTCGACGCGGACTTGTGGCAGGTCGTTGCTGGCCCCGGCGCGACCATCGGGACCGGGATCGTCGACCGGGCCGACCACCTGTGCTTCACAGGTTCGACAGCGACCGGCCGGACGGTAGCCGGACTGGCGGCCGGGCGATTGGTGGGGGTGTCCCTCGAACTCGGCGGGAAGAATCCGATGCTGGTCCTCGCAGATGCCGATATCCCTCGGGCTGTCGAGGGTGCGATCCGGGGTTGTTTCGCCAATGCGGGCCAGCTCTGTGTCGCCTTTGAGCGTATCTATGTGCACCGTAAGGTCGCCGCAGAGTTCACCGCTGCTCTGGTGGAGCGGGTGGGCCGGCTCGATCTGTCAGTAGGGCTGGGTTGGTCTGCCGAGGTGGGCACGCTCACCTCGGCCGCGCAACTGGAGAAGGTGACCGCTCACGTGGCCGATGCTCAGGCCCAGGGGGTGACGGTGCTCGCTGGTGGTCGGGCGCGCCCCGATCTGGCGCCGTTCGCCTATGAACCCACGGTGCTGTCCGGGGTGACGCCGACCATGGCCTGCTACGCCGCTGAGACCTTTGGTCCGGTGGTTGCGCTGTACCCGGTCGACTCTGATGAGGAGGCGGTGACCCTGGCCAACGCTCTCCCCGAGGGGTTGCATGCGTCGGTGTGGTCGCGGAGCCCGGCCCATGGCCGGACTATCGCGCGGCGTCTCCGCTGTGGAACCGTCAACGTCAATGAGGCGATCGCGGCCACTTTCGGATCCTTGGCTGCGCCCATGGGAGGCATGGGGGTTTCGGGGATTGGCCGCCGGCAGGGCCCCGAAGGGTTGCTCCGGTTCACCGAGACCCAGGCCGTGGCCACCCAGCGATTGATCCCGCTCGGCGGCTGGCCGGGGCTGACACCGGAATGGTTCGCCCAGGGAATGCGCGCTGCCCTACGAGTGCTGCGGCAGACCCCGCGTGCCTGACAAATCAGCGCTTAAGCAAGGTCTATCGGGGATGTGCGCACGCCCATGCCGTCGGCGTCGGCCGGGGTCGGGGTGACGGCGCCATCCATGGTGGTTCGCGCCGTCCCATAGGCCATGGCCTGGGTCAGGGCTTCTGGGTCTTCGGCGCCATCGTCGCGTGCCATCAGATATCCGGCCAAGGCGGTGGCTCCACGGCCGGTGGCGGTGACCACGGGAATCTCCTCTGATCGGGAGTGCCAGGCACCCTCGGGCCCAGCGAGGATGCCGCCCGCCGCTCCGAGGGTGAGCAGGATCCGCGGTACCGGAGCGTCACTGAGGGAGCGCAATGCTGCCTGTGCTGCGGGGAGGAGGTCGTCGGCGGGGAGCGTGGTCAGGTCCTGATCGATGAAGTGCCCCAGCTGGCGGGTGTTCAGTGCCAAGACATCCGGGGTGCAATCGCCGGTCGCATTCGCCGTCGCGGTCAAGGCAGGACCGGCGGTGTGCACGGCCACCTTTGCGCCCACTGCGTGTGCGATCTGGCACAGCCGCTGGTAGAGATCCAGCGGGGCTCCAGGCGGCAATGAGCCGCACAGAACCACCCAGGATGCCCCCGGTGAGTGCGCCATCATGCTACTGACCATCGCGGTTACGGTTTCCGGCTCGAGGGCGATGCCGGGTTCGCTGAAAACCGTCGCTACTCCGTTGTGGGTGACGGTTATGTTGGTCCGCGCATGCCGGGGGACCGGAATTATCTGGTGGGGCACGCCGGAGCGCCGGAGCCTCTCATCCAACGGGCCGCCCTTCATCGCCGGCATGACAGCCAACGTCGACCGGTCGGCGGCGGCCAGGGCGGCGCTCACATGGAAACCGCGTCCACCAGGAAAGATAGTTGAGGCGATCACCTGATTCACGCCGACCGGATCAAGCGGGCCGGCCAGCAGAGAGGTGCGGTCCAGGCTCGGATTGGCGGTGAACGTCACGATCACAACTGCCACGCTACGGGTCTGACGTACTTTTTGCACCTCGGCGCCGGTAACCATCGGCCCCTGGTGCAGCTCCCGGCGAGAGCTACCGGGGGAGAGTGATGGTGAAGCTGGCCCCGCCAGCCGAGCTGCTGCCAGCAGCCACAGTTCCGCCGTGGGCACCGACGACGGCTGCGACGATGGCCAGGCCCAGTCCGGTGCTTGAAGTTCCGGTAGTGGCCCGGGCACGTGCGGTATCAGCCCTGGTGAAACGCTCAAAGAGGGTCGGGCGGATAGATTCCGGAATGCCGGGGCCATCATCCTCGATGACTATTGCCGCTGAGCTACTGGACAGGATCACCGCGGTGCTTACCCGGGTTCCGGGTGGGGTGTGGGTGCGGGCGTTGGCTAGTAGGTTGGCGACCACCTGGTGGATCCGGTGGCGGTCCACGCGCACCGGGGTAGGCGTCTGGGGGAGATGAACCACCCAGGTATGCGTCGGCCCGGCGGCCTGAGCGTCAGACACGGCGTTCGCCACCAGGTCGTTGAGATCCACCTCGGCCCGATCCAGATCTGGCTGCGAGTCAAGCCGGGCGAGGAGGAGCAGGTCCTCGACCAAATGGGTCATCCGGGCGGATTCAGAGTCGATCCGAGCGAGCGCATGTTGGGTCTCGTCGGGAAGATCGGCGCGATTGCGCCGGGTCAGCTCGGCATAGCCGCGGATCGCGGCGAGTGGATTGCGAAGTTCATGGCTGGCATCGGCCACGAACTGACGCACCTTGGTTTCGCTGCGCTGTCGCGCCCGCAGGGCCCCTTCGACGTTGTCGAGCATATGGTTGAAGGCCTGGCCCACCTGGCCCACCTCGCTCCGGGCATCGGTGTCAGCTTCGGGCACACGTACGGGGACCGCGACCTCTCCGGTGTCCAATTCGAGAGAACTAACCTGGTGGGCCGTCCTGGTGAGCCGGGTGAGTGGGCGTAGGCTCCGGTCGACCACCTGCCGCACGGCCAGATAGGCTAGCAGGATCGCCAGGGAGGTGAAGAGGGCCGCCATCAACAAGAGCGTGGTCATCGACGAGGTGATCGGAGCCGTGGGCTGCCCCACCGCGAAGATGGTGCCTTGCCAGGCTCGGGTGAGGACCCGGTAGCGGCCGAATCCGTCGAGGCGAATCGTCACCGGCTCCGGTGCGGGGGCGAGCGTAGCGAGTTCGGTCAGGGCCGCATCCGAGAGCCCCAGGCGGGCGTGGCCCAGTTGCACGAAGGCGACCTGCCCCTCCACGTAGTAAAGCAACCCTTGTGCCTGACCGAAACTACCGGCTCGGGAGGGAATCCGGCCATAGTCGGGGGACTTAGGGTCTTGGATCCGGGCGGCGGTGCTGAGGAGTTGCTCGTCGAGTTGGCGCTCGAGAATGGCATACATGGCAACCGCAGTGAGCCCGGACAAGAACACCGCGATCACGGCGACCAGGGCGGTGGTACGCAGCCTCAGTTGCCAACTCAGGGTGCCTCGGCCCTGAGGCGGTTGTGTCGGCTGGGTCATCCCTCGGCCGGCTTGAGGACGTAGCCAGCGCCCCGCAGCGTATGGATCATGGGTGCCCGGCCGACATCGACCTTCTTGCGCAGGTAGCTTATGTAAAGTTCCACGACGTTGGCTTGCCCGCCGAAGTCGTAGTTCCAGACCCGATCCAATATTTGTGCCTTGCTGAGCACACGGCGCGGATTCCGCATGAGATAGCGCAGGAGTTCGAACTCGGTTGCAGTCAACGAAATCTGCTGACCGCCACGGGTGACCTCGTGGCTGTCTTCGTCCAGGCTGAGATCACCCACCACGAGCTGGCTTTCTGGTTGGCTGGTGGTGGCCCCGGTACGACGCAACAGACCCCTCAGCCGGGCCACGAGCTCCTCCAGGCTGAATGGCTTGGTCACGTAGTCGTCACCGCCAGCGGTGAGGCCGCGGATTCTATCGTCGACAGCATCCTTGGCCGTGAGGAAGATCACCGGAACGCCGGGCTGCTCGGTCCGGATACGACGCATCACCTCCAAACCATCGAAGTCGGGCAGCATCATGTCCAGCACGATGGCATCCGGCCGCACTTCGCGGGCAGCCTGAACCGCAGTCAAGCCGGTACCAGCCGTGGTCACATCCCAGCCCTCATAGCGCATCGCCATGGACAGCAACTCGGTGAGACTGGATTCGTCATCGACGGTGAGGACGCGCAACGGAGTCCCGTCAGGCCGGGTCAACTCTTCGCGTTCGGTCGTGCTCATGAGGAGAGTCTGGCAGACCCCCTCAGTGGCGATCCTAGGATCAAGCTGTGCTTTTCCTGTGAAGGTCACCGGACATCGAAGCTGTGAAGTCGTGGGTCGACGGCCCGGTGCTCGACCAGGTATTCGGTGACGTGCCCAGGGCGACGGATCCGAGCGGGTTTGCTGGTGAGATCAGCCACCAGGGTGGCTACCTGATCTGCGGGGCCTTGGGCATCCACCTGGACCCGACCATCGATGAGATTCTCCGCAGCCCCGGCCAGGCCGAGTTCTCGGGCGCGACGTTGCACCCACCAGCGAAACCCGACGCCTTGGACCACCCCGTCGACCCAGATAGTGGTGCGGGTGAGATCTTGATCCATCTCAGGTATGGAGGTAGCCCAGCAGATGATTTCGTTCGTCGGTGAGCTGGTCGATGCGGAACTTGACGACGTCGCCGATGGAGATGATGGCGTCGAGTTCGCCCGCCACTGTCACCGGGATGTGGCGGACTCTCCGCGCGGTCATGGTGGCTGCGGTGGCTTCGATCTCATCCTCCGGGCTGCCAGTGACGACGTCGTCGGTCATCAGCGACCTCACCGTCGCCTCGGCGACGGCGGCCCCCTGCTCGGCGAGGCCGCGCACGATGTCGCGTTCACTGACGATGCCGTCGATGTGGTGTCCGTCAGTGGACACTACGACCGCACCGATGCCGTTGCTGCTCATCAGGGAGACCAGCGCTGCGACCGTTGCGTCGGGGGAGATGGTGACGACGTCATGCCCCTTGGAGCGGATCACATCTGCGAGTTTCATGCGTCGACGGTACTCCAGGGTCTGCGAGCATGCCAGGACCCTGCGTGAGATGCATACCCGAGCCAGCCGCTGCCAGCCGGGTGCTCGATGCTGAGGGAATATCCCTCGCGCCGGACGCTCAGGATTGCGGCCAGGGCAATCGATGGCGCACCGTTGCAGATGGTGCGAATCGCGGAAGTGATCACTTAAATTGTGAAGTACCCCTTGTGGCTAGGGGATTTCTGGTTCTAATGTTCCCAACGGCGTTAGCTAGCACTAGCTGACACTGTTATGACTGGAGGCGAGCCTGGGGGGGCCGCAACGATGCGAGGAGGCTATGGCAATGGAGCACCAACATGGATGTGCCGTGCGGGGACGGCAGAAAGACCGGGGTGGAGTGCGCGCAGGTGCGCTGGCGGGGGGCGGACGTCTGGGCGCACTCCACTCCGCTGTCGTGGATGCAGGCCCGTGCGGTTCCTGGATGCTGATCACCGGTGAGCATGGACAGCTGTCGGCTGTTCCCCGAGGGATCTGATCCAGATGCGGGTTGCATTGGTGGGTGAGGGTACCTACCCGGTTGCCCCGGGAGGGGTGAGTACTTGGGCCGACCTGCTGATCCGTGAACTCGCCGAGGTTGAGTTCGAGGTGGTCACGATAGTCGGGCAGGCACCGCAGCCAGGGTGGACGGTGGCACCGAACGTCTCCGGGGTCACCCTGGTGCCGATCTGGGATCCACCACCGGAGAGGATCGGGATTCGATCGCTGCTTGCGCGGCACTCACTGGACAGGCTGCGCGGGTTGTTGGGCGAGATCTGGGAGCTGGCGCTCCAGCGTGATCCCGACCTGGACGCCTTCGAGGAGGCGTTGAAACAACTCACCGGCCCCTGGCCGCGTCCGTTGCGATGGTTCCTCCAACAAGCAGGATCGACCGAGGCGATCCTGCGATCCTGGACGATCCAGCGCCACCAGCGCGGGGGGCTGCCACCCCTCAGCGGGGGGGAAGCGGCCATCATTGCTCGCTTCGTCGATCGTTCGCTGGCCCTGCTTGACCGGCCCTATCCGCAAGCTGACCTGATCCACACCACCGCAAACGGCAACGCGATGCTGGTTGCCTTGGCGCAGCAGTGGAACTCTGGAGCTCCTATCCTGCTGACCGAGCATGGGGTCTATCTCCGGGAGCGCTACCTAGCCCTGGATGATTCGGACTTCACCTGGCCGGTGCGCCACATCCTGATGCAGTTCAGTCGGGTGCTGTGCCAGCTCGGATACCGGCGCGCCCAGCGGCAAGCCCCGGTCAGCGAGTTCAACGCCCGGTGGGCGCTGGAACTAGGTGCCTGCCCAGCTGCCGTTCAGGTGATCCCCAATGGGGTCGTCGCGGATAGGTTTCCGCCAATCACCACCGACCCCGAGCGGCCGACGATTGCTTTCGTGGGGCGGATCAACCCCCTGAAAGATCTGGAGACCATGATTCGGGCGGTGGGTCTCGTGCGTGAGCGAATCCCGGAAGTCAAGCTCCGTCTTTTCGGGCCAACCAGCGACGAGGACCAGGAGTATCGCTCCCGGCTGGAATCTCTGATAGTCGAACTGGATCTGACCGACGTGGTGTCCTTCGAAGGCCCGTGTGCTTCGCCGGTCACAGCCTTTCGGTCTGGGCAGGTGGTGGCACTGTCTAGTAAGTCAGAAGGGCTGCCGTTCACTGTTATCGAGGCGATGATGTGTGGCCGGGCTACCGTCAATACCGATGTCGGTGGGGTGGCTGAGTGCACCGGCCGGGATGGTGCGGCGGGGCTGGTGGTTCCGCCCATGGATAGTGAGGCGTTCGCGGACGCGTTGACCGCGCTCTTGCTGGACGATGACCGGCGACGGGAGATGGGTGCGCGTGCCCGGGCCCGAGCTCTGGAGCGGTTCACCAGTGCGCAGTTCGCCGATGCCTATCGGAGCGTTTACCGCGACCTCCATGGGGAAACCTGGCTCGCGGAGGATGCCCGCTCCGGTGCCCAGGTTGCGGGCTCGTTTGCTGAGGCACGACCATGAGCCGGATAGATGAGGGTGAGGTTTCCCAACGCGCCAGCGAGGTTATCAGCGGAGCGGTGGATCACTACCATGCTGCTGCCCGGCTGGAAAGCAACGGGCTAGGCCAGGCGGTGACGAACCGATTGGGATACGACTCGACCTTCGCCTATGCCCGCACACTCGTCCCGGCGCAGCTGGCGGTCAAGCGGACGTTCAAGCCGATGACCCCCGAGATTCTGCGCGGGCTTGCTCGCGGGCTGATCCTGTTTGCCGGCCTGATGCTGTGCCTGCTGGTGATCCATGGCGATGAAGCCCCGCTCGCGGTGTTCGGGGCAGGAGCTGCGGGCTGGTTGGCGGCCCAGACCAGTAGCGCGGTCCTGTGGTGGGGTCTGGGGGCACGCGATCCTGGGTGGGGCAACCGGCTGGCGCTGATCTTCGCGGTGGCCTACCCGGTGATCGCGGGGGTTGTCTTTGGCCTCCGCGGCCACCTCGACCTGACGCTCTGGGTGGCGTGGGGGGTGACGGCTGCACCCCTGATGGTGATCTGGGGTCTCCGGCGAGCTGTCATGGTGATGGTGTTCGCGGCCCTGATCGGCTCACTGGGCTGGTTGTTGCCGTCGGAGATCCGGCCGGTCCCAGCAGAGCTCATGTTGTGCCTGCTGTGGGGTCTGACAGTGGTGACGTTGGGGCGCCGCATGCGGCGCTCGGTGGTGGCCGGGCGGCGTGGGTGGCGTCGGACCCTGGCGTTCGCGGTCATCCAAGTGGCGGCTCCGGTCGTCATGCTGGCGTTCGTGTTGAACCTCCTGGGCGATCAGTTTCTGACGGTGGCCTTGGCGGCCATGCTCGCCTCGGCGCTGTCGGAGCCGCTGCTGCAGATAGCTACCGCACGGGTGCACGCCGTGGCTCGCACCTCGTGCGCGTGGTCAGCGTTGCGGCGGCGTACTGCCGCGCTGGGAGTCGCGGTGTGTGTCTCGGCAACCTTGAGCGGGCTTATCACCGTCGAGGTGGTGGCCTGGTACCTGCACACCGGGCCCGGTCTCACCGCGATTGCCTTGGCCCTATCGATCAGCACCTTTGCAGCGGGCGGTTCCCTGCTGCTTCGCTTGGGGGAAGCGCGGGCTGCAGCTGGCCTCGCGGTGATCTTCTCTTGGGTGGTGTCCACCCTGATCTGGCTGGTGGGCCGCTACGATCTGCAGCCCGGACCGGTCTTCCTGATTTTCGCGTTGTGCACGCTGGTGCCGATTTCGGCCTTGGCAGCCCGGCAATTCTCGCACCCGGATGCGTGGTGAGGCGGAGATGCGTACGCTGGTTCCCTACTATGTTCATCCGGTGGAGGCACCCGAGCGGTGGGCGCGCCTGAACGCCGGTACGGCGGGGATCGATCTGGCCATCGTCAACGTAAACGATGGCCCCGGGGCGGGGCTCGATCCGGACTACCGCGAGGCTTTGGCTGGGGCCCGAACCCCGCTGGCTGGGTATGTGGATGTTGCCTATGGCGGCCGGTCGGCCGAGCGGATCCGACGTGAGGCGGCTGCTTGGCGCTGGCGCTACGGAGTGACGACGGTTTTCTTGGATCGGGTACCCCCGGATCCTGCCCTGGGCCATTGGTCCCTCGAGGTGGTCGCTGCACTCCGTGCGGATGGCTGCCGGTGGGTGATCACGAATCCAGGGTGTGCGGCGCATCCAGAGCAGCTGGCTGCCTGCGATCTGGTGGTGGTTTTCGAAGACACGTGGGAGCGATATCGGCAGGCGGACCCGAAGATCCGGGCCGGCAACGAGGTGCATCTGATCCACTCGGCACCCATCGCTCAGTTCACCGAGGTGCTGGCTACGCTACGGCAGCGGTCGCCGGCCTACTTCTGGGTGAGTGCCCGGGCCATGCCGACTCCGTGGGCTTTCGGCGATCAGGACCCAGCCTGGGCACCACTGCTGCCACGGCGTCCAGCGGCCCGGATCCGCTCCGCCCCGTTGGCCGGAGGGTAGCCAGCGACGCAGCCACGTGGCCCGGCTGAGATCGGTGAGAGCGGCTACCGCCCTCCACGGACGTGGAAGGATAGCCCCGTCGACTTCAGGAGGACACGTGGGACGTAGTGAGGTGACCGCCGCGGTACGCGCGGGGATCGATACCGATGCAGCGCACCGGGCCGTGGTGCCACCGATATATCTATCGACCAACTACACCTTCACGGGCCTAGGCGCGTCGGCCGAGTACGACTACAGCCGCTCGGGCAATCCCACCCGGAGCATCCTCGCCGAGGCCCTGGCCGAACTCGATGGCGGTGCCGGGGCGGTGGTGACCGGTAGTGGTATGGCCGCGATTACCACCACCTTGCTGGCGACCGTGCCCGAGGGCGGACTGGTGGTGGCTCCCCACGATGCCTATGGCGGCACCTGGCGGCTGCTGGACGCGCTGGCCACCCGGGGTACGATCCAGCTAGAACTCCGGGATCTGACCGCCCCCGACGTTGATGAGCAGCTCCGGGATCTGAATCCGGCGCTGGTCTGGGTGGAAAGCCCCTCCAATCCGTTGCTGGGGATCACCGACATCGAGGCGGTCAGTGCCGTGGCCCATGAGCTGGGTGCGCTGGTTGCCGTCGACAACACTTTCTGTTCTCCGGCGTTGCAGCGCCCGCTCACGTTGGGCGCTGACGTGGCGGTGCAGTCGACCACGAAGTATCTCAATGGGCACTCCGACGTGGTGGGGGGCGTTGCCGTTGCCGCCGATCCCGATCTGGCCGAGAAGCTGTGCTGGTGGGGCAATACGGCCGGCTTCACCGGGGGGGCCTTCGACTCTTACCTGACCCTGCGCGGCCTGCGTACGCTGCACATCCGGATGCGGCAGCACCTGGAGAATGCCGCTGCCCTCGTCGAGGCCGTCGGTGCGCACCCGGCCGTCCAGCGAGTGCACTACCCGGGGCTGTCCGAGCATCCCGGCCACGAGCTGGCCCGGCGACAGATGGCTGGCTTCGGTGCGATCGTCGCGGTCGAGGTGGCTGGCGGAGAGGCCGGAGTGGCGGCGATGTTGGATGGTCTGGAGACCGTGAGCCTGGCCGAATCACTGGGCGGAGTGGAGTCGCTGGTATGTCATCCGGCCTCGATGACCCATGCGGCGATGCCGCCCGAGGTGCAGCAGGCAGCCGGGCTCACGCCCGGACTGGTGCGGTTCAGCGTGGGGATTGAGGCTGCCGATGATCTGGTGGCCGACGTGCGCCAGGGGCTTGACCGGGTGGAGCGGACGCTCGCCGGCGGCACCGGCTAGTAGCCAAAGGCTACTAGCGTGATGGTTCGTCCCGGATCCAGTCTGCGGGAATGCGGTCCACACCTTTGACGCTGGTGAGGATCCGGGGATCGATAGGGGTGCCCGGGCTCAGATGGGAGAAGCTGCCGTTGACCTCCAGGATCACCACGCCGATCTCCTCAGTGCCGTGAATCCCGCGGTGCCGCAGGCTTTCCCACATCGCAGCGATGCCGATGCCGTGCCGATGGAGTGCGCCGGCATTGATCTCGGCGCCTACCATGACCACCTCGCCCCGTTTCCGCGGGAACAGGCCCCGGCGGAGCACGCCCATGGTCACCTCCAGCAGGCCCAGGGTGCCGATGGCTATCAAGCCGCCCATGAGCGTCGGAGCATGGCCGAGCGTGGCCCGGGCCGTGATCGCGCCCAAGCCGGTGGCGATCACCAAGGCCAGTGCCGAGCGACCACCCAGGAGCCGAGCACCCCAGAACCGGACCACGATGCCCAAGACCGTGTAGAGGATCAGGGCGCTGAGGACCACGGCCAGCGCGCCGGTACCAGTGATCCCCAGATAGTCTTCCAGGCCCATGACGACGCCTTTCGCAGCTACTCGGTGTGCTGATCCTCGGCGTTGCTCTGTGCGCGACGGTAGCTGGCGGTATCGAGGCGGGGCCGATCCCGCGACGGGTCCCCGTCGGGAAACTGCTCCGGATGCGCAGTCACATAGGCCGCATGCTGCTCATGGGCTTCGTCCAGCAGGTCGAGCAGCCCTTGCTCATCGTGGATCAGTTCCTTGCCCTTCTCTGGCATACTCAGCAGTTCCTGCTCCTCGGCGAGGAGATTCAGATAGTTCTTCTCACGCAACTTCGGGTCGGCCTCGAAGTCGGTGTCGAGATACTGCTTGACATGCCGGCGGGAGTTCTTGATGACGGTGAGTGCCCGGCCCTTGGGCGACAGGAGCGACATGATCACCACCACCACCAGGGTGCAGATGATCACGCCGAGGGAGAGTTCGGTGGTCACCTCGATCACTGGCACGTGCTCACCGTTGTTTATGAACGGGACGGTGTTCTCGTGGAGCGCGTGCAGGATCAGCTTGACCCCGATGAACGCCAGGATTATCGCCAGCCCGTACTTGAGGTAGACCAAGCGGTCGAGCAGGCCGTCTATCAGGAAGTACAGCTGGCGCAGCCCGAGCAGGGAGAAGGCCACGGCAGTGAACACAATGTAGGTGTGCTGGGTCAACCCGAAGATTGCGGGGATCGAGTCGAGGGCAAACATCACGTCGGTGCCACCGATGGCGATCATCACCAGCAGCATCGGCGTCATCGCCTTCTTGCCATCGACCATGGTGAACAGCTTGTCGCCGTCATAGTAGTCGGTGGTGTGCATGAATCGCTTTGCGATTCTGATGATGAAGTTGTTCGCTTCGCTGGCGTTCTCGTCGTCCTCGTCAGCTTCTGGCTTGAGCAGATTTCCGGCCGTGATCAGCAGGATGAGGCCGAAGATGTAGAACACCCAGGCGAAGCTATTGATCAAGGTGGCGCCCAGGAAGATGAATCCGGTGCGGAAGATGAGCGAGACCACGATGCCGAACATGAGCACCTTCTGCTGATCGGCACGCGGCACCTTGAATGAGCCCATGATGATCAGGAAGACGAACAGGTTGTCCACGCTCAGGCTGAGCTCGGTGATGTAGCCGGCGTAGTACTCGATGGCGTAGGTCGGGTTCATCGAGAGCCAAATCCAGATCCCGAACAGAACCGCGATGCTGACATAGATGCTGGTCCAGGTGGCGGCTTCTCGGATAGTCGGCGTGTGCGCCTTGCGGACGTGAAAGATGAAATCGAAGAGCAGTAGCCCGATGATGAGGGCGATGGTCATGGCCCAAATCGTGGGGGAGACGTCCATGTGGTCCCTTCTGGATTGCGATGGGTGCCGACACCACACCGCGGACGTTGTATATGTCAACTAGTAGCTTGTCGCAGCTGAGATGTGTGGTACCGAGCGGCGTCAGGTGGGTTCTGGGCAAGGCGGGGATCCGGAATCGATGCCGGGGTATCGGTGAGGATCCACGGCGTAGCCCAGGGCTCACCTGGGGTCGCGAATACAAAGATCAGCTGCGACACGCTACTAGTGTACCGAGACCGGGGGCAGTGTCAGCAGGCCAATCAGCGGGGCCGAGACGCTGGTGCCGATCGGGGGCTCCGGGTGGATTTCAGCGCGGGAGCGCCCAATCGATGGGTTGGGCCCCTTGGTCGATCAGCGCCTGGTTCGCTCGGCTGAAGGGCCGGGACCCGAAGAAGCCACTCCGGGCCGACATCGGTGAGGGATGGGCCGATTCTATCGCCGGTACCCGCCCAAGCCGCGGGACCAGGGAGCGGGCGTCGCGGCCCCAGAGGATCGCCACCAGCGGCCCCCCGCGGGCGACGAGTGCGTCGATGGCCACGTCGGTGACCTCTTCCCAGCCCTTTCCCCGGTGTGCGGCGGAAGCTCCGGGACGGACCGTGAGAACCCGGTTGAGCAAGAGCACCCCCTGGTCGAACCAGGTGGACAGGTCACCGTGGGGTGCCTGCTCAATACCGAGGTCGGTCTCCAGTTCGGCGTAGATGTTCTGCAGGGAGCGGGGGATCGGCCGCACATCGGGCGCCACTGAAAAGGACAGCCCGACTGGGTGGCCTGGGGTGGGATATGGATCCTGGCCGACAATCAGCACCCGCACCTCGGCCAGCGGACGGCCAAAGGCCCGGAGTACGTGGTCCCCGGCGGGAAGGTAGCCCCGCCCGGCGGCATTCTCTGCGCGCAGGAAATCCCCCATCCGGGCGATCTGGTCCGCAACCGGGGTGAGGGCGTCCGCCCAGTCGGCGGCTATGAGAGCGGAGAGCGGTTGTGCGGGCATTCGGTCAGGTTAGTGGGTGGTTAGGAGCCCGGCCGGATATTCTTGCCGAGAAGGTCCAGAAGGAGTCGGATCTTCGCGGTTCATCCCTCCCGGCACGTCCTCGCCAGGACAGCATTGAATCAGCGCATCCTTGGGTGCGCGGGCCTGAAGGTATGACCAAGGTTTCGGGGCCGGCTGGTGCGGTGGAATAGGCTGAGTACGTACTCGCAATAGGGCTAGGCAGGAACGCGCCACCAGACAGGAGCACCCGTGGTAGACAACACACACTCTGCTTCCGAAGTGCAGTCGGCCGTAGGTGAGGGCTCGCCTGGGTCGGATCTTCTCGGTGACGGTGGTGCCGGGGCTACGGTTCCCCTGGAGCCCTACATCCCAGGCGGACTGACCATCGCCGCCGGCTTCGCCTGGCGCCTGTTGCTGCTGGCGGGTTTCGTGGTGGGGGCCTTCGCCGCCTTGTCTTATTTCTCCCAAGTCACGGTCCCGGTCGGTGTCGCGCTCTTGATTACCGCGATGCTGTACCCGCTGACCCAGCGGATGATAAACCGCTGGCGGTGGAACGCCTTCGCCTCAGCGGGGGCGAGCCTGGTGGTCATGTTCTTGATAGTGGCGGTGCTGCTCACGCTGGTGGGGACCCAGGTAGCCAGTCAGTGGCCCGCCCTGGTGACTCAGTTCAGCGCCGGCTTCCGGGCGCTGGTTGATTGGTTCGCCACCCTGCCACTGGGGATAGATCAGGCGCAGCTGGATGAGTGGGTGGCTACGGGGCTGAACTGGGTCGAATCGCAGGCGACGGCCCTGGCCGGGGCGGCGGCCTCGGTCGGGACCGCTTTCGGACACTTCTTCGCCGGGCTGGGGATCGCGCTGTTCGCGGCCTTCTTCTTTGCTGCACAAGGTCGTCAGATCTTCGCCGGCGGGCTCCAGGTGCTGATCCCGCAGCGATACCAGCAGCGGGCTGACCAAGCCTCTCAGCGCGGCTGGGATTCCCTGGTGGCCTATATGCGGGCCGCGGTCGTGGTCGCGGGTATCGATGCCATCGGCGTGGCTGGAATCGCTACCTTGCTAGGGGTTCCGCTGGGCATGGCGCTGTTCGCGCTGACCTGGATAGTCTGCCTCATCCCCATCGTCGGTGCGATCATCGCTGGGACGGTGGCGGTGTCGCTCGCGCTGATCTCGCAAGGCTGGGTGGCGGCGGTGATCATGCTGGTCGGCACCATTGCGGTGATGATGATCGAGAGCCACTTCCTGCAACCGCTGGTGATGGGCAAGGCCGTCGATATTCATCCGCTGGCGATCCTGCTGGGAATTACCGCCGGTGGGATCATCAGCGGCATCCTGGGTGCCCTGCTGGCCATCCCGGTGTTGGCGTTCGGGGTCGCCTTCGTCCGGGCACTGCGGCGTCCTGTGGAAGCACCGGCCGATGAGGCCTCGCCGGAGAGCGGAGCGGGCACACCTGAGGAGGAGTCTCCGGGGCAGTCAGCCGACGGGTGAGGCGTAGCTATCCTGGCGGCACGGTGGCGTCCATCTCGCGATGCCCCGCCCGGGAACTGGTCCACTGCTTGACGCGTGTCCGCACGACTGAGTAGATGATGGCCGCCACCAAGATCATGAGCCCCTGCATGAAGTACTGCCACGCTTGATCTAGCTTGAGAAAGAACATGGCGTTGAGTACCTGGACGAGTAGCAGGGCGCCCAGGGTGCTGCCAATGAAGGTCCCCCGGCCACCGAACAGGCTGGTGCCGCCGAGGACGACTGCAGTGATACTTGTCAGGGTGTAGTTCACGCCTTGGGCGGCGTCGCCCACACCGAGCTGGGCCATCAACATGATTGCTCCAAAGAAGGTGAGTGTCGACGACCCCATGAATGCAACGATGACCGTGCGGTTTATCGGTACCCCGATCCGCTGCGCATGCGCTTCATCGGATCCCACAGCGCGAATCATCCAACCCCAGCGGGTCCGGCGCAATGCCACCTCAAGGCCGATACCGAACCCGACGAGCACCAGAAACGCCACCGGGATCGCGCCGAACAGTCTCACCTGGATAACGTCGGCCACGACACGGTCAATGCTGCCACCCGGGGTCGGGCGCAAGATGTAGCTGAGGCCCTGCAGCGCGAAGTAGGTGGCCAGGGTCGCTGCGATCGCGGTGAACCGAAGATATCTGATCAGCAGGCCATTGAGCAGACCGGTCAGCACCGCGACCGCGAGCATCGCCGCCAGGCCCAGCAGCATGGCTCCGAGCAGGGAACCGTCGGAAAACTGAAAGGATGCGAGCACCACCAGGAGGCCCACCAGGGGTCCCACGGAGACATCGATCCCACCGAGCAGGAGTGCGAACGTCTGCCCCAGGGCCACGAATCCGAGGGCGGTGGTCAGGGTCAGGATCGAGGCGACATTGAACGAGTTGAGGTACCTGTCGTTTTGGCTGAGGATGTAGCCGGCCAGGGCCACGATTATCAGGCTGACGAAAAGCGCCGGGGCATAGTCTCCCTGCAGGAAGCGTGACCAGGGCGTGGACGCTGCTGTTCCCGCGACTGCGGGGATGCTCTGGCTGGTAGAGGTGACCGCAGTGTGCACCATCCGTTCTTCGGCGACGTCATCCCCGGTGAGGTGTGCGACGGCTTGACCACGGGAGAGGACTATCACGCGATCACACAATCCCTCCAGTTCTTTGGCGTCTGAGGAGGCCACGATCACGGGCACGCCCTGATCGGCGACCCCCCGCAGAATGCGGTACAGCTCGGCGCGTGCGCCGACATCCACGCCTTGGGTGGGCTCATGGGCGAGCACCAGCTGCGGCTCCGCCAGGACGGTGCGTGCCATGACGACCTTCTGCTGATTCCCGCCTGACAAGGCCGCTACCTCGGCGTCGAGGGAGGGTGCCTTGACTGCGAGTTCGGTTAGCTGCGCCGATACCAGACCAGCCTCGCGACGGTTGTCGAGGAGCGGGCCGCGCAGGAAGCGGTTCAGGCTAGCAATGGCGGTGTTCTCCCGGAGATTGAGCCGCATGAACAGGCCTTCCCGATGCCGGTCCGCGGGCATGTAGCCTGCGGCCCGGCGAAGCTCCCTCGCGGTGTGTGCGCGGTCGTGGATGCTGACCGAACCGCTGTGGGGAGCCAGCCCTGCCAGGATGCGCATCAGCTCCTCCTGCCCATTGCCGACCACGCCAGCGATGCCGACGATTTCGCCCGGGTGAGCTGAGAACGATAGATCATGGATCCCGAGGCCGCTGAGGTTTTCGACGCTGAGGATGGGTCGCTCCGAGGTTCTGGGGTGCTTGGCTGGAAAGGTGGAAGCCAGGCGGCGCCCGACGATCAGGGTGAGAAGGTCCTCGTCGGTGACCTCGCCGATAGGGGCATCGGCTCGCGCAACCTGCCCGTCACGGAGAACTGTGACCCGCTGAGCCAGGTGCCGAACCTCAGCCATCCGGTGGGTGATGTAGACGATCGCGGTTCCCTGTGCGGTCCACTCGGCGACCAACTCGAACAGCATGTCGACGGCATCACTCCCGAGGGGTGCGGTCGGCTCATCGAGAATGAGCACTGTGGGATGGACCGCCAGCGCCTTGGCTATTTCGAGCAGATGCCGCTGAGCCACCGTCAGGTTCTCGACCCGCTCGGCGAGATGAGTGCTCAGGCGTACCCGGTTCAGCAATCCGGTGGCGACCTCGATGGCTGGCCGCCCGGCAAAGACGGTGGCCGGCAGGCTTACCTGCAGGTTCTCCAGAACCGTCAGATCGGGCAGGACCGCCGGATGCTGATGCACGATCGCGATGCCGAGCCGAGCCGCCTGGGTCGGCGTCAACGCCGGATGATGCTGGCCGTCGACCACGATCGAGCCGCTGTCTGGAGCGAGTGATCCGCTGGCGATGTTCATCAAGGTCGATTTGCCTGCGCCGTTCTCGCCCAGGAGCGCATGAACCTCCCCGGGATAGACGTTCAGGGTCACCTCCGTCAGCGCCGGGACTCCCGAGAAGCGTTTGGTCATGTTCTCGAGGGACATTATCGGGTCGGGCAGATCGGAACCGTTCTCCAGCACGATCACTCCTTGTGGATACCGTCATGAGTGAGATCGAGGCGGGCGCCACCCGCCTCGCCCCGGGGCTACCGGCCGATGAGTGCGGCTTGCTCTTCCCCGCTGAGAGCGGCGGACAGGTAGACATCGTCCGGCAGATCTGGATGGCACTGCACCGGTAGATCTGCCGCAGTGGAATCTTCGAAGATCCGCCCCGCATACATGGTTTCTGTGGGTATCTCACCGCCGGTGGCCCGCGCGATCGCATGCTGCATCGCCAGTCGGATGTTGTCGGTCCCGGTGGCGATCGTGAGCATCTTGAAGTCTGGGCTGGACTCCTGGTGCTCCTCCCAGAAGCAGCCGAGGACATTTCCGTCGGAGGTGGCGAGCGCCGGGATAGAGCGGCCGCTCTTCTCGAATTCCGGCAACGCTCCCACCAAGGATGGGCCGAAATCAGAGACTATGACATCGATCTGGGGGTGCTTCGCGACCGCCGCGGTGAGTACCTGCTGCGTTTTCGCTGGATCCCAGTTCGTGACCTCGAAGGGCTGTTCACCGATGAACTCGTATTTGGGATCGCTCAATACGTCGGTGAATCCTGCCTGCTCGTCGATTCCTTGGCTGACCCCAGCGGGTCCAGATAGGAAGAGGAGCTTGGCGCCTTCTGGGAATTGCTCCTGGATCCAGGTTCCCCACGTTCGGCCATCCTCGACGAAGTCGGCTCCGACCCAGAGGTCATAGTCCACCCCTGCTTCGCCACCGGGGTTGGCTCGGAAGGGCACCGTCACCACCCCAGCCTCGTAGGCGGCCCGCAGCGATGGGAGCAGTGCTTCTCCGGCGTCCGGCTGCACCACGATGGCAGTGGACCCGGTCGCGACTGCTCCGTTGAGGTCGGAGATAGCCTTCTGGGTGTCCCCCTGGGCGTCGATGTAGTCGTAGGAGGTCACGCTCGGGCAGAGCTTGACCTCCATCTCGCCGGTCGCTGCAGAGATGGCCCGCCAGCCGTTGCCACCGAAGCCGTCGAGGAAGGTGAGCGTAGCCTCGTCTGGCCCGCACCAGGCCGGAACATCGGCACCCCTGCTCGCGCCGGGCTCGGTGGCTGGCTCTGGGGTGCCGCTGGCGCATGCGGTCAACGCCAGGGCGATTGCGCTGGACGTGACGACGGTGGCGAACGCTGACTTGTTGGGGGCCATCTTCTTTACCTTCCATGGGTGGGGTTCGGAGTGCTAGCGGAGTCTGAAGGGCGCCCGGGGTGCTTGGCGGCGTGGTTGGGCGACAGGATTCGACGGCCCACCGCACCCCACCTGACTGTGTAGATCGCCACACCCACCACCAGAGCGACCGCCTGCATGAGCGTGCGAGCGGCGAACGGCACCCCGAGGGCTAGCGAAAACTGCTCCAGTTGGGTCAGAAAGATCGCAGCGGCGACGGTGGCGCCCGGATACCCGCGACCTCCGAGAAGTGAGGTGCCGCCTAGCACCACCACGGCCACTGAGGGCAGCAGGTAGTTGTTTCCCAGGTAGGCCGTGGGTTGAGCGACCACGCCACCCAGCGTGATGCCAGCGAGAGCGTAGAGAAGCTGGGCGCCGACATAGGCGCCAACGGTGTGGGTGCGCACCTGAAAACCGAGTGCGTGCGCTGCCGCGGGACTGGCACCCACCCCTTCAAAGCGACGACCGGTGGGTGTCTTCTTTACCAGAGTGACCACTGCGGCGAGCGTGAGCGCCAGCACGAGCACGCTGTGGGGCATATCGGCGGTAGTGCCGGACATGATCTCGGCCAAGAGTGCCGTTGTCGTCCGGGGCACACCGCCCGAGATGACGATGATCATCCCGAAGAGCAGCGCGTTTGCGCCCAAGGTGGTGATCACTGAGTTCATCCCCAGCACGTCCACCAGAACGCCGTTAACCAAGCCGGCCAGGATGGCTGCGGCCGCGCACAGAAGTACCGCCGGGCCGAGCTTGCTGGAATCGCCATAGGGGATGTGGGTGATTATCACCACGGAGAGGGAGATCGCGCCCGGCACCGAGAGGTCGATTCCTGCCTGTTGCACCACCAGCATCTGGCCCAGCCCCACGATGGCCAAAACCACAGCGAAGGGGATCATGCCTAGGAGAACGCCGACACTCAGACTGGACGGTGCCACGACGATGCTGAGCAGGACCAGGCCGGACAATGCGAGCAGCATGGTGACCAGACCCCGGGAGACATCTATCCTGCTGGCTACGAGTGCCGCAGGTTCTGACGGCACGGCTGTCCTGGCTTCTCGCACGCTGGGGTCCTCCGTCCGCGTCGACAGTGAGGCGGGTTGGCTGGCGGCCAGTGTTCACTGTAACAGAACAGTGTGCGAGAGTGAACATCAATGATTAGTCATGCTGGACGAAGCTGGGTGGATTGCCGGTTGCGGGGGGTGAGGTTCAGGCCGAGCGCAGCTGCGGTTCGGGGTGTGGTCAGGGGGCATCCCTACTTTGAATAATGTAAATATCCACCTAGCATTCTCGTATGAACGAACCTGATTTGTCTGAAATCTTGGAAGACCTGGCTGCTGGGCGGATTGATTCCGCGGAGGCCTCTCGTCGGATTGATGCGGCCCGCCGGGCAGCGGGGGGTGATCCCATCTCGGAACCCGAGCCCGAACCTAGGGGGCCCACGGGAGTCAAGGGCACCAATCGGGTGAGCGTGCGCGCTATTGGGCGCCGAGTGCGGATTCTGGGGGATGTATCCGTCGCCACCGTCGCCGTGGATGGCGAGCATGTGTTGCGTCGTCAGGGGGATGTGCTGGAGATCACCTCTGACGGTGATCTGGCCCCGTCCCTCGGTGGTATCTCCATGCTGCGGCCCCCACGCAGCTTCGAAGATCTGCGCGGTATCTCCTTGACCAAGGGGCTGATGATCCGGGTGAACCCGGCGATTGAGGTCGATGCTGAGGTAACTGCTGGCTCACTCACGACCGATGCGGTCCCTTTCCTGGGCAGGATCCGGGTGACCGCGGGCGGTGCGCAACTGTCCGGGGTGCGGCGGGTCACCGACGCGCTGGTGCAGGCAGGTGCCACCACCGTCAGTGGGCCGATCAGTGTGGGGCGCTCCAAGGTCCACGTTGAATCCGGGTCGCTTCAGGTGCGGTTGAGCCCGCGTGCGAATGTGACCGTGCGCGGTGAGGCCCAGTTGGGGCGCATTTCCTGGCCGAGCGATGGTGGTGCGGTTCTGACCGAGTTGGTGGTGGGCAACGGCACCGCGCGCTTGGACCTGGAGGTAGTCATGGGCGGCGCCCAGATTGCCATCAGCGAGGAGGGGAAATGACAACGCATCGGCTGCCCACCGTCTGTCCCGTGTGTTCGGGGGATCTGATCACCACCCGACTCGGCTGCCCCGACTGTGGCACGGAGTTGGTGGGCCAGTTTGACCGGTGCGCCTATGGCGCCCTCGATGATGCCGACCATGAACTCCTGCGGGTCTTCCTGGTCTCCCGGGGCAACCTCCGGGAACTGGAGAAACATCTCGGAGTGTCCTATCCGACGGCCCGCTCCCGCTTCGATGCTGTGCTGAGCAAGCTGGGCTTCGTTTCGAACCAGGATGCCGAGATGGGTTCGGCCAGCGCGGCAGCTTCGGAAGCTGCAACGGATCCACGCGGGTCAGCGGCGACTGCGGAGGCAGCCGAGGATGATCCTGATTCACCTGCCTCGCCAGAAGTAGGGACCATGCGGGATCAAGTGCTGGCACAGGTAGCCTCGGGAGCCCTGGCGCCGGAAATGGCAGCGGACCTACTGCGCCGGCTGACCTGACGGGTTCATGCGGTGCCGTTCTCGTGCCGGGTGTTGCTGGTCTGGGTGGGGCTACCCGGCAAAGGGGGCGAACTCCTGCACCGTGACCTCGATATTCGCCCCGGTGGGTGCTTCGTAGGAGACTGTCTGGCCTTGTTCGGCGCCAAGGACGGCCGCCCCGAGCGGGGACTGCGGGCTGAATACGTCGATCTCGGTGTCGGTGACGCCCATCAACTCCCGGGAGCCGAGCAGGAACGTGTCGGTGTCGCTGGGGTCATCGTCGTAGAAGATCGTGACGGTCATACCCGGCGTGACCACCTCGGCGGCACCTTCGGGTTCACCGATCTGGGCGTCCCGGAGCATTGCCTCCAACTGGCGGATCCGGGCCTCCTGGTGCCCCTGCTCCTCGCGGGCGGCGTGGTAGCCCCCGTTTTCGGATAGGTCGCCCTCTTCGCGGGCTTGGGCGATCTTGCGCGAGACCGTGGTCCGGCCGTCCCCCTTGAGGTGTTCGAGCTCTGAGTTGAGCTTGTCGAAGGCCTCTTGGGTCAGCCACACGGTGGAGTTCTGCGCGTCAGACATCCTTCGATGCTAGCAGCGAGCACCGTGATCTAGTCGGATGTGCTGCACGCGATGATCGATGCGGAGGTGGCTGGCTTGAAGGTGCGCACCGTCACCTCGTAGTCAGTGAGCTCGTTCTCGCCCGGCTCAACGACGACATCGAGCTGGCCGACGGTGTCGGTGCCGATGGCCTGGGCACGCAGGGAGCAGACCCCGGCCAGAGTGGGATCAGGCCGTTGCACTGTAAATCGAACGTCGACGGTGGTATCGGAGGTGACATCGAAGGCAACGAGCTTGGCTGAGATCGCCGGATTGGCGCCCGATGAGGCCGTCCATACCAGCCAGGGGCCGCCCACTGCCAGGATGAGACCAACCAGGATCAGCCAGGCCCACCGGGGAGTGCGGCGAGGCGGGTAGCGCTGGGCGATGCGCTCAGCATCGGCAGAAGCAGACACCTAACCAGTGTGCCAAGTCTGCCGGGGTCCTGCCACCTTCCCCAATCCTGCTGCGCAAGGTTCCCAGATCGTGCGATGGCCCCTGCATCCATGCACCACCTGTGGATAACTCGCAAGCCTGAAGGGTGATATCACTGTCGCCGCACGCTTTGGCCTGCTTGTGGTTCGCCCCCACCCTCACGACGGCCGGGTGGTCGGTGTATCTGATTCTCGCGCAGCGAGCTTGGGATCTGGTTCCGCGCTTGGGGGGAGAGAATGGCGGCCATGCCATCAGATACCTATCGCGTGGACGCCACGGGTGAGCCGTTGCGGATGATCGCGGTCCACGCGCACCCCGACGATGAGTCAAGCAAGGGTGCGGCGACCATGGCTCGCTATGTAGCTGAAGGGGTGGAGGTGCTGGTGGTCACCTGCACCGGAGGCGAGCGGGGCGACATTCTGAATCCCGGCATGGACACCCCGGAGAACTGGGAGAACATTGCACCGCTGCGCCGGGCAGAGATGGCCCATGCGCGCGAGATTCTTGGGATCGAGCAGGCGTGGCTCGGTTTCGTCGACTCCGGGCTACCAGAGGGGGATCCGCTGCCCCCGCTCCCCGAAGGCTGCTTTGCGGTGGCTGAGCTGGAGGAGCCTGTCGGTCGGCTGGTGGCGATCTTGCGGGCGTTCCGACCGCATGTGGTGACCACCTATGACGAGACGGGGGGCTACCCACATCCGGATCACATCCGCACCCATGAGGTGACCATGGCAGCTATCGATGCGGCCAACGATCCGGGATCGTGGCCAGAGCACGGCGATCCGTGGGCGGTGCTCAAGGTCTACTACCACATGACCTTTCACCGGCAACGCATGGTCGCCTTGGATCAGGCGATGCATGAGCATGGGCTCGAATCTCCGTATGCCGAACGGCTGGCGCAATGGCCTGAGGATCCCACCCAGGCTGAGCGACTCACCACCTGCGTGCCGTGTGGCGACTACTATCCAGTCCGCGACGACGCGCTGCGGGCACATGCCACCCAGATTGACCCCCACGGGTTCTGGTTTGCGGTGCCGTTGGCTATTCAGCAGAAGGTCTGGCCCACCGAGGACTATCAACTGGCGCGCTCTCGGGTGGAAACCCAGGTGCCCGAGGATGACCTGTTCGCCGGCATCGATACCCATCAGACGGCTAGGGTGGATTCGTGGTTCTATACAATCTGATTCCGCTGCTTGAGGGTGGTCAGCTGCCTGGATGGATGCCGTTGGCGGTCGCGGCAGTGCTCTTTGGGGCGCTGGCGTTCCTGTGGCGGTCGATGCGGATCCACCTGAAGCGGGCGGACTATCCCGATGAGCCCGACGGCTCCCACACTTCTACTGGACGCGGATCCGGCAGCCCGGAGTCGCCGGTCTGAGTCGGCCTCAGCTGCCTACCGGCGCATCCCGGGGCGTCTGTGGGGTGGTTAAGGATGCGCCACAACGTATCGACGGCCATCCTCGCCGGGGGTCGATCGAGTCACCGGCGTCGGACCCTCGGCCGGTTGTGCTTCGGAGTCAGCGTCCGCGGGATTGACACCCGCGGTTGCCTCAGATGTGGGCGCCGGTGGTGGCCCGAGCTGGCGTTCGGCCCGCCGGTGCGTCAGGGTGTAGATCACTGGAACCACGTACAGGGTGAGCAAGGTTGAGGTGAGTAACCCCCCGATGGTCACCACCGCCAACGGCCCACTGATGAATGCCCCACCCCCGGTGAGGCCGAATGCCATGGGCAGCAACGCGAAGATGGTGGCGGCGGCCGTCATCAGAATCGGCCGGAGTCGGTTGCGGGAACCCTCGAGCACGGCCTCGTTCAACGGCATACCCTGCCGTCGATACTGGTTGATCAGATCGATAAGGACTATCGCATTGGATACGACCACCCCCACCAACATCAGTAGCCCGATGAGTGCTGGTACCCCGAGCGGGGTCCCGGTCGCGAGCAGCGACCCTATGGCCCCGATCGCGGCGAAGGGGATCGATACCAGCAGGATCAGGGGCTGGAGGAGTGAGTTGAACGTGGCCACCAGCACTACGTAGATGATCAGAATCGCGGCAACCAAAGCCAGGCCCAGATCTGTGAATGCAGCCGCCTGATCAGCGGCGATCCCGCCCAGGGATACTGTCGCGCCAGCCGGTAGATCCAGAGCGTCCACCCGGGCGGTCAGATCTGCGGTGACGGCGCCGACGTCGTCCACCTGAGGGGTGACCGAGACGGTGACTGTCCGTCGGCCGTCGCTCCGGGTGATGGCTGCCGGCCCGGTGACTGTCTCGATGGTGGCAATGTCTGCCAGCAGCACAGCACCGTCGTCCCCGGTCACCTTGATGTCGTTGAGTTCCTCAATGGATGCTGGTGAGGAGCCGAAGGTGGCGGTCACAGGCACGTCGATCCCGTCCAGGGTGAGGGTGCCCAACTCGGCGCGGTACATCAATCCGGCCACTGTGCCAGCCACCTCTGTCTCGGTGAGTCCGGCCTTGGCGGCCGCGTCCCGGTCGACGGTCACCTGAATCACGGGCTGGGTGGCTGCCAGCGTCGAGGTGAGATCGGTGACCCCGTCCGCCTGTGCTACTGCGTCGGCGACACGTTCGGCGGCCTCGGCGAGCGCTTCTGGTGTGTCGGCGGTGACTATCAGGTCGACTGTGGAGTTCCCTAGGCCCGCAGCCTCCCCGGCGGAGACGGTGATCTGGGTGACCGGGTCGGTAGCCAACCCGGATAGTGCTTGTCTGATCACGTGGGGAGCGGCATCGGCGTCGGCATCATCGGCGAGAGTGAGGGCGAAGGTCGCCGTGCCACCGGCGCTGAATCCGGCAGTGCCGCGCGAACTGATGGTTGTTTGCACGGTGTCGATCTCAGGAAGTGCCATCAGCACCTCCTCGACCTGGTGTGCTGCCTGGGCCTGCCTTTCGGAGGAGATAGCTGGTGCGAACCCTTGGGTCACCGTCAGGGTGTCTTGTCCGAGACCGCCGAGGAAATTCGTCTCCAATCGCGGAATCAAGGCCAGGCTGCCGGTGAGCAGGATCACCGCAATCAGCAGCATGGCCACCGGGCGCCGGAGGGCGGCCTTCAGCGTGGGCACGTAGCCCCGCTGCCAGAGTCCGTGCCGTTCCTTGGCCTCGGCCAATGCGCGGGCGCTCTGGGCTGCCGTCGGGGTGCGGAGTGGTGACCTGAGAAACCAATAGGCCAGAACCGGCACGATGGTCAACGCAACAAATAGGGAGGCGAGCATCGCAATCGCCACTGTCAAGACGAATGGTCGAAACAGCTCGCCCGCGAAGCCACCCACGAACGCCATCGGGGCAAAGACAGCCACGGTGGCCAAGGTGGCTGCCGTGATGGCTCCGCCGACCTCGGTGGTTGCTGTGATGACTGCTTGTCGGCGGGACTCGCCATAGGACAGATGGCGGGAAATGTTCTCGATGACGACGATAGCGTCGTCGACCACGCGTCCTACCGAGATCGTGAGTGCGGCCAGGGTCAAGAGGTTCAGGCTGTAGCTCACCGCGAGCATCACTATGAAGGTGGTGAGCAGCGATAGCGGAATGGCCACCGCAGAGACGAGTGTGGAACGTACCGACGTCAAGAACATGAGAATGACGAGGACGGCAAAGCCCAGACCCAGGAGCCCTTCGAAGGCCAGCCCCTGGAGGGATTCTTGAATGAATGGTGCCTGATTGAAGATGATCGTGGCTTCAACGTCTTGGGCTGCTAGCCGATCTGACAAGCTGGCAAGGGTCTGCTGAACCGCGTCGGAAACCTCAATCACCGTCGCATCCGGGACCTTGGTGATCGACAAGGTGAGCGCCGGCTCGCCATTGAGCCGAGATGTCGCTCCGGCGGTTGCGGCTCGGTCGATGACCTCTGCCACGTCCGACAGCCGCACCCTGTCGGTCAGTGGAATGGTGCCTAGCTCGTCAACCGATTGCAGCGGTGAGCCCGCTTGGACGGAGATCGTCTTATCGTTTTCGGTGATGGTCCCGCCCGGCAAGCGCAGTCCGTAGTCGTCTAGGAGTTCGAGGATGCGGGTTGTCTCGACTCCGGATTCCTGCAGTTCGTCGGCGTCCACCTCCAGGTGGATTTCGCGGGGAGCCTGCCCATAGACGGCGACTGACCGGACCCCTGCGACATCGTTGAGTTCGGGAACCAGGATTGTCTTGACTGTGTTGGCCAGCGCGGCAGCGTCGGCATCGCCAGCCACGGCAACCCGGAGGATCGGGTAGTCGGCCAGGGATCCAGCCACCACCTGGGGAAGGCCGACCTCCTCGGGTAGCTGCTGTTGCGCAGCCGAGACGGCGGCCCGAACCTCTTCCACAGCGGTGGTCAGTCTGGTCCCGAACTCGAATTGGATGGTGGTGGAGGAGATGTTGCTGGTTGCTGTGGAGCTGACCTGCTGGACCTTCTCCACCCCCAGGACTGCAGCTTCAATAACTTTGGTGACCTGCTCCTCCACGACCTGAGGAGAAGCGCCTGGGTAGGTGCCAACAACAACGGCGACCGGATAGTTGGTCGCCGGAATCAGTTCGAGTCGGAGAGAGTCGAGGCTGACAAATCCGAGGATGGCGATGGCGAGGGTTACGAGTGCGGTCAATGCTCGGCGCGCCATGGATGCGCGTGCGACCAATTGCACGGTGCCCCCCCATTCTCCTAGCCCACCCGACATGCATGGCTGAACAACACCGACATTGCTCCGGCGGGACATGGGCAGTGTAAGCAATAAAACACAGATGCGATGGGAGAAATCTAAACTACGGGCTATCCCCGAGGTGGCGCCTTGGCCGCAACGCTCTCGGTACCTGGCGGCTTTGTGACGACTGTCCGCGTATCTTTCCGAGATGCGGCCATTGCCTTGCCGTGGGCCAGCAGCGTGGACTTCCTGCGTGCTGCCACCGTGACCACTCCACCTAGGGAGCAGGCGATCTGCGCGACACGCCGCGTGGAGCGCCTCACAGAAAGTGTCCATCAGATTTTCGTATCATCAAGCGACTCTGATGCAGACACCACTGGTAGGAGTGACCAGGCATGCCCAACCGCCTTGCCCACGCGACGAGTCCGTACCTGCTCCAGCACGCTCAGAACCCGGTGGATTGGTGGGAATGGGGCGAGGACGCCTTCGAGGAGGCCCGGCGCCGCAATGTGCCGGTGCTGATCTCGGTCGGGTATGCCGCCTGCCACTGGTGCCATGTGATGGCGCATGAGTCCTTCGAGGACGTCGAGGTTGCCTCCCTGGTGAATGCCAACTTCGTGGCGATCAAGGTTGATCGGGAGGAGCGTGCCGATGTGGATGCGGTCTACCTGCGGGCTACCCAGGCGCTCACCGGCCAGGGTGGTTGGCCGATGACTGTTTTCGCCACGCCGGAGGGTGCCCCCTTCTTCGCGGGCACCTACTATCCACCGCAGCCAACCGGCGGGCAACCATCGTTCACCCAGGTGGTCACCGCCCTGGCCGAGGCCTGGCGGGACCGGCGATCGGAGGTGCTGGCCTCGGCCGACTCGATTGTGGGTCAGCTGCACGAGATCAATGTGCTGCCGGCCACGTCGGAACCACCGTCGGTATGGGAGCTTCTCGATGCAGTCAGTGCCGACTTCGACCTCATGCATGGCGGATTCGGCGGGGCGCCCAAGTTCCCCAGTCCGCTGCTGGTCGATGCGCTGCTCGTCAAGGGTGAATCTGGGTCACTGGATCTCGCCCAGCGCACTCTGGAGGCCATGGCGCGTGGGGGGATCCACGATCAGATCGGTGGCGGCTTCCATCGCTATGCAGTGGACGGCGGCTGGGTGGTACCCCATTTCGAGAAAATGCTCTATGACAACGCCCTCCTTCTCGGTGCCTACACCCGGGGGTGGCGGCGCACTCCGCAACATGAGGCTCCGCTGCGGGACCTTTTCGAAAGTGTCGTCCGGGGAATCGTCGGCTGGTTGGAGCGGGAGATGCTTCTCGATTCGGGAGCATTCGCGGCCAGCTTGGATGCCGATTCGGCAGATATCCGGGGCATGGCCCATGAAGGCATCTACTACGTCTGGAATCCCGAATTGCTCAGCGATGCCTTGGGTGAGGTAGACGCAAACTGGGCGGCGGAGATCTTCCATGTCACCACCAGCGGCACCTTTGAGCATGGGCTCTCGACCTTGCAACGACGGGGAGCGCCCGAGCCAGACAGGTTGGCCGCAGTTGCCGCCCGACTGCTGAGCGTGCGCCAGACCCGGTTCGCGCCCCCGCGCGATGACAAGGTGATCGCGGCCTGGAATGGCTGGCTGATCGACAGCCTGGTGACCGCTGCGCTGGTCTTCGGGGAGGAGTCCTGGCTCCGGCTCGCCGAGACTGCCGGTGAGACGCTGTGGCGGGTGCATGTCTCCGCGACCGGGTTGGTGCGCTCTTCGCTCGGGGGCGAACCGGCCGATGTGCTCGGCTTTGCCGAAGACCATGGCGCGACGGCGCTCGGGTTCGCCCGGTTGGCGCAAGCGCTGGGGGAGTCCGTCTGGCTAGCCCGGGCCGAGCAGATCCTGGAGCATGCACTCGATGCCTTTGCCGCTGATGATGGTGGTTTCTTCGACGCGGCTGAGGGCACATTGTTCTCCCGCCCCCGAGATGTAGCCGACAACCCCACCCCATCGGGCACCATGGCCCTGGTCGCTGCCCTGCGGGTGGTGGGGCTGCTGGCCGACCGTGCCGACTTTGGTGCCCGAGCCGAGGCTGCGGCGGCCACGACCTGGGGCACGGTGGCTCACAACCCCCGGTTTGCCCCGGCGGCACTCACGGAGCTGTTGCTGGCTGATGAGGCCCGCAAGGGTCTCCGTCCGGCAGTCGCGGTGATCGTGGATGCAGCCGGGGAACCCCTCAATGAGGCTGCCCGGGCGGCCTGGCGGATGGCCCCGGCTGGGACGGTGATAGTCTCCGGCAAGCCGGGAACCACTGGTTTCGCCCACCACTTCGAGGATCGGCCGGTGGTCACGGTGTCCGAGCCGCCGCGGGCAGCCCTCCTGGAGCCGAACTCCGAGGACGAATACGCCGAACACGAGATTGTGCCCACTGCGCAAACCGCCTATGTCTGTCGGGGGACCACGTGTTTTCCTCCGGCAAGCACGGTGCAGGGTCTACGTCAGGCGCTCTGGTCTCGGGCCTGAAGCTGCTGCTGGTCAGGTAAGCACTGTCAGGGTGATGGCCGCGAAGTGGAGCCCGGCGGCGACGATGGTGCAGGCGTGAAAGATCTCGTGGAAACCAAACCAGGTGGGCGATGGGTTTGGCAGCTTCCGGGCATAGATGAGCGCGCCTGCGGAATAGACGAGCCCCCCGGCAGCGAGCAGCATCACCACCAGCGGCCCGCCAGTGCGCCAGAACGGAACCAGCCAGCCCACCGCAACCCAGCCCATAGCCAGATAGAGGCCGGTGTAGAGCCAGCGCGGTGCTGACATCCACAGCAGTTTGAAAGCGATACCCGCAGCAGCGATGCCCCACACCAATCCCAGGAGCACGGTGGCTGGTTTGGGCGAGAGCAGCATCAGGGCGAGCGGGGTGTAGGTCCCCGCAATGAAGATGAAGATATTGGCATGGTCGACCCGCCGCAGCACGGCGGCAGCCCGGTCTGACCAGGTGCCCCGATGGTAAACCGCGGACATACCGAACAGGATGCTCGCGGTGACCAGATAGATACCCACCCCGAGGCGTCCCAGGACGCTGGGGGTCACAATCAGCAGCACCAATCCGGCCGCTTGGATGATCGGCGCCATCCCGAGGTGAAGCCAGCCGCGGAGGTGTGGCTTCGGCGGAATCGCAGGCAATCCCTTACTTGACGCGGCGTAACTTACGGTCACGTAGGTAAGCGTAGGTGCCCTGGTTGGAGTCTGCAAGGGATGCGCTGATCAATGCTGTCCTGTGCGAGGACGTGCCGGGCGGGATGAACCGCAACCCGATCTGGTGGGTGTACCTGGTTGTCCATCGCCAGATGTGAGGGGACGTGGTTCGCCCGATCCGGTGCGCCACCCTCAGGGCATGATTGATCAGCGCATCCCAAGGGGACATCGGACTGCTGTGCTTGATGCCAGCACCGCGATAGCGTCGGGGGCGTGAAGATGCTGCTCACCGGGAACGCCCCCCTCGACCTGACCCTCCCCGATGACGTACACCCCGTCACCATTGATGAGGACGCGCCTATCCCCACCGCTTACCTGGACGCCGAGGTGGCGATTCTGCGGGGTCAGCGCGCCGCCGCGGTCTCCCAGTTGGCGGCCGAAGCCCCGGCCCTGCGCTGGATCCAGACCCTTGCGGCCGGCCCCGATGGGGTGCTCCGGGCCGGTTTCGGCCCACACGTGACTGTCACCAACGGCCGTGGCCTGCATTCCAAGACGGTGGCCGAAGCCGCGCTGGCGATGGCCCTGGCCGGGGTGCTGCGCTATCCCGAAGCCTTCCGCGCCCA
The DNA here is from genome assembly GCA_047973325.1 of Propioniciclava sp. Lineage (GTDB taxonomy): Bacteria > Actinomycetota > Actinomycetes > Propionibacteriales > Propionibacteriaceae > Propioniciclava. The sequence continues at coordinate 17,104 of JBKEBU010000144.1, read as the reverse complement.
GCAGGAGCACCGCTGGGCCCATGCCGAGTTTGGGGCCTGGCGGACATTGCACCCGGAGGGACAGCTTGGTTCCCTGATAGACACCCGGGTGCTGATCTGGGGGTTCGGCGCAATCGGGGTACAGACCGCACGGCTGTTTGCGGCGATGTCGGCCCGGGTGCGCGGTGTGGCCCGGTCGGCAGGAGTGCGGGAGGGGTTCCCGGTGGTGACCGAGGCAGATTTGCTGGATGAACTCCCCACCACCGACATCCTGGTCATGGTGCTGCCCCAGGAGGCGGCCACCCGCAATGCTCTCAGTGCGGAGCGGCTCGCAGCGTTGCCCGAGCATGCCTGGGTCATCAATGTGGGGCGGGGGACCACCGTCGACCAGGAGGCGCTGAATACTGCTCTCCGCACCGGGAAACTCGGCGGTGCGGCCCTCGACGTCACCTACCCCGAACCGTATCCAGCCGATGGGCCGCTGTGGGATGCGCCCAACACCATCATCCTGCCGCACATGGCAGGTGGCGTCGCCCACGGCTTGCACGCGCTGGTCAGCGAAAATCTGGTTCGCTGGAGGGCCGGTGAGCGCTTGCTGAATGTCGTTGCGGGGCCCGGGACACCGGTCTAGCCCCGGAGAGTGCCGTCGGCGCTACGCTGGCGCTATGGCGTGGGGGATGCGGTTACGGGACATCGCTGACCGACTCAACCCCTCGAATCTGCTCTACAGCACCTACGAGCAGCGGTTGATGGCCGAACTCGATCGGGACCGGCTCCCTCAGCACATCGCGGTCCTAGCCGATGGGAACCGCCGCTGGGCGCGGCTCAACGCGCCCGGCAAACCGCTGGTGGTGGGGTACCAAGCTGGTGCTGACAAACTGGAGGAGTTCGTCAGCTGGTGCGATGAAGTCGGCATCCACGTCATCACCTTGTGGGTGTTGTCGACCGACAACCTGACCCGAGAGGCTGAGGCGGTGGGCCCGCTCCTCGGGGTGATCGAGCGGCTGTTCGTCGATGTGGCTGCTGCACGCCGATGGCGGGTCAAGCTGGTCGGGGATGCCTCACTGCTGCCCGAGCAGATGCGCCACACCCTGGCCGAAGCTGAGGAATCCACCCGGGGCGCGGACGGCATGCAGGTCAACATCGCGATCGCCTACGGCGGCCGGCATGAACTCCGGGACGCCTTTCGCAAGCTGCTGGCCTCCGCCGATGCCAAGGGAACCCGACTGGCCGAACTGGCCGACAGCCTGGATATCGACGACATTTCCGAGCATCTCTACACCGCGGGGCAGCCAGATCCCGACCTGATCATCCGCACCTCCGGTGAGCAACGGCTATCGGGGTTTCTGATGTGGCAGTCGGCGCATAGCGAGTTCTACTTCCATGAGGCCTTGTGGCCAGACTTCCGGCGGGTCGACTTCCTGCGGGCGCTGCGGAGCTATGCCAGCCGGGAGCGGCGCTACGGCCGCTGAGCCAAGGCGCCACCGCGGATCGATCCGACGGCTGGGGGCGGGTGCCAGATGGCCGGGGGTGAACAATCGGTGCCTCGTTGCGTGTCGCGCTCGATTCGACCGTCAGCGCGCCTAATGTCGCAGTACGGGCCTCCGACCCGGGAGCCCGACGAGAGGGATCCATGAGTGTGCTTCCCCGATGGGACGCTCTCGGCTGACCGATACAGCCGAGGTGGAAGACCCGCCGCGGCTGTGACGCGGAAGGACGCCACGTGACCACCGCCGCCCAAGGCCTCGACCAGACGACTACGGCTGCCCGAGTTCAGCTCCGCACCTATGTGATCGACACCTCGGTGTTGCTGAGCGATCCGCATGCGCTGCTCTACTTTGCCGAGCACCAGGTGGTGCTGCCCCTGGTCGTCATCACCGAACTTGAGGGGAAGCGCCATCACCCTGAGTTGGGCTATTTCGCCCGCAAGGCCCTGCGCTTCCTGGATGACGTGCGCACTACCTACGGCCGACTGGATGCACCGGTCCCGGTCAACGATGCCGGTGGGGTCATCCATGTGGAGCTCAACCACACCGACCCAGAGGTGCTACCTACTGGTTTCCGGTTGAACGACAACGACACGCGCATCCTAGCGGTGGCGGCCAACTTCGCCCGCGAGGGCCACGAGGTGGTGCTGGTCACCAAGGACTTGCCCCTGCGGGTCAAAGCGGCGGCAGTGGGACTCGCTGCCGAGGAGTATCGCCATGAATTGCCGCCCGAGAGCGGCTGGACTGGCGTCACCCTCATGGAACTCACCGCGGACCGGATCGGCGAACTCTACGAGGTGGGCTCACTGGCCGGGCCAGACATTGATGAGCTGCCCTGCAATACCGGGGTCCTGGTCCATGGGGCCGGGTCGACGGCCCTCGGCCGGGTTCGGGCCGATAGACGGCTGCACGTGATTCGGGCGGACCGGGACGTTTTCGGGCTGCACGGCCGCTCCGCCGAACAACGCATCGGGCTGGATCTGCTCACCGATCCCGAGGTGGGCATTGTGTCGCTGGGCGGCAACGCGGGTACCGGAAAGTCTGCGCTCGCGCTGGCATCTGGTCTGGAAGCGGTGATGGAACGAGGCCAGCATGACCGGGTGATAGTCTTCCGGCCGCTGTACGCCGTGGGTGGGCAGGATCTCGGCTTTCTACCCGGCACCGAGGGGGAGAAGATGTCGCCCTGGGGGCAAGCGGTCTTCGACACCTTGGGCTCGGTGGCCCATCGGGATGTTGTTGAGGAGATCGTGGCCCGTGAGCTGCTCGAAGTGCTGCCGCTGACCCATATTCGGGGCCGCTCCCTTCACAACGCCTTCGTGATCGTCGATGAGGCCCAATCGCTGGAGCGCAATGTGCTGCTGACAGTGCTGAGCCGGATCGGCCAGAACAGCCGGGTGGTACTCACCCACGACGTGGCTCAGCGGGACAACCTGCGGGTGGGTCGTCACGACGGGGTGGCAGCCGTGGTCGAGAAACTCAAGGGGAACCCGCTCTTCGGGCATGTCACCCTCACCCGTTCGGAACGCTCCCCGATTGCGGCCTTGGTGACCGATCTGCTGGCCGACGTAGGCTTCTGAGGACCGCACTCGTTCGCCAGCGACCACGGTGCTCGAGGACAGCCGGGGCGCTGGTCGGACGGATTCGGGAAGGATGGGGCTCCGTGGGAGACTTCAGGTATGGCCCGGTCCGCCCGTCTGAGTTCGACCAGCACCCACATGATCGTGGCGATGCTGGTCCTGTTGGTGCCGGTGATCGGGATCACGGTGTTGTTCACCCGCGAGCCGGCACCCACCATTCCGGACATCCCTTATCCGGTGGCCGCCGAGCGGGCCGCCGCCCAGGCAGAGTTCGTGTTGCGTACTCCGAGTGAGCTACCGGACGGATGGGTTTGCACCAAGGCTGACTGGCTGCCTGCCGGAACTCCTGGCCGCGCCGAGCCGGTGGTCGGTGACACCTGGACCATGGCATTCCTCACCCCCGAGCAGATGTACATCGGCCTCGACCAGCGGGTCGCCGCGCCGGAGCGGTTCATCGACCAGCGCACCCGGGACGGGGTGCCCGACGGCACCGCTCAGGTCGCGGGCGAATCCTGGGTCCGCTACCTGTCGGCCGACGGAGTGACCCGGTCCCTGGTCAGCAGTGGAGACGTGGTTACGGTGGTGAGCGGTGATCTGCCCTATGCCGATCTGGAGGCCTTCGTGGGCCTGCTGGTGCCGGTGGCTTGAGAGGGCATGGCTCCATGGTTGTCCGACTGGTGCAGCGACGCCTCGGCAATGCGGTGCGTTCTCGGGTATCCGGCTCGGATCCAGATGCCCGGGGTCGCGAGATCTGGGGAAAGCCGGGGGAGCGTTGGTTCGGCCCCGAGGATCCGATCTGGCAGATCCACCAGGACGCGTCCATGTTTGTCGGCGGCATTGCCGCGCTGCTGCTGCAGGCGCTCCATCCGCTGGCCATGGCCGGAGTGGCAGGCCATTCGGGATACCGCACCGATCCGTGGGGCCGGTTGCGCCGAACAGCTGACTACATCGCCGTCACGACCTATGGCACTGTTCCCGATGCGACCGCGGTGATCGCCCACATCAACCAAGTCCACCATCGGGTGCGGGGCAAAGACACTCGGCGCCGCTCCTACCGGGCCAGCGATCCGCACTTGCTGCGGTGGGTGCATGCCGCCGAAGTGTGGTCCTTCCTCCAGGCCTACCAGGCCTATGGGAGTTCCCGGCTGAGCGCGGCCGAGGCAGACCGCTACGTAGCCCAAGCGGCCGTCCCGGCGCGCCTGCTCGGCGTGATCGACCCACCGGAATCGGCGGGGGCGCTGGAGCAGGTTCTAGCCAGTTACCGACCCGAACTTGAGGCCGGTCCGGATGCCGTCGAGACCGTCCGTTTTCTGGTGCGGACCCCGCCGTTGCCGTGGCCAGCGCGCCCCGGATACTGGCTCCTGGTAGCCGGAGCTCTCGCCGTGCTACCCGACGACGCCCGAGCCCTGCTGCGGTTGCGCCTGCCCGGGCCGACCCCGGCGGCAGCAACCGTCCTGGGGCGAACTGCCACTGCGGCCGTCCGCTGGGGGTTGACTGGGGTCGAGTCCCGACGCCTGCCAGCCGAGTAGATGCCGACTCGGGTCGGGTGGCAGCCCGGGTGCTGCGATCAGCGTTTCACCGATACATGCACGTGGTCCATGTGATTCGCGGTGTCGGACCCTCGGTTCTCCATGGTGCGCCAACCCCGGTCGGGGTAGGCGGCATTCCAGAGCTTCTGCCGGTAGATGATGTAGGAGACGTTGTACGCCTTGGCGTTGGCCTGGAAGTCCTTGGCTATGGTCCAGCCGTAGTCGACCATGGTGCTGCTGGACTTGTACTTGGGGATCATGATGTCCACCGCGCGGCCATTGGGGTGGTCGGAGGAGTAGCTGCTGGAGGAACGCCAGCCGTAGATATTGGTGATCTTCGGGTAGTTGGTCAGCACGTGGTCGACGACCTTCTTGCCGTTGCCGTTGAGTTTGGAGATCCCCTTCAGCGTCTTGCCCGAGGTGCTGGCCGGCGGCGCAGAGATTGATCGGGTGGAACTGGGCTTGGTCCTCGAGACATAGGCGGAGTACACCCACCGGGCGGTGCCTCGGTGGATCACCTGGGTGCGGGTGCTGGTGGTCTTTCCGGTGGTCTTGAGGGCATCGCCCCGATGGACGGTGGCGACCACCTTCCCGTCGGCGGTCGAGGTGGCCCGGACATTCAGGGTACCCACGCTTACGTACACGGTGCCAGTGGCCGTCGGCGCCGCTGGTTTGGCCGGTTCGTTGCTCACTGGCCGGGTGTAGCGAGTGGCGATCCAGCGGGTTTCTCCCTGATGCTGGATCTCGGTGTAGTCGCTGGTGGTGCGGCCGGTGGTATCCACCACCGAGTTCCCAGGAAGAACGCCGGTATAGCGATGGTCGAGGGATCCGCCGGTGCGGAGATAGAGGTTCGCGGTGGTCCTGATCTTGCCAGCGGACGTGACCGGGGCTGCGGAGGTGGTCGCCGAGGTGGTCAGGAAGTCCTGGTGGATCCAGCGAGGCGTGCCCTGGTAGATCACCTGGGTCCATGACCCCTCGGTGGCGCCCGTGGTGCTGAGCCGGGTGCCCTTGCGGGCCACATCGATGATCGTGTGCCCGGTGCTCGGTCCGGAACGCACGTTCACGTTGGCGGTGGTGGTGACCTGTGCGGTGCGTCCGTCGGTCGTGCTGCGTGATGCCTTGGCGTCTCTGGATCCGGTCGGCCTGTCGGCTCTCAGGTAGGTGCCGTAGACCCAGCCGCGCAGATCATCGTCGGTGGTCACCTCGCGCCAGCCCCCAGAGCTCTTCCCAGTGGCGACGACATCCTCTTGCGGTGAGAGCACCCGGATCACACCGTTGCTGGTGCTCGGGCCGGTGCGCAGGTTCACCCACGTGGTGGCGGTCATAGGTTGTCGGGCATCGGCCGCAGTGGCGGCCATCAGGCCACCCACTCCTAGCACGAGTGACAGCATGATGCCGCCGATTGCCCGCCGGATTCCACGGCTGTTGCCTGCTGGCACAGTTCCCCCCTGTGATTGTTGGGGGTGGCCGTGCACCCCGTAGTAGATGGGAGATTGGATGCACTTCGCAACTCGGTACTCCGTGGTTGTCCAGGCGACACGCCGACAACCGGGCGGGCAGGTTGCTGAGAGAACCTCACCTGAGTATCAGGGTGTGAGGCCTAGTCACACGCGGTTTGCTTGGTGATTTGAGGGTGAATGCGGTGGGGTCGGTGGGACTCCCCGTGAGGGAGCTAAGAGATTCTCAGGATCCCTGAAGGTCTGGTTGAGAGTCTTCAGGATTCGCCGGTTCTTCGTGCAGCTGCACCCAGGAGGTGGTGAGGTCGCAATGCCAGGCGGCGCATGTGCCCCAGACGGGGCCGGGCAGGTAGCCGCTGCGCAGGTCGGAGTCGGTGACCAGAACCCCTCCGGTGAGCGCCACTGCCTGGTGGAGCAGGGTGGGCTTCGGCTGCACTATGGGCAGGATTGAGATTCGCCCGGTGACCGCATTGGCCCGCAGCGTGCCCAGCACCCTGGCGGCGTACTCGGGGGCGACGAGGACCAGGCCGGATTCCGTGCTGGCAGTCCGGGCCAGGACATCCAGCAGGAGGCGGTCGTCTACGAGGGCGGCATCGGTGATGAGCACGTGGGGGTCGCTGAGTGTGCCGGTCTGCTGATCGGGGGCGTTCAGGAAGACGGTGTCGGCGATCCCTCCGGGGACTTCGACGGTGGCGCCGCTTCCCGCAAGGGCTGGAGTGGTCGCGGCCGGAACGGCGCGGCCATCCAGGTCCGGCTCGGTGGTGTAGGTCGGGGCCCCGCTCGCTGTCCAGGCTGGGATGGCCCGAGCTGGGGGTTCCTGCAGCGCGGCGATCCGGTCCTGATGGCGGCGATGGTCCCGCCACCAGCCGAAGCACACCACGGCGATACCCACGATCAGCACCGCCGGGATGCCCCACCAGGGAGGGATCATGGCTCCAGCCTACGTGCGCCGGGTCAGCGGCCGGGCTCGGGAACCGGGATCTGGGCCAGCGCAATACCCTGCCGCTGCCAGGAATAGCTCACCCAGAGCACGTCGTCGACCACCACGGCGCTGGGGTAGGAGTATTCCCCAACACCAGAAGTCACCACACCGGTGGCCGCTGCTGCCTGGGGCGCACCTGCGTTCTGGGGTGCTCGATTGTCTTGGGCAGCACGGCTGGCCGGGGCGGACCCGGTGCCGGAGGCAGGTGCAGGGGCCCGGCCGGGTGCCGCCCCAGCGAGTGGCTCCTGGCCGTTCTCCAGGGTGGCCCAGTGTTGCCAGGTGTGCCCCTCGTCGCTGCTGATAGCGGCCACGAGTGGGCAGCGAGCCCCCCAATCGTCGGTGGCCGGGTTGTGGACGCAGGCGATCCGGCCATCGGGTAGGGCAACCGCGGCCAAGCCGCTGTTGTTGTTGGGAAGTGCGCACGGCTCCAGGGGCGGCCAAGTGCGGGGATCGTCGGTGGCGCTGCGTAGCACCCGACCACCGCTGGAACGGGTGAGCATTATCAGCTGGCCGGTGCGGCCAGGGATCAGGGCTGGCTGGATGGCACCTGCGCCCCGGATCGCCTGGTGATCTAGCGGTACGGCGGCCGATTGCCAGTGGTGGCCATCGCGGGTGAGGTCGACCAGACAATCCCAGGTCGGTGTGGGTTCCCAGACTTCCATCGAGCCCGGAGCCACCCACCAGTCGCGATAGTGGACCGGGGCCTGCCGGACCGGTCCGCGGCTGGGCTCGCCGGGAACCAGTTCGGCCGGGGCGTCCCAGGTGTGCCCACCGTCGCCAGAATGGCACACCCAGGTGGTCCAGGAATCGATGCTCGGTCCGCGCCGGAAGAACAGCCAGATCCGGCCGTCGGGGCCATGGGCCAGCACCGGATTCCAGTGGGGTCCGGGGGCATCCCCCACCACGCGAGGTTCGGCGAAACTTTCCGGACGCCCGTGGGTGAGCCAGATGCGGGTATCGCTGGCCCCTTCATGACTGCCGGCGAACCAGGCGATCAAGAACTGCCCACCGGTAAGGTCCAGCAGAGTACTGGCGTGTGACTGACGGGCCCCGCGGGGATGCCGGGCCACCAGCGTCCGGGCCACCCCGGGACTGATCGGGTTCACCGGCCGCTGTCGGTGGGCGTTGCCGATGGCCGACGGCGGATCATCGGCCACAGCAGCGCAGCACCGGCGACCACGAGCAGAATCAGCGAGATGGGCCGGGTGAAGAACTCGTGGGGCTCACCGATCAGCAGGGCTCGGCGTAGATTGGCTTCGGCCAGCGGGCCGAGCAGGAAGCCCAGCACCACCGGACCCGCCGGGATCCCGACCCGGCGCAGCACCAGGCCGAGCACCCCGAAGCCGAGCATCTGCACCGCCGTGATCACATTGTTGGTGGTGGCATAGGTGCCCACGATGCAGAAGACCAGAATGATGCCCCAGATCCACTGCGGACGCAGGTCGAGCAGTCGGGTCATGCCCTTGGTGCGCAGCAAGCTCACGATGGTGGACGCCACCGTGGCCAGGAGCATGATCGCCACGATGGTCACGATGATGTCCGGGCGCCGCTCGAAGAGCGACGGCCCGGGCTGAATGCCCCAGATGATCATCGAGCCGAGCATGATCGCCATCACCGAGTCGCCCGGAATCCCCAGCGACAAGGTGGTGGTCAGCGCACCGCCGAGGGTGGCGCTGGAGGCGGTGTCGGCGCCGACGACCCCCTCGATCGAGCCCTCACCGAACTCCTCGGGGTGTTTCGATACCGCCTTGGCCCGATTCCAGCCGACCAGCCCGGCGATGTCTCCACCGGCCGCCGGGACCACCCCCAGGGCGGCACCCACCACGCTGGACTGGGCCATCGGCTTGGCGGTGCGCCTGAGCTCGGCTGTGGTCGGCCACCAGCGCCCGAGGGCAGAGATGGGACGGCTGTGCTGCCGACTGTAGGTGAGCACCTGGTCGAGGACCTCGGTGATCCCGAACAGCCCGATGATCAGCGCGATGAAATCCAGGCCGCCAGTGAGCTGAGCGCTGCCGAACGAGAATCGAGCGTCGCCGGTGATCGGGTCGGTGCCGATAGTGGCCAGCGCGATCCCGAGCAGGCCCGCGAAGATGCCCTTAGCCACCGACCGGGAGGCAATCGAGATGATCACCGTCAGCCCGAAGACGACCAGGGCAAACATCTCATAGGGGCCGAAGTTGAGGGCGAACGCCGCGATCGGCTGGGCCAGGAAGATCAGCACCAGCAGCGAGGCCAGAATGCCCACGGTGGTGGCAATGGCCGAGATCGAAAGGGCCAAGCCGGCCTGGCCCTTCTTGGCCATGGGATAGCCGTCGAGGGTGGTGGCCACCGCCGCGGGGGTGCCGGGAGTATTGACCAAGATGGACGGAATCCGGTCGCCGTATTGGGCCGAGACGTAGATGGCGAGCAGCATCGCCAGCCCCTGTGCCGGTTCCAGGGTCAGGGTGAAGCTGGTGGCCAGGGCGACCGCCATCGAGATCGTGATCCCGGGGAAGACGCCGACCAGCAGGCCCAGCCCCAACCCGATGATGAAACACAGGATCGCGGTGGGGTCGGCCAGCTGCGTCAGGCCATCGGTGACCGGATTCATAGCGGCACGGTCAGCAGCAACTGGAAGACCAGGTACAGCAGCGCCCCGACAACGGCCGGAAAGAGCAGCAGCGAGCGCCAGCTGCGCAAACCGTAGACCCAGTTGAGGCCGACCAGGTAGAGCGGGCCCAACACCAGAAAGCTGACTCCGACCTCCCACAACACCAGCACAACCACGAGCCCGGCGACTGTCAGCAGCATCTGGGGCCAGCCGGAGCGTTGCGCAGGGGCCACATCGCGCTCCCCGCGTCGACCGGTGAGGGCATTGAACGCCATCGCGACCCCGGCGGCCAGAATCCCGAGCGCCACCGCCGTCGGCCACCAGCGCGGGTCGATCCCCCCGGTCTCATTGCGCAGGACGATCGCGCGGGCTCCCACCAGCATGGCGGCGCCCACGACGATGACCGCTGCAGCCGCGATCCGCTCCAGGGTGGGGGATGGGGCGGCGGTGGCTTCCGCCGGGGGTCCGGACGCGAGGTCGCGGTCCGTCCCCTGGTGATCGGTGGACATGTCAGCCCTGGAGGAGCCCGGCGAACCGCTCCGATTCTGCTTGGGCGAAGGCCGCGAACTCATCGGCATTACGATAAACGACCAGGTTGCCGCTCTTGGTGATTATGTCGATGTAGGACTGCTCCTGAACCGCCTTGCCGATCGCCTCCGACAAGGTGGTGCGCACATCTTCGGGTAGTCCCTTGGGGGCATAGATGCCACCCCAGCCACCGATTTCGATGTCGAAGCCCTGTTCAGCGGCGGTGGGCACATCGGGTAGCTCGGGGTGGCGTTCATTGTGGAAGATGCCCAGCACCTTGAGTTTGCTGTCGGCGAGATTCTGTTTCACCTCGTTCACGCCTGAGGCGGCCGAGTCCACCTGGCCGCCCAGGACCGCCGCGACGGCCGGGGCGCCGCCGTCGAACGGGACCGGCGTGATCTGGGCGCCGGTCTGATCGGCCAGGGCCAAACCGAGCAGTTCCCAGATGGAACCGGCGCCGGAGTTGGACATAGTCAGTTCGCTGGCCTTGGCAGCGTCAACGTACTCGGTCAGGGTGTTGTAAGGGCTATCCGGCGGCACCGAGAGCACACCCGGCCCGAGCATGATCTGGCCGAGCATGTCGTAGTCGGTGGGGGCGATGTCATAGTTGAGGCTGCCCAGCATGGAGATCTCTACCGGGCCAAAGCCGATGGTGTAGCCGTCGGCAGGCTGATCCTTGACGTACAGCATGGCGGTTGACCCCGAAGCGCCGGGGCGGTTCTCCACGATGATGCTCTGGCCGATGATCGGCTCCATCGCCGAGGCCAGGGCCCGGGAGGATAGGTCAGACCCGCCCCCGGCAGCGGCTTGCACGATCAGGGTGATGTCCTTGGTGGGGAAATTGCTGGCCGCGGTGGTGGCGGCCGAGGGGCTGGTCGCCGCGGTGGGCCGGGTGGTGCACCCGGTGGTGCCGACGGCAGCGGCCGCGAGGGATCCGATGAGTAGGGTTCGGCGATGCATGGTTATCTCCTTTGATAGGTGCCTCGATGATCAGGCTTAGCCGACGATGCCTGCAATGTCGCGGCGAGCCTCGTCGGAGGGGGGATCGATGGACATCCGGCAGCTGCCGCCGGTGAAGCCCTGCACGTCCAGGGTGTACTTGAGGTGGGCGATGCTGGATCCCAGCACCGGCACGGCAGCGGTGATGGCGGCTTGGGCTGCGGTGAGGGCCGCCGTGTCTTTGGCCCGGTAGGCCTCGCGCCAGGCGACCCATGGGCCAGGGTGGACTCCTGCGCAACCGCTCACCGTGCCGATCCCGCCCGTAGCCATGATGGCGGGCAGATCGGCGTCGTTGCCTGACCAGAGCTGGAAACCCTCGGGAGCTTGGCTGAGGTAGTCGGTGACCCGGGCCGCGGCGGTGCCCGACACTTTGATGCCGGCGATGCCGCTGGCTATCACTGTGGGCAGGTCGGTTGGCCGGAGATCGGTGACGGCGACATCGGGGTAGATATAGCCGTAGAGTTCCCCGCCGCAGCCGTCCTTGATGGCGCCCCAGTGACGGCTGATCTCGCGGGCACTCGCTGGCAGGTAGTAGGGGGTGATCGCGGCGAACCGGATGGCGCCGAGACGCACGGCTTCTGCGGTGAGCTGCAGGGATTGCCTGGTGCTGGGGGCGCCGACATGGGCGACGACCCGGGCTGGGCCGAAGGTGGTGAGGGCGGCGGTGAGCAGAGTGGCATGTTCCCCCGGGTCCAGGGCTAGGAACTCGCCGGTGGTGCCGGCTATGAACACTCCGTCGACCTCCGGTTCCAGACGTTCCAGATGTGCCTGGAAGGCTGCCAGGTTCAGACTGCCGTCGGCGTGGAACGGTGTGGTGAGCGCGGAGAGGATCTCCGGGGGCTGCGGCATGGGTCACTCCCTGGTGGCGTCTACCGTTAACGGTTGACGAGAATAGTAGGTGTCGCAGACCATGGTGCGCAAGGGCACTCACTACTCTGACCCCAGGACGTGGAATCACTGCCCATGGAGGAGGCCGGTATGCCGCCCGCGTTGCGCTCGGTTGCGCTGGGAGAGCAGCTCGCAGACATCCTGCGCCAGCAGATAGTCACCGGGCAGCTGCCAGTGAGCCATCGCCTGGTGGAGGATGCGCTGGCGGTGCAGCATGGGATCAGCCGGGGGCCGGTGCGGGATGCGCTGCGGACGCTGACCGCCGAGGGTCTGCTGGAATCGCGCCAACGCGGCTTCTTTGTGAAGGCCTTCACCCACCAGGACATCGATGAGCTCTACGACATTCGCGAAGCTGCCGAACATCTGGCCTCCCGGCTGGCGTTGGCCCGGGCCCAGCCGATGGACTGGGTTGAAGCTGAGCGGCAGGTGGCGCTCATGCTGGCTGGTGCCGATCACCGAACCGAACGCGCCTACGCTCGGGCGGATCTGGCGTTCCACACTCAGTTCTATGTGCTGTCGGGGAGTGCCCGGCTGCTCACGCTGTGGCACCAATTCCGGCCGACGTTCGCGACCTTGCTGGACATCACCAATGCCCAGGATGCCGATCTGCATCCGTCGGCCACCGATCACGCCGAGCTGCTGGCCTTGGCGAAGGCCGCCGACGGGGAGGCCTTCGCGGCCAAGCTGACCGAGCACCTGGCCGGTTCCCGGCGCCGGATGCGGGCGGCGCTCGGATCGGCAGAACTGTAAGGACCGCTGTTCAATCATGCCCTGGCTGCGGCGCACCGGATAGGGCGAACCGAGTCCCCCATATCTGGCGATGGACATCCAGTGCACCCACCAGATGTGGGGTTGTGGTTCATCTGGCCCGGCACGTCCTCGCGCAGAGCAGCATTGATCAGCGCATCCCTAAGTCCCCCGCCGGGGCTACCTCCCGGAGGCCCCACAGTAGGGGAGGATTCAATCATGATCCAGGACGCTGATCAGTTGACCCGCCGCCGTATCGATAGATTCATCCGGGAACGGCTTGAGCCTGCGGTCTACCGGGCGCGACAACCGCTCACCGTCAAGGTGTGGGAAGCCCCCGGCGAACCGGTGCCCTTCGCCGAAGCTGCGGGGCAACGCTACCGACCCTTCCCGGTGGGCGAGCCGTGGGGGGCGCCCTGGAGTACCACCTGGTTCCACCTCACCGGCACCATCCCCGAGACCTGGGACGTGGGCGACGACGTCGTCGAGCTGGAGGTCGATCTTGGCTTCACCCCGGCTCAGGCAGGCTTTCAGGCCGAGGGTCTGGCCTTCCGCCCCGATGGCTCGATCATCGAAGGGGTATCTCCGCGCAACCGCACCATCAGGGTGGACCATCCGGGCGGGGAGATCGAGGTGTACCTGGAGGGGGCGGGCAATCCGGATGTGACCGGGGGCAGCGATTTTTCCGCGCCTACTCCCTATGGTGTCCCGGAGGCGCGGGATCTCGGTCCGATGTATCAGCTTCGGATGGCCGATGTGGCGATCCGCGATCTGACAGTGTGGAATCTGCTGCAGGATGTGGTGGCTTTGCGCGGCCTAGTCACCGTCCTGGGCGCGGGATCGACGCGACGCGCGCAGGTCCTGGCTGGCCTGGATGTGCTGATCGACGTGATGGATCCAGACGACATCAGCGGGACTGCTGCCGCGGGACGGGCGCACCTGGCACCGCTGCTGGGGCAGCCTGCGCATGCCTCGGCCCATGTTGCCTACGCCGTTGGGCATGCCCACATTGATTCAGCCTGGCTGTGGCCTACCCGCGAAACCGTCCGCAAGGTGGCCCGGACCTTCGCCAACGTCTTGGCCAGGATGGACGAGGACCCCGATTTTGTGTTCGCCGCATCCTCGGCCCAGCAATATGCCTGGATTCAGGAGCGCTACCCCGAACTGTTCGCCCGGATGCAGCAGCGGATAGATGAGGGTCGATTCATCCCGGTGGGCAGCATGTGGGTGGAGGCGGACACGAATATGCCAGGTGGAGAGGCCTTCGTTCGCCAGCTCGTCCACGGCAAACGGTTCTTCGCCGAACAGTGTGGCGTGGAGACCACTGATGTCTGGCTCCCGGACTCGTTTGGCTATTCCGGGGCGCTCCCGCAGCTCGCCCGGGCGGCTGGGGCGGAGTATTTTCTCACCCAGAAGTTGTGCTGGAACGAGATCGACACCATGCCGCACCACACCTTCGTCTGGGAGGGTATCGACGGCTCTCAGATATTCACGCACTTCCCGCCGGTCGATACCTACAATTCCGAGCTGTCCGCAGAGGAGCTGACCTATACCGAGACCAACTTCCGCGACAAGGCGACCAGCTCTGGCTCCTTGGTGCCGTTCGGGCACGGGGATGGTGGCGGCGGGCCCACCCGGGAGATGATCGCGGCCGCCCACAGGCAGGCTGACTCCGAGGGAGTGCCTCGGGTCCGGATGTCCTCGCCGTATGAGTTCTTCGATGCCGCCCGCGCCGAACTGGCTCAGCCGGCCGTCTGGGTGGGGGAGATGTATCTCGAATATCACCGGGGGACCTACACCTCGCAGGCCCGGACCAAGCGGGGTAATCGGCGTAGCGAGCATTTGCTTCGGGAGGCGGAGCTCTGGGCGGCGACGGCGGCGATCCGGGTGGGCGCGGCCTACCCCTATGACGTACTCGAGCGCTGCTGGCGGGTGGTATTGCTGAATCAGTTCCACGACATCTTGCCCGGCTCGTCGATCGGATGGGTCTACCGGCAGGCCGAAGCCGAGTACTCCCAGATCGCCACCGAGTTGGAGCAGCTCATCGCGACCTCATTGGGGGCTTTGGCCGGGCAGGGGGAGCAGGACCTGAGCGCGAACGCGGCTCCGTACCCCCAGGCGGGTCTGGCGCCCGGGGCGGTGGGTGTCGCCCTGGCTCCCGACGGAGGTGCCTCGGCTGATCGAGATGAGGCGGGAGTGACCCTGTGCAGCGATCTGATCCGGGTGCATCTGGGACCCGATGGCACCATCGACTCCCTGATCGGCGCCGACGGACGCGAGGCGATTGCCCCGGGGCAGCGGGGCAATCTACTGCAGCTGGCCCGGGATACCCCGCGGCAATGGGACGCCTGGGATATCGATCCTGAATATCAACGCCACCGGGTGGACCTGCTCGACGTGAGCGAGATGGATACATCGGTAGACGAGTCGGGCGCGCATCTGCGGCTGGTGCGCCGGCTGGGTGATTCCACTATCACCCAGACCCTGACCGTGGCGCCGGGGTCACCGGCGCTGGCGATCAGCACCGACGTGGACTGGCATGAACGCCAGCAGCTGCTCAAGCTGGTCTTCGGGCTGGATGTGCATGCCGACCGGTCGGCCGCCGAGGTTCAGTTCGGCCACGTCTTCCGGCCCACCCATGCCAATACCTCCTGGGATGCGGCCAAGTTCGAGATTTGCGCGCACCGCTGGGTGCATGTGGGCGAACCCGGCTATGGCGTCGCGATCGCTAATGACGCCAGCTACGGTCATGACATCGGCCGTACAAGCACCGACGGCGGCACCACAACCCGGGTGGGAGTGTCGCTGCTGCGGGCGCCGCTGTTTCCCGATCCCGAGGCCGACCAGGGACGGCACACCTTCCAGACGGTGATCTATCCGGGGGCAAGCATTCCCGAGGCCGTCGAACTCGGGTATCAAACGAACCTGCCAATCCGGAACGTCCGGGGGAGTGAACCAGTGGTGCCGCTGCTATCGGTGACCGCGGCGGTGGTGGAGTCAGTGAAGCTGGCTGAGGACCGCAGTGGTGATGTGATCGTGCGGATCTACGAGGCGCACGGGTCCCGTTCGGTGGCCTGCGTCGACATCGCCTTCGCTGTCACCGAGGTCGTGCTTACTGATCTCCTCGAGCGAGCCCTGCCTGAGCAAGACCTGGAATGGTCGGGGGTGCAGGTCAGCCTGGTGATGCGTCCCTTCCAGGTGCGGACCCTCCGCCTGCGTCGCTGACCGTGCCCCTTGGCTTAGCCCAGCGTGCGGAGGGTGTCGGCGAGGGGGACCGTGGGCCGGCCCGGCCCAGGAGGCCGGTTGCCTGGGCGCCGGGGAAGTTAGCAGCCTGATTCTCGTGGTACTAGGGTCGGGTGGGTGAGCCCGTTCCTGAGGAAGGTGAAGACTGCTTCGGGGCCACGGCTGTGCAGATCGTTGAGAAACGGGGCGGGGTGCGGACGGTCCTGGAGCACCTCGGCTCGGCACATGATGAGGCCGAACTGGCGGCCCTGCTGCGGATCGGCTAGGACAAGCTTTACGTCAACCAGCTGACGCTGGAGGTGCCCGGCGAGCCGGGGTGCGTCCCGGGGTGGCGGTCATCGAGCAGAAACGCTCCCAGCTGCTGGTCGATGTGATTCGCGGCTCGTGGGAACGGCTCGGGTTCGACACCATCGATGATGAGGCGTTTTCCCGCTGGTGCTCGCCTGCTTGGCGGCACCCACCTCGAAGCTGGACAGCGTCCGGGAAGGGTTCCTTCTACGCCACCGATCTGGAGACGCTGCTGCGCAGCCAAGGGATCGAGCGGCTCGTTATCACCGGCGTCACCACCGAGGTCTGCGTGCAGTCCACGGCCCGCGAGGCCAATGACCGGGGCTTCGATTGCTTGATCCTCAGCGACTACCACCGGGCATCCCACGCTGGCCCAGGTTGTCGAGGACCCGGTACTCGCCAACGCCAAGCTGGGCCGCTACACGAACTCCTGCAACCTGATCGACTGTGCTTCGGTGGCGATCCCGGCCGGAACGGCCTACCGGTTGCCGTTCGGCATCATGCTCACCGCCCCCGCCGGATCAGACGCGATGTTGGCCGGGCTGGCGCACCGGTTCCGGGCGCCGGAGCTTGAACTTGTCGTGTTCGGTGCCCATCTCACGCACGGTTCACGGCACATCCACGCGGTAGCCGGGATTTCCCTTGACCCCATCTGGTCGTACCGGACGCGTCAGAAGCGGCGGAGTGCCTCAAGGCAGGTTTCGATGTCGGTGGCGGGATAGAGCTCGAAGCTGACCACCCCGTCGTAGCCCAGCTCGCCGAACAGCACGTCCTTGAACCTGGCGAAGTTGATCTCCCCGGTGCCGGGTT
>JBKEBU010000103.1:0-3130 GCA_047973325.1 Propioniciclava sp. | reverse complement strand
AAGGAGTGCTCTAAAGGCGTTCCAGGACCGGTTTACACATGATGTGGTCGACGCCGGTCAGAGGATCGGGGGCCGTAAGCACCTTGATGTGCATGTTGTAGGTCTCCCGAAGATGATCCTCGGTGAGGACTTCCCGGCTCGGGCCGTAGGCAAAGAAACGGCCGTTCTTCATGAGTGCGGTCTTTGTCGGGTAGTAGAACGCCTGGTCGGGTAGGTGGGTGACCATGATGATCGCCTTGTTCTGCTCCTCGGCCAGCTGGTGGGCAATCTTGATCACGGTCGCAGCGTTGCGGTAGTCGAGGTGGCTGGTCGGCTCGTCCATCATGATGAGCGGTGTCTGCTGTGCAAGGGCACGGGCAATGAGGACGAGCTGGCGCTCACCGCCCGAAATCTCGGTATATGCGACCGAAGCCAGGTGGCCCATGCCCACCGTGTCGAGTGCCTCCCTGCACAGGTCCCGGTCCTTTCTTGACGGCAGGCCGAGGGCGGAGAGGTGGGGAGTGCGGCCCATGGTAACCACGTCGATTGCCGAGAACGGGAATGGCGCGTGGTGGTCCTGGAAGACCATCGCCACCCGTCGGGCAAGTTCTACCGTCGAGAGTTGGTTTACGTCGTCACCGTCCAGTGTGACTGTTCCAGACAAACGCCGTCGCTCCCCGAGGAGGACGCGTAGGAGGGTTGATTTGCCGCACCCGTTTGCCCCGAGGACCATGAGCACCTCCCCGGCTGATACCTCGAAGGTGAGATCGTCGAGGACCTTTGCTCCGGCGGAATAGCCAAATGAGAGGTGCTCGGCGCGGATCACCGGTCCCATTGGCGTGAACTCCTCTTGAGGAGGATGGCGAAGACCGGGGCCCCGATGAACGCGATCGGTATCGACAGTGGCAGCGAGGTCTCAGATGCAGTCCTGGTCAGATTGTCGATGAGTAACAGGAAAGCGGCACCGATCACCGCCGCCGCCGGAATGAGCTTGCGGTGGTCGGGTCCGACGACCATGCGCGCCATGTGTGGAACCACGAGACCGATCCAGCCAATGGCGCCCACCTGGGATACGGCTGTGGCGGTGAGCATCGTCGCGCACACGATGACGATCACCTTGAGCCGGGTGGTGTTGATGCCCAGCGAGCGCGCTTCATTGTCGCCCATTGTCAGCGCGTTGAGACGCCAACTCGCCATCCATAATCCCACGATTCCGATGCCGATGATCGGAGCGGCGAACTGGAGATTTTCCCAGCGCATACCGGAGAGCGATCCCAACAACCAGAACGTGATCGCTGGCAGCTCGTCGTAAGGATCGGCGAGATATTTCGTGACCGAGACCCCCGCATTGAAGAGTGATCCCGCGACGATGCCGGCGAGAATGAGTGAGGTGTTGGGGATGGTTCCTCGGGTGTAGGCAAGGCCGTAGGCGAAGGCCACTCCGCAGATGCCGCAGACGAAGGCCAGGATCTGGACGCTTGGCGAGAAGGCACCCATCCAGAGAATGCCGGCTGCGGCGCCAAACGAGGCGGCCGCCGACACGCCGAGAATATCGGGCGAAACGAGCGGATTGCGGAATACCCCCTGATAGGCCGTCCCCGAGCACGACAGGGCAGCTCCCACAAGCACGGCCATGATGACCCTGGGAAAGCGCACCTCCCAGATGACCTTGGCGTCAAGTTCCTCCCAGGTCGGCTCTATGGGTACGAACTGAGACGTGAGGATCTTGAGCGCGTCGATCAGGTCGACGGGATAACGGCCGATCAGGAACGAGCTGACCACGACGAGGCCGAGCACTACGACTGAGGCAGTAAAGACCACGCCGAAGGGTGGGACCCGACGACGCCGGGTTCCACCCTTCGGGGTGGAACCGTCGTCGGTGCGGCTAGCCGCGGGCGAAGACATCCGCAACGGTTTCGCCATCCCCGACGCTGAACAGATACGCGATGTCTTCGTCACTCAATGTGAACCCGAAGTACTTTGCATAGAACTCGGCGGTGTTGGCCTCCAGGTCGAGGTCGGCGAACAGATCCGGTTGGATACTCTTGGCGAAGAACTGCATCGACAGGTAAGCCTCGGGGCCGTTGTATGCCCACGACATGGCGCCGCGCGGGATGATGAAGATCTGGTCATTCTTTACCGCGTCGAGGCTGGAGAGGACCGGATCGCTGGTGATAGCGTCGGCATGCTCCGGAGAGTCGACCAGCAGAATTTCGGGGTTCCACGCCATCAGTTGCTCTGGTTCGATTCTGGTCTGCCCGGAGGGGCCCATCGATTCGCCGGTTGCGTCCTTGGCCACGTTCACACCACCGGCAAGGTCGATCGTCTCCTGTCCGATCGCCGTCCCGTTGTTGACCTGGAGGATCTCACCGGCACTGGAAAGTTGGGCTACCGTTGGGCGGTCTGCCTCGGCGATCCCCTCGGTCCTCGAGGCGATCTCATCGCGCATCGTGGTGAACTTGTCTGTGTACTCTCGGGCATTGTCGAGTTGGGTTCCGCCGATGACCTCTCCCAGATACATTTGACGATCGCGGACCCGGTAGAGGGGTGAATAGCCTTCGGCCGAGTTGGTGCCTTTTGCGCTCGACACGGCAGCAATTCCGAGATCCTGGAGCTGCTTCAATGTGTCCTCGCCATAGCGGGAGGCGTAGATCACCAGGTCCGGGGTCTCGGCGAGGAGGGCCTCCATGTTCGTTTCATTGGAGGCGAACACGACGGGAAGGTCGGCGAGCTGTGGGTACTTGCCCTTGATCCATTCGTTGCTCCCGTAGTTCTCGTCGAGGGCAACCAGCTTGTCGGCTCCGCCCAGCAACAACACCGTCGTGGTGTAGGCCGGGGCGGTTGTAGCAATCCTGAACGACTCGGCGGGAACGGTGACGTCGCCGATCTCGTCTTCCACCACCCTGGTCTCACTGGGGGTTGTTGCGACGGCCGTGTCGGTTGCGACCGTGGACGTTTCCTCGGAAGTGGATGTGCCGCACGCTGCAAGCACCAGTGCCGCAGCTATGAGACTGGCGACTGCCAGTGTGGTGCGGCGGCCGTTCGATTGCAAGCCCTCCGAGGGATAAGCGCTTCGTCGTCTCGACATGATGGAGGTGAGCCTTCCTCAACTGGTCAAATACGGCTAATTTGACCTTATAACCCCTCACAT
>JBKEBU010000131.1:0-12285 GCA_047973325.1 Propioniciclava sp. | reverse complement strand
CCGTCGCCGTGGCTGAACACCACCCCGGGAACGGCGAAGTCGCGGGTCACCGCCACCATGCCCAAAGACTCATGCAGCCGCAGCGAGGCGGCGTTGGAGGCACTCACCACGTAGTAGGCCTGCTCGGCCCGCTCGAGTACCCAAGCGATCCGGGCCTGGGTGAGTTGCCGGCCCAAGCCCTGCCTCCGGAAGGAGGACGCTATCACTAGGCCGCTCAGGTACCAGCCATCGGGAGCTCCGTGCCCGCCGCACCTCACCGGCTGCAGATAGGAGATCCAGCCGTAGCCGCGCACGTCACCTGCGGCCTCGGCTACGAACAGCCGATGATCGCGGTCTTCGAGGCGAAGCATCTGGTGATGGCGGCAACGCGCTAGCTCATCGCCTTCCCGCTCGGCGGCCAACGCCGCAGTCACGGCAGTGTCAGCAGCCGATGCCTGCCGCACGTGGATGCCCGACAGCGGTACACCATGCGCCTGTGGCAGGTACTCGGCAAACGGCGGCATGAACTCACACTGGCACAGAGCGCTCTCGTGGAGTGAGCCGTCTCACAGCGACGGCGCCCTTCGCGGCCGGATGAGTTCCCGCCTGCGGACCATGCCCGCCACCCTGCTCCAGTTCACCACCGCCGGTGATTTCGGTGCCGAGATTAACCACAGCAGGGGTTGTGCCCACACCATCAGGTTGCTACCTTGTCACCATCCTGACAACTTCCTTATCTTAATCAAGGATTTCATTACCCCCCAGGAAGATTAACTATGAAAATCCATTTCAAGTACAAGATTCTGCTGGATCGATTGGCTAAACCTGCCAGCTTCCTGGTCGGATTGATAGTGGCCGTCGCACTGATCATGGCCTTCCCAGCGCCCAGCCAAGCAGCCCCCGATTGGTCCCTGAAGAGCAAGACGGACATCGGTGGTGGCTGGGGCAGCTATCACACCCTTTCTCCAGGTGATATGACTGGGAACGGGCACGACGACCTGGTAACGATTGACAGCAAAGGGCTGTTGTGGCTCTACAAAAGCAAACGGGGTGGCCTCTTCCAATCAGGGAGAACCAAGATTGGCCACGGCTGGAAGGATATGCGTTTGGTCGATGGAGCCGATTTCAACCGGGATGGCCTGGCAGACATCGTCGCCGCTGCCCCCAATGGCTACCTGTTTCTCTACCTCAACACCGGCGGTGCCAATCTGGCACGCAAGGTCAAGATCGGCCACGGGTGGGGGAAGGTCCGCGACCTTGCTGCTGTTGATCGGGCCCCCAATGGATACCCCGGGATCTACGCTATTATCGGTAGCCAGCTCTGGCTCTATTCGACGAACGGAACCGGCAGCATCACCTCTTCACAGGTGGTCGGTCAGGGCTGGTCGACCATCCAGTCCATCACCAACGCCGGCAACATTGACAGCAATAAGCCCGACTACCTCGCCGCATTGACCGCTGAGGCCAAAATAAATTTATATCTATTCGGTGGGACGACCGTTCCGACCTACCCGGTGGGCCATGGTTTCGGCGGATATCAGATCGTCGGCGGGATGACCGTTTCCGGCACCAATCACTTCCGTGCGATTGGACCTGACGGAGTATTGAGGTCGTGGAGAATTCATGGGAAAGCCAGCACTCCTGACCCAGCTCCCCCTAATCGGCCAACTCAAAGTGACTCTTCTACCCCACGAAGGGTCGACCGAAATGATTACCCCACTCGCGTATTCGTATACGGATCCCTCAGGGAAGGAGGCGCACTTGCATCAAAACTCGATGGCAAGTACGTGGCGAAAGGAAAGACCACCCTCAAAGGATTCAAGCTATTCAATTACCGGGGTCAAGCGCATGCCGTTCTTGCACATAGTCTGGATTATATGAAATATGACCCGATCCTGGTCGGCGAGGTGTATTGGCTCAAGAATGACACAGCACAACAAACCCTGCAGAGTCTTGACGATGTGGAGAAATATGACCCCAACAATCCTTCCACGGATCAACTATATGTGCGTCAGAAATTGCAGCTAAAAGATGGAGCCGATGCCTGGGTTTACATCGCCGGCGATACGCGGGGAGCAAAGGCACAATCCGGCACAAGGATCTTCAGCGGCGACTGGTGTGACGTGGAGGCTGATCTCACAGGGTGTGGCTGATGGCAGCACCCCCCACCACGAAGACACTCGTAGCCGGCGACTGCCGCGAAGTTACCCGGCTTGTCCTATCCTCGATATGGGGTGACCGAGAGTTCACGAGGGGCTCTCGGGGTCACCCAGCGGCAACGACCAAGGAGCCTGATTACAGGGACGGCAGCAGGGTTTTCAGTTCCAGCGGAGTGACTTGGCGATGGTATTCCGCCGCCTCGGCGCGCTTGTTGCGGAGTACGAAATCGAAGACGTGCTCGCCCAGCGTTTCCGCGGCCAGTTCGCTGGACTCCATGGTCCGGACTGCCGCATCCAGACTGGTCGGCAATGGATGGATCCCCAGCGCAGCCCGCTGCCGGTCGGTGAGCGCCCAGACATCGTCCTCGGTCGGCTCCGGGAGTTCCAGCTCGTTCTCGATGCCCGACAACCCGGCGTTGAGCACCAGCGCATAGGCCAGGTACGGGTTCACCGATGAATCCAGCGACCGCAGCTCCACCCGGGCCGAACTCGGCTTGGTGGGTTTGAACATCGGCACCCGGACCATGGCCGAGCGATTGTTGCGGCCCCAGCCGATGTAGCTCGGCGCCTCCCCGCCGGCCGCGATCCGCTTGTAACTGTTCACCCACGGGTTGAGCACGGCGCTGAGTTCGGCAGCATGATGCAGCAGCCCGGCCACGAAGGAGCGGCCAGTACGGCTCAGGTTGAACTCGCTGGCACCGTCATAGAAGGCATTGGTGTCCCCCTCGAACAAGGAGACATGGCTGTGCATACCAGACCCAGGGTGATTGCTCAATGGCTTGGGCATGAAGGAGGCAAACAGGTCACGCATCAGTGCCACCTCCTTGACTACCACCCGGAAGGTCATGATGTTGTCGGCCATGGTGAGCGCATCGGCGTAGCGCAGGTCGATCTCCTGCTGACCAGGGCCGCCTTCATGGTGGCTGAACTCAACCGAGATGCCCATCTGCTCCAGCATGGTGATCGCCGCCCGGCGGAAGTCGGTACCCGCGGTGGCGGTAGTGTGATCGAAATACCCCGAAGTATCGACAGGTTCAGGCTCGACCCCGGGGACGACCGGCTGCTTGAACAGATAGAACTCGATCTCGGGATGGACATAGAAGGTGAAGCCCAGGTCTGCAGCCTTCTTCATGGCGCGTTTGAGGACATACCGCGGATCAGAGAAGGACGGGGAGCCATCGGGCAGTGCGATGTCGCAGAACATCCGGGCTGTCCCCCCGGTATCGCCCCGCCACGGCAGCATCTGGAACGTCCGCGGATCTGGTTTGGCCACCATGTCGGCCTCATAGACGCGGGCGAACCCCTGAATCGCCGAACCATCGAAACCGATACCCTCGCTCAGGGCACCCTCCAGCTCGGCTGGTGCGATGGCCACCGACTTCAAGAACCCGAGCACATCGGTAAACCACATCCGCACGAATCGTACGTCCCGCTCTTCCATCGTGCGCAGGACGAAATCGGTCTGCTTGTCCATGCCCCCCATCCTGCCTGCGCACATGTTACGCAGGGGTTACAGAACCCGGTTCGGACGCACACTATGATCACGTCGTGACTGCTATTCAGCCTTATCCAGTGAGCCCGATGCTGTCGGTGCCCGCGTCAATCGTGCGACCCTCCTATGTCGCCGACCCCGCCTCCGAGCGTTATGACGGGCCGCATATCCAGTCCGCCGAGGTCATTGAGAAAATGCGGGAAAGCAGCCGGATTGCGGCCGGCGCCATGGATGCAGCCGCCCAAGCCATCGCTCCGGGGGTCACCACCGACGAACTCGACCGGATCGCGCACACCTATCTACTCGACCACGGCGCCTACCCCAGCACTCTCGGGTACCGCGGCTTCCCCAAATCGTGCTGCACCAGCGTCAATGAGGTCATCTGTCATGGCATCCCCGACGCCCGGCCCCTTGAGGAGGGTGATCTTGTCAAGATCGACGTCACCGCCTACAAGAATGGGGTCCACGGCGACAACTGCGCCACTTTCGGCTGCGGTGAGCTCGCCGAAGACTCCCGGCTACTCGCCGAACGCACCCACGAGGCGATGATGCGCGCCATCCGGGCGGTGCGTCCGGGCCGGCAGACCAATGTGATCGGCCGCGTGATCGAGTCCTACGCCCACAGATTCGGCTATGGCATCGTCCGTGAGTACACCGGCCACGGGGTTCACACGGAGTTCCACTCCGGACTGGTGATCCTGCACTACGACAATGCGACCTACCACGATGTGATGGAACCCGGCATGACCTTCACCATCGAGCCCATGCTCACGCTGGGCGCTCCCGACAGCCATGTCTGGGACGACGACTGGACTGTCGTGACCAACGACGGCTCCCGCTGTGCTCAGTGGGAGCACACCATCGTGGTGACCGATACCGGCGCGGAGATCCTGACGCTCCCCCCTGAACGGTGACTCCGAAAGCCCGTCCCGGCAATTCCGGAGATCATCCCGACCGGCTCTCCACCTTCGTATCCCTCAGCATCCCCAACTTCCGTAGATACGTTCTCGGCGCCGCCGTATCGAACAATGGCACGTGGATGGCGCGGATTGCCCAGGACTGGCTGATCTTTCAGCTCACCGGCTCCGGACTGGCGGTGGGCATCATCACAGCACTGCAGTTCGGCCCGATCTTCGTGCTGGGCCTGGCCGGCGGCATGGTAGCCGACAGATTTCCGCAGCGGCGCATCCTGCTGGTCACCCAAGCCAGCATGCTGATGCTGTCGGCTAGCCTGGCCATCTTGGCCTTCGCCAACACCCTGACCGAGATGCATCTCTACGCCCTGGCCCTAGGCATGGGTATCGTTACCGCCTTCGACAACCCCGCCCGGCAGAGCTTCGTGGGCGTGATGGTGCCACCCCGATTGCTACCGAATGCGGTGGCCCTCAACTCCGGCAACTTCCATCTGGCCCGGCTCACCGGTCCGGCTATTGCCGGGCTGCTGATCGCTGCTGTTGGCGCCGGCTGGGCGTTCGCATTCAACGCGGCGAGCTTCGTCGCGATGATCGTCGCCATTCTCGGGATGAACCCAGCCGACTTTCAGCCCGCCCCCCGGACCAGTGCCGGGCTCAGTGCCCTGCGCGACGGTCTTGCCTATGTGATCACCCATCGCCACATCCTGCTGACACTGGTCCTGGTCTTCTTCATAGGCACCTTCGGCCTCAACTTTCCGATATTCCTCACCGCCTACACCGTGCAGATCTTCACCGGAAACTCAGCGCTGTACGGCATTCTGAACTCGGTCATGGCTGTGGGTTCAGTGCTGGGCGCCCTGGTCGCCGCCCGACGGGCGAACGTCACCCGACGGCGCCTGCTCGTGCTGGCAGGCTCCTTTTCGCTCCTGCTCATGCTGCTGAGCTACCTGACCAACCTGATCCCCTTCGGCGTGGCCCTGGTCGCCGTTGGCCTGGCCGGGGTGTCCTTCAATGCCACCGCCAACGCCTCGGTGCAACTCGCCGCCGCCCCGGAGATCCGTGGGCGAGTGATGAGCATCTACTTCATGATCATGATGGGCACCACCCCGCTGGGATCACTGATCGTGGGCTGGATAACCGACCACTGGGGAGCCCCAGCAGCGCTCCGCACAGCCGGTGCCCTGTCCTTGGCGGCCGTCGCCGGGTGTGCGTGGGCGAGCCGACGGATTACCTCGCCCTGAACGAAGGGGAGACGAGTCGGCCTGTAAGCCGGATTCTGTCGCCCCCGAAGGGGCGGGCGATCATCCATCTGTGGCCCTCGTTGCCGAGCGCCTCCGTCGGCCGGTGCGAGCACCGGCGCCACGTGCAACCTACCCGGACACCTCGCGCGAGCAACGCTCAGACGGTATCCGCGGGCCGGAGCCCTTCTTGGTCTTGCTCCAGGTGGGGTTTACCAAGCCATCCCCGTCACCGAGGATGCTGGTGGTCTCTTACACCACCGTTTCACCCTTACCCCGTTGCCAGGGCGGTCTGTTTTCTGTGGCACTGTCCCGCGGGTCACCCCGGGTGGGCGTTACCCACCACCTTGCTCTGCGGAGTCCGGACTTTCCTCGACACCGTGGCCTCACAACCGGCGGCGCCGCGATCACCCGACCGACTCGTCCGAGACCGAAGTCTAGCGTGCCTCGAAGCGGGCTTTGCCCTCAGCCACGTCCACGGCGACCAGATGGGCCCGAATCCGCGTGCCCACCCGCACCTCGGCCCCGGCGGCGGCCACCAGCGGTGCCAGCACGGCCGGATCGGCCAGTTGGGCCTCCCCCCGCTCGCGTTCGTCGTCCCATTCGATGACGCTCACGTCGAACTGCTCCCCCGCACGCCCCTGCAGCGCCAGAGCTTCCACGAGATCCACGATCCCTCGCTCATACTGGGCCGCCCGCCGGGTCGTCTGCGCCATCGTTCCCGGGAGTGCGTCGAGCGCTTCCAGCACCCAGGTAGGCACTGGTTCACCAGCAGACACCGACAGGCAGATCTGGCTGACATAGCGGTCAACCAAGCGACGCAACGGGGCCGTGCAGTGGGCATAGGCGGCATTCATGGCTCCATGCAGGGGCTGCTCCGGCGGCTCGCCCGCAAACGCCGCATAACCCGCCCCCCTAAAAACAGTGGTGCAGGCATTAAGCATGGCGGCGTCGCGTGGCCGGGAGGCGTCGAGCGTGCCGACGAAGCCGGCGTAGTCCAGGTCGGCATCCCAGGTGACATCGAGGGCTCCGGCGATACGGCGCAGCCGGGCCACCGCCGCGGGGCCAATCGGCGGCAGCGTCCGCAGGATCCCCACCCCGGCCGTCAGCATCAGGTCCGCCGCCGCCATCCCGGTCAGCAGCGAGATCTGCGCATTCCACCGCTCCACCGGAAGCCCGGCGCGGAACCTCAGCTCCCAGCCGGTCTCAGTCGTCCGCACCTCCTGCTCCGGGATGGGCAAGCTGACCCCACCACGCTCAGCCTCCACTGCCAGGCGCAACTCGCCCACCTCCCGGAGCAAAGACAGAGATTCCGAGGCAGTGCCCTCATCGAGGGCCCGCTGGGCGTCGGCATACGAGAGTTGCTCACGGCTGCGCACGCACGCCCGCACCACCGTGGTCTCCTGGACGGCACCGGACTCGTCCAGGTCATGGATCCAGAGCACGGCAGGGCGCAGCTGACCGGGCAACAAGCTGGCGCGGTCTTCGGCGAGGCTGGGGGGATGCAGCGGAATCCGCTCGTGGGGGGCATACAGCGTGACGCCCCGGCGATGAGTTTCGGCGTCGAGTGGACCGCCCGGCTCGACGAAGCTGATCAGATCCGCAATAGCATAATAAATCCGGAAGCCGCCATCGGACCGTTCGATGTGCACCGCCTGATCCAAATCGGTGGCACCCACTGGATCGATGGTCACCAGGGGGAGATCGGTGCGAGCCAAGTCCGGCAACACCAGCGCCGATGCCCCCTGCTCGGCAGCAGCCACCGCCGGCGCTGGATAAGCCTCCGGGATCTTCAGGTCCTCCCGTAGTCGCGCAACGCCGCTCCGGATCGGCGCGGGGATGTCCCCAGGCAGATGGAGGCTTCGCGCGGGCACCGGGCTACAGACCAGACTCGTCAGTGCGGATCAGGATCCGGTTGCATTCCTCACATCGGAGCACCTCGTCGGCTGGCGCCTCGCGGTAGCGCACCAGATCGGCGGCATTCGCCTCCAGCTGGCAGCCGGTGCAGCGGCCACGCTGCAGCAGTGCCGCACCCACTCCCCCGAGCTTGGCGGCCACCTTGGCGTACAGCTCCACCAGCTCAGCGGGCAGCGCCGCGAGTACCGTGGCACGTTCGGCCTCGTGCGCGGAGCGTTCGGCATCGAGTTCGGCCAGTTTTCCCTCCCGCACTGTCAGCACCTCCCGCAATGTCCCCTCAAGCTCCACCTTCTTGTCGGTCAACGCATCCAGCTTGGCTTGGGCCTGATCCACCGCCTCCATGGCCTCCAACTGGACCAGTTCCAGATCGTCGGTACGCCGATCCAGGTTGCTGATCTCCTCCACCATGGCAGCCAGGGCCTTCGGGTCGGTGAGCTCGCCGGCATCAACGCGGCGCTGATTGCGCTCCCGGCGCTCGCGCACCGGAACGATGTCGGCTTCGGCCTTGGCTGCATCTGCAGTGAGGTCCGCCAGGTGGGTGTCGGCCTCGACCATGCGTTCGGCCAGCCGAGCGCGCCGGGTCGCCAGTTCCTTGGCTTCCCCGGTCTCGGGCAGCGCGGCCCGCCGGTGGTTCACCTGAGCCAGAGCCGTGTCCACGGTCTGCAAGTCCAGCAACCGCCGTTGGTCTTCCGGGGCAGCCTTCATGCGTTCCTCCTCGTCGCCCAGATGCGCGCGCCACCCTACCGCAGCGCAGCCACGCCGACTCGGTGACATCCGCCGACCGTGACCAGTTCTTCTTGGCATGATGGGTCCATGACGATCCTGTATTTAGTGCGCCACGGGCAGACGGAGTGGAGCCGGTCTGGGCAGCACACCTCGTATACGGACCTGGATCTCACGGCAACCGGAGTCGAACAGGCCACCGGGCTGCGCGCCCGGCTCAACCCCGAGGAGTTTGGCCTGGTGCTGTCCAGCCCGCGGCTCCGGGCCCGCCGCACCGCCGAACTCGCTGGCTTTGACAGCACAGAGATCACTGAGGACCTCGCTGAATGGAACTACGGCGATTTTGAGGGGCTGACCTCAGCGACCATCCGGACCGAGCACCATCCCGGCTGGCGGCTCTGGTTCAACGGCTGCCCTGGCGGTGAGACCGCCGAACACGTCCGCGCGCGGCTCACCCGCGTGGTGCAGCGGGTCCGGGAATCCGGGGTCGAGAAAGCCATCTGCTTCGGCCATGGGCATGCCTCCCGAGTACTCGCGCTGTGCTGGCTCGACTTCCCGATGATCTTTGGCCAATGCTTCCCGCTGGAGGTCGCCAGCATCGCTGTCCTAGGCAAGGAAAAGGAATCCTGGGCGGTGCTGCGATGGAACGCTTAACAAATCCTCAACCTTTTGCCTTTTCTCCCGCTCTCACAAGGGGCTATGATCACGCTGTTCTGCCAGTCATCTGATGGGAACCGACCATATGGCCGAGAGTCAACTGCAGCATCCCCCGCAACTACCCAACCGCCAGTCCCCCTTCTCCCCAGCCTTCATCTCGTTCATCCCAACCGCATGGGAATCCCACCCCGACGAACTCCCGGCACAGCTGCCGGCCGCCGGCTACGCCCTGGCGCGACGCGACGCCGTTAGCGCCGCGTTTCCTGGGGAGCGGCTGGTGATCCCAGCAGGCACCCTCAAGACCCGGGCCAATGACACCGACTACAAGTTCCGGCCCTACTCCGCCTTCACCCACCTCACCGGGCTCGGAGCAGATCGAGAGCCAGATGCGGTCTTGGTGCTGGACCCGATCCTCACCGAAGAGCCGTATGACCTCGACGACGGTGAGGGGCACCATGCGGTGCTGTACTTCAAGCCGCGGGCACCGCGCACCGATCCGGAATTCTATGCCGACGCCCGCTATGGCGAAATGTGGGTCGGTCAGCGGGATTCGCTGGCCGAAATGCAGGCGCTCACCGGAATCCCCTGCAAGCCGCTGGTGGAGCTACCGGTAGCGTTGTCCGAGCGCGTGGAGCAGATCGGCACCCGAATCATCCGAGATGTGGACGCATCCCTGACCTCCCTGCTGGATGGGCTCAGGGTGACCACCGGCACCCTCTTCGACACCCAAGTCGACCAGGAATTCGAGGTTATGCTCGCCGAACTCCGGTTCATCAAGGATGACTTCGAGGTAGCCGAGTTGGAGCGGGCTTGCGCCGACACCGCCGTGGGATTCGCCGCCGTGGCCCGGGAACTCCCGACCGCAGTCGCTGCGGGGCGCGGCGAACGCTGGTGCGAGGGCGTCTTCGCACTGCATGCCCGCCATCGCGGCAATGACGTTGGCTACGGCAGCATCTGCGCCGCTGGTGACCACGCCAATACCCTCCATTGGGTCCACAACGATGGTGATCTCCATCCAGGAGACCTGATTCTGCTCGATATGGGGGTGGAGGTGGATACGCTCTACACCGCCGACATCACCCGCACCCTGCCCGTGGATGGCCGGTTCACCCTCGCCCAGCGTCAGGTCTACGACGCCGTGCTCGCAGCCCAGCAGGCAGGCATCGCGGCCGCTGGTCCCGGGGTGCCCTTTATGGACGTACATGCCGCCGCCATCCGGGTGGTGGCCGAGCACCTCCATGCCTGGGGCATCCTGCCGGTCGGCGTGGAGGAATCGCTCGATCCGGCCACGGGCGGCCACCACCGCCGGTGGATGGTGCATGGCACCTCGCATCACCTGGGGTTGGATGTCCATGATTGCGCTCAGGCCCGACACGAGTACTACCGCGATGGGGTGCTTCGGGAAGGTATGGTGATCACCGTCGAGCCGGGCATTTACTTCAAGGAGACCGATCTCCTCGTCCCCAAGCATTTGCGCGGCATTGGCGTCCGGATCGAGGACGACATCCTGATCACCGCCGAGGGCAACCGCGTTCTCTCCGACGCCCTACCCCGGCAGCTGGACGAGGTCGAGTCTTGGCTCGCGGAAGTCCAACGACCTAAACCCTAGCTAGGGATGCGTCAGCATGCGGGCGATTCTGTAAGAACCACCCCTCGGGAGGGACCTCACGCCCTACAGTTCCCCCCATGGCTGATGCGACGAAGGTGTTCCTCGATGAGACCGAGATTCCGACCCACTGGTACAACATCGTGGCGGACTTTCCGACCTCACCCCCGCCGCCCTTGCATCCGGGAACCCAGGAACCGCTGCAGCCCGAGGACCTGAGCGGACTCTTCCCCATGGGTCTGATCGCCCAGGAGGCCAGCGCCGAACGCTGGATTGAGATTCCCGAGCCGGTGCGGGAGGTCTACAAACTGTGGCGGCCCACCCCCTTGCATCGGGCCCATCGGCTGGAGGCGGCCCTGGGCACGAGCGCCCGGATCTACTACAAGTACGAGGGTGAGTCTCCTGTCGGATCACACAAGACCAACTCGGCCGTGCCGCAGGCCTACTACAACGCGCAGGAGGGACGCACCCGCCTGACAACGGAGACCGGTGCCGGCCAGTGGGGCTCCGCCCTGGCGTTCGCGACGCAGATCTTCGGCCTGAGCTGTGACGTCTGGCAGGTGCGCAACACCTATGACGGCAAGCCGTACCGGCGCATCCTCATGGAGACGTTCGGCGCCACGGTGACCCCCAGCCCCTCGGACACGACCGCGGCCGGGCGTGCGCTCCAGGAACGGTTCCCTGACACGCCGGGCAGCTTGGGGATGGCCATCTCGGAGGCCGTCGAGGTCGCCGCCCAGGACCCCAACGCGTCCTACGCCCTCGGGTCGGTGCTCAACCACGTCACCCTGCACCAGAGCGTCATCGGCCTCGAGGCCATCAAGCAGCTGGAGAAGTTCGGCGAGTCGATGCCGGACTACCTCTACGCGTGCGCCGGCGGCGGCTCCAATCTGGCGGGTATCAGCTTCCCGTTCCTGCGGGAGAACATCGAAGGTCGCTCCTCGGTCGAGATCGTGGCCTGCGAGCCGGCGGCGGCCCCGTCACTCACCGAGGGCGAGTACCGCTACGACTTCGGCGACAGCTCCGGCATGACGCCACTGCTGAAGATGTACACGCTCGGCAACGACTTCGTCCCCGACCCGGTCCACGCGGGCGGCCTGCGCTACCACGGCATGGCACCGCTGGTCTCGCACGCCTACCACGAGGGCCTCATGTCGGCTGTTGCCGTACGCCAGCGCGACGCCTTCGCCGCGGGTGTCCTGTTCGCCCGGGCGGAGGGCATCGTCCCGGCCTCGGAGTCCTGCCACGCGCTGGCGGGCGCGTTCGACCGCGCGCGGCTGGCCACCGAGGAGGGAACCAGCCCCGTCATCCTGATCGGGGTGTCCGGTTCCGGACAGCTGGACCTGCCGGCTTACGCCGAGTTCCTGTCAGGGTCGATGATCGACTCCTGACCCGCATTCCTCCCGGTTCGGCCCCTCAGGCGTCGGGCCGGGAGGACGTCCCCGCTTCGCCGTCGTCGGTGCCTGTCGGCCCACCGGTGGCTGTCGGCCCATCGGTGGCCTCCGGCTCTCTGGCCTCCGGCACTGTGGCCTCCGGCGATCCCTGGTCGGGGGCAGTGCCACCGCCGGGGTGCGGACCGGACGCCGGCGGGACCGGACCC
>JBKEBU010000102.1:0-2004 GCA_047973325.1 Propioniciclava sp. | reverse complement strand
ATCATCCCGCTGGAAGCCACCTGGCCAGCAGAGTTCGAGAAGGTCATTCTCTACATCCGGTTCCCACGCATCATGTCCGCGGTCCTGGTAGGAGCGGCGCTCGCGCTCGCCGGCGCGGCCTACCAGACGGTGTTCAAGAATCCGCTGGTGTCCCCAGATATCCTCGGCGCCTCGGCCGGTGCTTCATTGGGGGCCGCCGGAGCGATCTTCCTGGGCCTGGGGTCACCCTTCATTCAGTTGATGGCCTTCGCCGCCGCCCTGGTCGCCGTCGGGGCGACGGTCTTCGTCGGCGAGCACGTGAAACGCGATCCGATCCTGGCCCTGGTACTGGCGGGGGTGTTCATCTCGTCATTAGCCAGCGCCTTGGTGTCGCTACTGAAGTTCCTGGCCGATCCCGAGGACCGGCTGCCCACCATCACCTACTGGCTGATGGGAAGCCTGGCGAACATCACCATCACCGACATCGGCTGGGCCTTCGTCCCCATGCTCGCCAGCGCCATCCCGCTACTGCTGCTGCGCTGGCGACTCAACGTGTTGTCCCTGGGTGAGGATGAGGCCAAGTCGCTCGGGGTCGAAACCCGGCGGCTCCGGGCCATGGTGATCGTGTGCGCCACCCTGCTGACGGCATCAGCCATCTCCATCGGCGGACTGATCGGCTGGGTCGGACTGGTGATCCCGCATCTCATCCGGATGGCCGTCGGTCCCAACAACTCCTCCATGCTGCCCGCCACCGCACTGGCCGGCGGCGTGTTCCTGCTCCTGGTCGACAATCTGGCCCGCTCCATCACCACCACCGAGATCCCCCTCGGAGTCCTGACCGCCATCATCGGCGCACCGTTCTTCATCGGCCTCATCATGCGCGAGTCGGTGATCCGCTCATGACCGCTCTGTTCACCCTGACCGACGGCGCCTGCGGCTACGGACGCAAACAAGTGCTCCGCGATATCGGCTTCACCGTGGACGCCGGACAGGTGTTGTGCATCCTGGGGGCCAACGGCGCCGGCAAGACCACCTTGTTCAAGTCGATCCTGGGACTGTTGCCGATGCAACACGGACACCTGCGCATCAACAGCGACGACATCAGCACCTGGCCGCGCGCCAAGGTGGCCCAATCCATCGGATACGTACCCCAGATCAGCAATCCGCCCTTCTCCTACACGGTGATGGACGTCATCCTCATGGGACGCACCGCCTATCTCAAGTCCTACCAGTCCCCCAAGGAGGCCGACGAGGACATCGCGGTGACCGTCATCGAGCGACTCGGCATCAGCAAGCTCATGGCACGGCGCTACCTGGAACTGTCCGGCGGTGAGAAGCAGTTGGTCCTCATCGCCCGCGCCCTCACCCAGCAACCCGACATCCTGGTCATGGACGAACCGACCACCGGGCTCGACTTCGGCAACCAACAGCTCGTGCTGGAACAGGTGCACCTTCTCGCCCACCAGGGGCTGGCGGTGGTGATGGCCTCCCACTTCCCTGACCACGCGTTCCTGTACGCCGACACCGCGCTCATGCTCAAGCACGGAACCGTGCATGCCCTGGGACCTCCCACCGAGGTCATCACCGAAGCCAGCCTGGACGAGCTCTATTCGGTGCAGGCGCGGATCATCCAGACCGGCCTGCGCTCCACGCGCGTCGGCACCGAGATCCTGGCGTGCATTCCCGTGAACTGACAACAAGAAAGGTCCATCTCGCCCATGAAGTCCCCGCACCCGAAGAAGTGGCAACTCCTGGCGCTGACGCTGGGAATAGGCCTGCTGGCCGGTTGCAGCACCGCCGCCCCGGCAGCACCCGTCAGCCCCACCGACACAGCCGCCGGACCCGCACTGGTCGAGGTCCTCGACCTCGAAGGCACCTCGGTCAGCGTTCCCCCACCCGACGAGATCGACAGCATCGTGGTCACCTCCTACAAGGGCGCCTTCGATTCGGCCGTGCTGTTGGGGCAGTTGGACAAGATCACCGGCATGGCCCAGAGCAGCAACCGGGCCTGGTTCGGTCACGCCT
>JBKEBU010000094.1:0-10679 GCA_047973325.1 Propioniciclava sp. | reverse complement strand
CGCACCGCCTACTCCGACGACGGCACCGTCCTCGAGTTCGGGCGGCACATCTACCCAGCAAGCCGCTATGAGTACGAGGCCACGCTGTTCGCGAACTAGTAGCCTGTCGCAGTTGATCTTTTGTATTCGCGACCCCAGGTGAACCCTGGGCTACGCCGTGGACCCTCACCGATACCCCGGCATCGATTCCGGATCCCCGCCTTGCCCAGAACCCACCTGACGCCGCTCGATACCACACATCTCAGCTGCGACAAGCTACTAGGAATACACGCGCAACCTTAGGGAATCGCTGATTAATGCTGTCCTGTGCGAGGACGTCCCAGGCGGGATGAACCGCAACCCCACATCTGGTGGGTGTACCTGGACGTCCATCGCCAGATGTGGGGGAAGCGGTTCGCCCGATCCGGTGCGCCACAGCCAGGGCATGATTGATCAGCGCATCCTTAGCGATATGATTCCTGCTGGACCGTGTGGGGGAATCCGGTGCGAATCCGGGACTGACCCGCAGCCGTGATGCTGGCACCCGCCAGCCGAGTCGGAATGCTCACCGGACCAGGCACCTATTCAACCGTCGTGGTACGCGGCTAGGTCCCACTCCTGGGATGACTCCGTGGTACCCAGTGAGGATCACAGAAACAATGTCCCGCCTGCTGCGCCTGCTCGTGACCGGGATCGTCACGTCACTGGCTCTGGTCTCGATCACCCTCCCAGCCCGGGCCGCCGCCGATCCGGAGGCAGCTACCTCCGCCGCCGCCTGGATCGCGAGCCAAGCCGACACCATCTCCGACGTCGGCGGCGCTGCGGATGCGCTCTTCGCCCTGGCAGCCGCTCAGGACGACAGCACCACGGGAGTCGCCGGCCAACTCCTGGCGCAAGTCACCTCGGGTGGTGCTGCCTATGTCGCCGACAGCCCCGAGGGGGCTGCCAAACTTACGATTCTCGCCGCCGCCTACGGTGAGAACCCACGCAGTTTTATCCCGGATACCGACCTGGTGGCCATGGTCACGGCCGGGATCGCCGACGATGGCAGCTTCGGTGCCTACCCTGGGCCGTTCGCCACCGGGCTGGCCGCCGTCGCCCTCAATCGTGCCGGTGAGACCATCCCGGAAAACCTGCTCAGGCATTTGGCCACCTACACCGACGGTGGCGGCGGCTACAGCTTCGAAGCCGGCGGAGCTGCCGACGCAGACTCCACCGGCATGGCCCTGCTGGCCCTGATCGCCGCAGGGGACACCGAGGCGGCCGCCAAGGCTCAGGCGTGGGCGGCGGCCAACCAGAACACCGAGGGTTCCTGGGACGGCTATAACCCGGTCAACTCCACCGCCATCCTGGGGAGCGCTCTACAATCCGCCACCAGCGACCAGCCGAAGGCCGTGGAGTACCTGGTCAGTCAGCAGCAGGAATCTGGCAGCTTTCTCCAGGATGACGCCGCGAATCTGATGGCCACCACCCAGGCAGTCCTGCTACTCGGCGGAGTCTCCTACCTGGAGGTCAGCTGGCAGCTCAGCGAGCCCACGAGCACTCCCCCGGTGCCCACGACCACCGAAGCATCTCCTGCCCCGACGGCCCCGGATGACCCGGCTTCAGACTTCCCGGTCCTGCCTACGGTCGCAACCCTCGTGGCTCTGCTGAGCATCGTGGCGTTCATGGGGTGGCATCGTCGCCGCGAGGTTCCCGGATCCACGCCCGATTCAACGCCCACGGAGCAGTCCCGGCAGTGAGCTCTCGGCAGCCCGCAGGATCAGTCGGGTGCTGGTCCACCCTGCTGGTAGCCAGCATCGCGGTCACAGCCTCCGCCCCGGCGGCGGCCGAACCCTCCCCG
The DNA here is from genome assembly GCA_047973325.1 of Propioniciclava sp. GTDB lineage: Bacteria > Actinomycetota > Actinomycetes > Propionibacteriales > Propionibacteriaceae > Propioniciclava. The sequence continues at coordinate 8,857 of JBKEBU010000094.1, read as the reverse complement.
TGCCCCGGAGTGTGGGTCGTGGTCGGCCACGAGCGGGCTCGCTGCGCTGCCGAGTACGACACCGGCAAGGTGGCTCTGACGAGTGCCGGGTTCGCCGTTGTCGAGGCCCAGCCGGGGCTGTTGTGCCGGATTGATGAAAGGCCAGCAACCTGCCGGCTCACGGCGGACGCCTACTGGTCCTATTGGCACACCAGCCAGAATGCCGATGGCAGCTGGCAGCCGTGGGAGTATTCCTCCGTCGGCTACACCACCAGCCGGCCCCCAGCAGGCAGCGCCGACGGGTGGACCTTCGGTGATGGATCCGAGCCGCCACCGGCCATGACCGCCGCGCTGGCCGAACAAACCCCGGCCATCACCCCATCACCTCCGGGCGCCAACGCCGAGCCGACCGGGGCCCGACCCGACGCCAACCTGGCGCCCACGCTCGCTACTGGGGCGATTCTGGTCGTCGGTGGGGGCGCACTGTTGTGGTGGCTACGCCGACGGCGGCGCTGACATGAATACTGTCACCCGCTATCCGCTGCGCACCAGCACCCGGCAGGCATCGGCGCATCCCTGGGCCTGGTGGGGATGGGCCGTGGGCATGGCCGGATCGGTCTCGCTGACCACCAACCCGCTCTTGCTCGCGCTGGTGGCCCTAGCCGTCGCCGCAGTGGTGGTCTTCCGCCGCGGTGACGCCCCCTGGGCCCGATCGATAGGAGCCTATGTGGCCGTGGCGGGAGTCATCATCGGGATCCGGATGGTCTTTCAGATCATCCTGGGTGCGGGTACCGGAAGCACCGTGTGGTTCACCCTGCCCGAGCTCACCCTCCCCGACTGGGCCGCTGGGGTCCGGTTAGGCGGGCCCGTGACCGCCGAATCACTGGTTTATGCGTTCAATGATGCGCTTCGCCTGGGCGTTTTGTTGTTCTGCCTGGGCGCAGCCAATGCGCTTGCCAATCCCCGCCAAGCCCTACGAAATGTCCCGGCCGCGCTCTATGAGTTCTCAGTCGCGGTGGTGATTGCCCTCTCAGTAGCCCCGCAATTGATCGAATCCACCCAACGGATCCGGAGAGCACGGCAGTTGCGCGGGGGAGCTGTCACCAGCCGGCGGGCAGTTCGGGCGGTGATAATTCCAGTACTTGCCGACGCAGTGGACCGGTCTCTCCTGCTGGCTGCCGGGATGGAGGCCCGCGGGTTCGGGCGGACCCGGGAGGGCCGACGACCCTCGGGGACAGCGACTGCGCTCGTCCTGGGATCGATGATGGCGGTCGTCCTGGGAACCTACGGGCTGCTGTCCTCGGCCACCTCGCTCACCTGGGCGCTTCCGGCCCTGACGTTGGGTCTGGTGGGCAGCATCGCGGGGCTGCGTGCGGCCGGGCGGGGACTGCGGGTCACCCGGTACCGCCCCCAGCCCTGGCGCCGCGCCGACACCGGCGTGATAGTGGCCGGGCTCATCGCCTTCGGAACTGCGGTGCTCGCCAACGTCGGCGGCATGACCGCGGCTGGCTTGGCCTGGCACCCACCCACGGATCCGCTGACGTGGCCCACCCTGCACCCGTGGATGCTGGCCGTGCTGGGTGGCGGACTAGCCCCGGTGGCGCTGATCCCCACGCCACCGCGCACGGCCCGCGAACCGGAGCCAGCATGATCGTCTTCGACACTGTCAGCATCACGCTGCCCGGCCGCCCGGCGCCAGTCCTGCGCGAGGTCTCCTTCACCCTGCCCGAAGGTGATCTGGCCGTTGTCATCGGCCAGACCGGCACCGGCAAGTCCACGCTGCTCGGTGCTATCAACGGGCTGGTTCCCCATTTCACCGGCGGTAGCCTGCTGGGCGAGATCCGGATCGCGGACCGGGCCACCGCCGCACACCGGCCTCGGGATATGGCCGATCTGGTCGGCTATGTAGGCCAAGACCCCCGTGCCGGATTCGTGACAGATACCGTCGAGGATGAGGTTGTCTACGGGCTGGAGCAACTCGGCATCGGACCCGCCACCATGCGGAAACGGGCAGAGGAAACTCTCGACCTGCTCGGGATTTCTGAGCTCCGTCGTCAGCCCCTCACCGAACTCTCCGGTGGGCAGCAGCAACGGGTGGCCATCGCCGCTGTGCTGGCGGCACAGCCGAAGGTGCTCGTCCTCGACGAACCGACCTCGGCACTGGATCCCACCGCCGCGCAGGACGTGCTGGCAGCCGTCACCACCCTGGTCCACGAGGTGGGTCTCACCGTCGTCTTGGCCGAGCACCGACTGGAACGAGTGCTGCATCAGGCCGACACCGTGATCTGGCTGCCCGCCGGTACCAGCTCGGTCGCGGTCGGTCCACCCGAGACCATCCTGGCCCAGGCCGATGTCCGGTCTCCGTTGGCCCGACTGGCCGACAGTCTCGGCTGGGATCAGGTGCCCACCTCGGTCCGCAACGCACGACGGCGTCAACAGCGCGAACAGATCCAGGTATCCCCCCCGCTGGCCCTCCCGGCCGAACCAGACCGGAGCCCGCACATCCGGACCGAGAAGCTCACCGTCAGCTATGGCTCCTGGGTCGCGGTGGATCAGGTAAACCTGCACCTGTTCGCCGGGGAGGTTACCTGTCTCATGGGACGCAATGGCTCCGGAAAATCAACGCTGTTGTGGGCCCTGACCGGGCGCCAGCGCAGCACCGGCCAGCTGATGATCAACGGCCACGACCCTCGGACGGAGTCTGCGCGAGCTACCCGGCGGCTGGTGACGCTGGTGCCCCAGAACGCGGCCGACCTGCTCTACCTCCCCACCGTGGCCGCCGAACTGGCACAGTCCGATGCAGAGTCTGGGGCCGAACCCGGCACCACGCGTTCGGTGCTCGATCAGTTGGGAGCCGTGTTGCTTGACGCCAGCGATCCCCGCGACCTTTCTGAGGGGCAGCGGCTGGCCTTGGTGCTGGCCATTCAATTGGCCACCAGCCCGCAGGTGGTACTGCTGGACGAACCCACGCGGGGACTGGACTACGCCATGAAGGAACAGTTGGCCGACATCGTCGAGTCTCTGGCCGCCGACGGTCGGGTGATCCTTATCAGCACGCACGATGTCGAGTTCGCCGCGCACGTCTCCCACCGAACCCTCGTGCTAGCGGGCGGCGAGATCATCGCCGATGGGCCCACCCGGGAGGTCTGCACCAGCTCGCCCACCTTCGCTCCGCAAACGGCCAAGGTGTTTGCACCAATTCCGGTCCTCACCCCTGAGGAGATTACGTTGGTGACCCCATGACCACTGCCGCACCCCTGGGACTGCGCGCCGCCGGCATGCTCGCCGTGGTCAGTCTGCTGGGGTTGCTCGCCTTTATCTGGCCGCTGCTGGTCACCACCGACGCACCCCTCGAGCCACTCCAGGCGCCCCTGGTCCTGGCACTGCTGCTGCCAGTGCTCATCCTGGTCGCGGTGAGCGAGTTGAGCACGCACAGCCTGGACGTCAAAGGGCTGGCGTTGCTGGGGGTGCTCGCAGCCGTGGGTGCCATCCTCCGCCCCCTGGGTGCGGGCACTGCCGGGATGGAGCCCATCTTCTTCCTGCTCATCCTCGGTGGTCGGGTCTTCGGGCCGGGTTTCGGGTTTCTCCAGGGGGCCACCACCTTGTTCGCATCGGCTTTGATCACCGCCGGAGTGGGGCCTTGGCTGCCCTATCAGATGTTGGCTGCTGGATTCGTCGGCCTGGTGGCCGGCCTGCTTCCCCGGGCTGCAGGACGCATCGAGATTGCGCTGCTCGCGGGTTGGGGGTGGGTTGCCGCCTTCGGCTACGGCTGGCTGATGGACCTCGCCTTCTGGCCGTTCTCCCTGGGGAGCGCGACGCAGTTGTCCTTTGATCCCGCACTGGGTCCGTGGATCAACCTGCAGCGGTTTCTCGCCTTTAACCTCGCGACCTCCATGGCCTGGAACCTCGGCCGGGCCCTGCTCAGCACCGTGCTGATAGTGGTGCTCGGCCCCGGACTCCTGCACGTGCTCCGGCGTGCTGCTCGCCGTGCGGTCTTCTCTTCCGCAGGCTCATCTGCGCCCCGTAGGCTAGTGACTGCGGAGCCAATACCGCGCAGGTTCCCTTCGGGGGCGCCCGAGCCCACCGACGCCGACCAACGAGAGGACACAACCCATGGTGTACACCCTTCCCGAGCTTGACTACGACTACGGTGCGCTGGAGCCCCACATCTCCGCGCAGATCATGGAGTTGCACCACAGCAAACACCATGCCGCCTACGTAGCCGGCGCCAACACCGCGCTGGAGCAGCTGGAAGCGGCCCGCGCCGACGGCAACTTTGGCGCCATCAACAAGCTCTCCAAGGATCTTGCCTTCCACCTCGGTGGCCACGTGAACCACTCGGTTTTCTGGAAGAACATGTCCCCCAACGGAGGCGGCGAGCCCACCGGTGACCTGGCGGCTGCGATTGCCGAGAACTTCGGTTCCTTCGCCGGTTTCCAGGGCCAGTTCAACGCGGTCGCCAACGGGATCCAGGGATCCGGATGGTCCATGCTCGTCTGGGACACCCTTGGCCAGCGCCTCAATATCAACCAGCTTTACGATCAGCAGGCCAACCTTCCGGCAGGGCAGATTCCGCTGCTCCAGCTCGACATGTGGGAGCACGCCTTCTACCTGCAATACAAGAACGTCAAGGGTGACTACGTCAACGCATGGTGGAATGTTGTGGACTGGGCCAACGTCGCCCAGCGCTTCGACACAGCACAAGCGGCCGGCACCCTCTTCTGAGGCGCCCGCATTGAGGGCTGGCACCTGCCTCGGTGCCAGCCCTCAGGCATGCGCGGGCCTGCCACCCGGTTGAGATTCTCTCAGGATTGGTTCACCATGGTGGCTGATCCCAGAAACTCACGAGGAGACATGTGCCCGTCCGCAAGAAGGTCCTGACGCTCGTCGCCAGCACCGCTGTCGTCATCGCCGGCGGGTCGGCGGTGGCCCTCGCCACTGCGTCGCAGTCCACCCAGACCTCGACCACGGTGGCCACCCCAGCACCGCTCCCGGAACACACCCTTACCGTGACCGTCGGCACGACCACCACCGACGTGGCCGTGAACAACCTCTCGGTGGCCGCAGCCCTAGTCGCTGCCGATATCGAACTGAACGCTGCTGACCGGGTTACCCCAGCGCTGGGCACCGACCTGAGCGCCGGTGACACCATTACCGTGGAACGAGTATCCACCACCCAGTGGACCCGGACCACCGCGGTCGACTTCCCCACCAAGAAGGTCAATGATCCGTCGCTGCTGCAGGGCAAGACCACGGTGAAAACCGAGGGTGTCCGAGGCGAGAATCTCCAGACATTGGTCACGACAACCATCGACGGAAAAGTGGACGAGATCACCGTCATCAAGGAGGAGACCACCACGAAACCGGTCACCAAGGTGGTGCTCGTCGGCACTCAGAAGCCAGTCAGCAAGAAGCCGAAAGCCACCGGCTCCTCGGCTTCGTCAACCGCCAACGCCCCGGCGGGTCCCACATCCGGGAAGGGCCTCAACCTGGCCCGGGCGGCCATGTGGGACCGGATAGCGAAATGCGAGTCAACCAACCGGTGGAATGTAAACACCGGCAATGGCTACTACGGCGGTTTGCAGTTCAGCCTGCCCACCTGGCGCTCGGTCGGCGGCACCGACTTCGCCGCCTATCCGCATCAGGCCAGCCGGGCCGAGCAGATCACCGTCGCCAACCGGCTCTACGCCCAGCGCGGCTTGCAGCCCTGGGGCTGCCGTCACGCGGCCTAAGAAGCGGCCCCCACCAACCTGGAAGCGGAAACGCAGCAGGCGCCCGACTCCATGAGCCGGGCGCCTGATCTGCCAGATTACCTTCGGTCAGGACTTGTCAGCGTCCTCCGCGTCCGCGTCTTCCGCAGCCTGATCAGCCGCGGGTTCGGCGACCTCAGTGACCTCCGCATCCGTCGCCGGTGCCGCAGGCTCGGTTACATCGGCCGCCTCGTCGGCCAAGACAGCGGTATCGACCTCTTCGACCTGCTCGACCTCGTCGGACGGAGCCACCTTGTCGGCCTTGGCTTTGGCCGGTTGCGCCTTCGCGGGCTTGGCCTTGGCCTTGCGGCTACGAGACTCCTCCACGCTCTCGGTCACTAACTCGAGGACGGCCATGGGAGCGTTGTCCCCTTGGCGATGGCCAATCTTGGTGATCCGGGTGTAGCCCCCGTCACGACCGGCCATGGTCGGTGCAATGTGCTTGAACAGTACGTAGACGATCCGCTTGCTCGGGATCGTCTTGAGGACGATCCGACGGCTGTGCAGATCGCCCCGCTTCGCCTTGGTGATCAGTTTCTCAGCCAGCGGGCGGACCCGCTTGGCCTTGGTTACCGTCGTGGTTATCTGACCGTGGTCAAAGAGCTGGCTCGCCAGGTTCGCGAGGATAATCCGCTCGTGGGACGGGCTGCCCCCCAAACGGGGACCCTTGGTGGGCTTGGGCATGGTGGTGTGTTCTCCTCGCGAATCTCAGTACTGGTCGGTCTCATCGGCGTACTCGACATCGTCGTAGTTACCGAGCGCGGCGAGCGGATCGAATCCCGGAGCACCATCCTTGAGGGATAGTCCCATTTCGGCCAGCCGCTGCTTGACCTCATCAATCGACTTGCTGCCAAAATTACGGATGTCCAACAGGTCCTGCTCAGAGCGAGACACGAGTTCAGACACCGTATGAATGCCCTCACGCTTCAGGCAGTTGTAGCTGCGCATGGTGAGCTTCAGTTCCTCCACCGGGAGAGCGAGGTCGGCGGCCAGCTGCTCGTCAACCGGCGAGGGGCCGATCTCGATACCTTCGGCATCGACATTAAGTTCGCGGGCCAGGCCGAACAGCTCCACCAGGGTACGTCCGGCCGAGGCCAGCGCATCCCGCGGCGTGATCGCCGACTTGGTTTCCACATCGATTATCAGGCGATCGAAGTCGGTCCGCTGTTCCACGCGGGTGGCTTCCACCTTGTAGGTGACCTTGAGCACCGGGCTGTAGATCGAGTCGACCGGGATCCGGCCGATCTCAGACTCGATGCCCTTGTTCTGAGCGGCAGACACGTAGCCACGACCGCGCTCAACCACCAACTCCATATCGATGTTGCCGGTCTCCCCCAGCGTGGCTATGTGGAGATCGGGGTTGTGCACCTCGACCCCGGCCGGAGGTGCGATATCCGCAGCCGTCACGGCTCCGGCACCGGCCTTGCGCAGGTACATGACCACCGGCTCGTCCTCCTCAGAGCTGAGGACCAGATCCTTGATGTTCAAGATGATCTCGGTGACATCCTCAACCACACCCGGCAGGGTGGAGAACTCGTGAGCATTGCCCTCGATCTTGATGCTCGTCACGGCCGCCCCCGGAATCGAGGACAGCAGTGTGCGCCGCATGGAATTTCCAAGCGTGTAGCCGAAGCCCGGCTCCAGCGGTTCGATAACAAACCGGGAGCGGAACTCTTCTACGGACTCTTCGGTCAGCGTGGGCCGCTGCGCGATCAGCATGTGGTTCTTCCTTCCCGCCGTCCGCTATATGACGGCGAACTGTGGCGGAGCAGCAGGGCGCTGCTCCCTTCGCTGGTGGCTGACGAGCAGCCGGAGGTGCCCACCGGGATGGTTTGCACCTATCCGTGCGACCCGGCGGGCACCGGTGAACTCACTTGGAGTAGAGCTCGACTATCAACTGCTCCTGGACGTCAACGGTGATCTGATCCCGGGTCGGGAGCTGATGCACCAGCACCCGCATCCGGTTCGGTCGTACCGTCAGCCATGCGGGCACGACGCGCTCGTGATGCAGTTCCCGGGCGATGACGAACGGGTCGGCATTGATGGACTTCGGCTTGACGTCGATGATGTCGTAGGGCGTCACCCGGAAGCTGGGGATGTTCACCTTCCGGCCATTGACCTGGAAGTGACCATGGGACACCAGCTGACGCGCCTGCCGACGCGTTTGGGCGAAACCAGCGCGATACACAACATTGTCGAGGCGGGATTCTAGAATTTGCAGCAGGATATCACCGGTCTTGCCGGGCTTGCGCTGCGCCTCTTCGTAGTAGCGGCGGAACTGCTTCTCCAGCACCCCGTAGGCGTACCGCGCCTTCTGCTTCTCCTTGAGCTGGAGCAGGTACTCCGACTCCTTGGTGCGTCCCCGGCCATGCATACCCGGCGGGTAAGCACGGCGTTCGAACGCCTTATCGTTGCCCACCAGGTCGGTACCGAGCCGACGGGACTTCTTGGTGATGGGTCCGGTGTAACGGGCCATGAGTATTCAGTCCTTTCTTGCTCGGGTCAGACGCGACGACGCTTGGGCGGGCGGCAGCCATTGTGGGCCACGGGGGTCACATCGGAGATCGGTCCGATCTCCAGACCCAGCGCGTCCAGGCTGCGAATCGCAGTCTCCCGACCCGAACCAGGGCCCTTGACAAAGACATCGACCCGCTTCATGCCATGTTCCATGGCCCGGCGGCCAGCGGCCTCGGCGGCCATCTGGGCGGCGAAGGGGGTCGACTTGCGGGAGCCCTTGAAGCCGACGGTGCCGGCGGACGCCCAGGCGATCACGGCCCCGCTGGGGTCGGTGATCGAAATTATGGTGTTGTTGAACGTGCTCTTGATGTGGGCTTGCCCCACGGTCACATTCTTTTTCTCCTTGCGGCGGACCTTAGTCTTCGCCGCAGCAGCCTGTGCCTTGGTACGGCCTGCGGTAGCCATCTGTTCTAGATTCTCCTGATTCCTCGTCCGTCAGGCCGCGTCAGCGGGCCTTCTTCTTCCCGGCGACAGCCTTCTTCCGACCCTTACGGGAGCGCGCATTCGTACGCGTCCGCTGCCCGCGGACGGGGAGGCCCATACGGTGACGGCGGCCCTGGTAGCTGCCGATCTCGATCTTGCGGCGAATATCGGCGGCCACGGTCCGACGG
>JBKEBU010000056.1:0-16113 GCA_047973325.1 Propioniciclava sp. | reverse complement strand
GCATTGGGGCTGAGCGCGGCCAGGATCGTGGGGGAGACCGCCGTCGCTGTGCTCGGGAACAGGGCCTCATAGCCGAGGTTCATCAGGGCCTTGTTGGCGTTGTAGCGCAAGAACATCTTCACGTCCTCGGTCAGCCCCAAGGGGTCGTAGAGATCCTCGGTATAGGACTCCTCATTGTCGTAGAGCTCATAGAGCAGGTCGAAGGTGTAGTCCTTCAGCTCGGTGCGCCGGGCCTCGTCGGCGTCCCGCAGCGCCAGCTGGTACTTGTAGCCGATGTAGTAGCCATGCACCGCCTCGTCGCGGATGATGAGCCGGATCAGGTCGGCGGTGTTGGTGAGCTTGGCATGGCTGGCCCAGTGCATCGGCGCATAGAAGCCGGAGTAGAACAGGAACGACTCCAGCATGGTGGAGGCGACTTTGCGCTTCTCTGGGTCATCGCCGTAGTAGTAGTCGAGCACGATCCTCGCCTTGCGCTGCAGATGCTCGTTCTCCTCGCTCCAGCGGAAGGCGTCGTCTATCTCGGCGGTGGAAATCAAGGTGGAGAAGATCGAGCTGTAGCTCTTGGCATGCACAGATTCCATGAAGGCGATGTTTGTGTAGACCGCCTCCTCGTGCGGGGTTCGGGCATCCGGGATCAGGGACACTGCACCGACGGTGCCCTGGATGGTGTCGAGCATGGTCAGTCCGGTGAACACCCGGGTGGTCATCTCCTGCTCCTGCGGGGTGAGGGTGCGCCAGGAGGGGATGTCATTGCTGAGCGGCACCTTCTCGGGAAGCCAGAAGTTCCCGGTGAGCCGGTCCCAGACTTCCTGGTCTTTGTCGTCGTCGAGCCGGTTCCAGTTGATCGCCTGCACGCCCTGGAGCAGGGTGATTTTCTCGGTCATGATGTCATTCCTTGAGTGCTGGTGACTGGGTGGATAGGTGGTGGTCGATATTGCGTTGGAGGGCGTCAGAGCATGCAGCTGACGCAGCCCTCGACTTCGGTGCCGGCCAACGCCAATTGGCGCAGCCGGATGTAGTAGAGGGTCTTGATGCCCTTACGCCAGGCGTAGATCTGGGCCCGATTGATGTCACGGGTGGTGGCGGTATCGGGAAAGAACAGCGTCAGTGACAAGCCCTGGTCCACATGCTTGGTGGCTTCGGCGTAGGTGTCGATGATCTTCTCCGGGCCGATCTCGTAGGCATCGGCGAAGTACTCCAGATTGTCATTGGTCATGTACGGCGCCGGGTAGTAGACCCGGCCGATCTTGCCCTCCTTGCGGATCTCGATCTTCGCCGCGATCGGGTGGATCGAGCTGGTGGAGTGATTGATGTAGCTGATCGATCCGGTCGGGGGCACCGCCTGCAGATTCTGGTTGTACATGCCGAACTCGGCCACCTCCGCGGCCAGGGCCCGCCAGTCCTCGGGGGTTGGCAGCTGGATGCCGGCGTCGGCGAACAGACGGGCCACATGGTCGGTACGCGGCGTCCAGTCACCCTCAAGGTACTTCGCAAAGTACTCCCCGTTGGCATAGGTCGAATCCTCGAAACCGGCGAACCGCTCTCCACGTTCCCGGGCGATCCTCATCGAGGCGGCGACAGCATGGAAAGTGACCGCGTAGAAGTACATGTTGGTGAAATCCAGGCCGACCTCGGAGCCGTAGTGGATGGACTCGCGCGCCAGGTAGCCGTGCAGGTTCATCTGGCCCAGCCCGATGGCATGGGACAGGGCATTGCCGCGCTCGATGCTTGGCGCACACGCGATATTCGAGGCATCCGAGACTGCGGTCAGTGCCCGGACGGCGACGTCGATGGTGCGGCCGAAGTCGGGGGAGTCCATGGCTTTGGCGATGTTGAGCGAGCCGAGATTGCAGGAGATGTCCTTGCCCATGGTCTCGAAGGAGAGGTCCTCGTGGTAGGTCGATGGGGTGGAGACCTGCAGGATCTCCGAGCACAGGTTCGACATGGTGATCCGTCCGGCAATCGGATTGGCGGCGTTGACGGTGTCCTCGAACACGATGTAGGGATAGCCGGATTCGAACTGGATCTCGGCCAACGTCTGGAAGAAGGTGCGGGCGTTGATCTTCTTCTTGGTGATGCGCCCGTCGTTGACGAGTTCGTGGTACTTCTCGGTGACCGAGATCTCGGTGAACGGCACTCCGTAGACCCGTTCGACGTCGTAGGGGCTGAACAGGTACATGTCTTCGTTGTCCCGGGCGAGCTGGAAGGTGATGTCGGGGATCACTACCCCCAGGCTGAGGGTCTTGATGCGGATCTTCTCGTCGGCATTCTCCCGTTTGGTGTCGAGGAACTCCAGGATGTCGGGGTGGTGCGCGTGCAGGTAGGCCGCCCCGGCTCCTTGGCGGGCGCCGAGCTGGTTGGCATAGGAGAAGGAGTCCTCCAACAGCTTCATCACCGGGATGACGCCCGAGGACTGGTTCTCGATCTTCTTGATCGGGGCGCCAGCTTCGCGAATGTTCGTCAGCGACAACGCCACCCCGCCGCCGCGCTTGGACAGCTGCAGAGCCGAGTTGATGGCCCGCGCGATGGACTCCATGTTGTCCTCGATCCGGACCAGGAAGCAGGACACCAGTTCGCCGCGCTGGGCCTTGCCCGCGTTGAGGAAGGTCGGGGTTGCCGGCTGGAATCGTCCGGCCATGATCTCGTCGGTGAACTGCTCGGCAAGTGCCCGATCCCCCCGGGCGAGGGTGAGGGCGACCAGGCACACCCGGTCCTCGAACCGCTCCAGATAGCGGGAGCCGTCGAAGGTCTTCAGGGTGTAGGAGGTGTAGTACTTGAAGGCCCCCATGAAGGTGGGAAACCTGAACTTCACCGCGTAGGCGCGTTTGAACAGCGACTTGATGAAGCCGAAGTCATAGCCGGCCAACACGTCAGCTTCGTAGTAGCCCTCCTCGACGAGGTAGTCGAGCTTCTCCTTCAGTGAGTGGAAGAAGACCGTGTTCCGGTTGACGTGCTGGAGGAAGTACTGGTGTGCGGCCTGCCGGTCGGCGTCGAACCGGATCTGGCCGTCCTCATCGTAGAGGTTGAGCAGCGCGTTGAGAGCGTGGTAGTCGACCTGCGGGGAGTCGAGACGTTCTACGCCGGTGTCAGTGACAGTCGTTGCCATAGTTGTGTCAGTCCTTGTTGGACCCGCTCGACATCGTCGGCGGTGCCCATGAGTTCGTAGGTGTACAGGTGCGGGACGCCACACTTGGCGGCGATGATGGTGCCGGCGAGGCCGTAGGCGGTGCCGAAGTTGGTATTGCCGCTGGCGATCACGCCGTGGAGCAGTTCTCGGTTGGCCGGGACATTGAGGAATCGGATGACCTGTTTGGGCACCGCGCCGCCACGATTGCCGCCACCGTAGGTGGGAACCACCAGCACGTACGGATCGGTGACCCGGAGCGCTGCTGCTGTGCTCCGCACCGGAATGCGCCGGGCGGGAAGCCCCACCTTGGCGATGAAGCGGTGGGTGTTCTCCGAGACCGAGGAGAAGTAGACGAGCTGGACCATGGTGGGCTGCCGTTCAGAGACTCAGGCCACCTGGATTCGGCTGGCCGTGGCCTTGATTCGGTCGGGGCGGAACCCGGCCCAATGCTCATCGTCGGCGACCACGACCGGCGCCTGCTGGTAGCCCAGGGCCATCACCTCAAGCAGCGCGGCCTCGTCATCGGCCAAGTCGATCACCTCATACTCCAACCCCAGCTTGTCCATCGCCCGATAGGTCGCGGTGCACTGCACGCAGGCAGGTTTGCTGTACACGCGGATCGGCTGGTTGGCGGTGCCGGGGACCGGCTGCTGGCTGGGTTGGGTCATGCGCTGTCTCATTCCTCACGATTCGACGGATTGGCCGAATCGGCGACGAAGTGAGCGAAGGGTCGAAGGGCTGGTCCCCCGAGTGGCCTTCGGCCCTCCCACGAGGCCGTTCGAACCGACGTTCCCACGGACGTGGAACGGCAGTGGCAGGTCTTCGGACTCGTGGGCGGATTCGGCGTCAACCGAACCGGGCCTAGTGGCCGTCGCTTCCCAGGATCGCTCCCAGTGCTGATGACGGCGGTCGTTCCCACTTACCGCTGCGGGGCAGCTCCGGATTCACACCGGATTCCCTCTTGCGACAACCCACCTGGCGGGCGGGTCGAACCATTGCGAGAACCACTATATACAGATAACTACAGCAATGTAAGTCGCAACATGTAGTAGAGGCGTGCTTCTCCGTCCACGGTGGCTTCTCGAGCCTCGGTTGCCGGGTGGTTCTGGTCACGGGGGGCAGTCAAGCGCCAGGGTTGACAGGAAGATGTTCTGTTGGGTGGCGGGTAGCCCCATGCTCCAGGCCGTGATCGTGATTGAGCTGATCGCCGTCGCGCCATAGCTGAGGCCCACATTGGCGACGTTGCTGGCGCCATTGGGGGTGTTCTGGAAGTTGTTCACTGAGACCCATGGATCGGCCAGGGTTCCCGCCCCGGACATCTTGCTGCCCAGGGTGGGAGCCGTTGCTGGTAGGGGGGTGATGGTCACATTCTCGCGATTCTCTATCAGAGTTGTCGCCGGGTTGGTGCCGTCCCAATCGATGTCAGTGATCGCGAGCTGGAGGCCGGTGACGGCGGGGGTGAACGTGATCTCCCATTCGGTGCGGCTGGCGTAGCCGGTGGCTATGTTTGCTTGGTAGTTGAGGACGAGTCCAGAACTGTAGGTACCGGTGATGTTCTCCCGGTGAAAGTTGTGCCCGGTTCCGCGGGAGTTGAGGTAGCGGGTGGTGGTGCCGGTGATGGTGAGCCCGGGGCAGGCTGTGGGGACGAAGGTGAAGGCGATGACTTCATCCCCATGGCTCGGGGTGGGTGCCATGGTCTCGGTGTAGGTGCCAAAGTTCCAGTCAATGCCTTGCTGGTTGTGGGTTGAGGCGCTGACTGCTGGCGCCTGGGTGCTCGCTAGGACGGCTGGTGTGGCCCACATTGCCCCCAGCGCGAAGGTCCGGCGGGTCATCGAAGCCATGCTGCCTCCTCGGGTGGGGCCAGCGCATTCTCAAGGCGGCACAGAAGGCTGCATGGACCACCCTGAGTGCATAACACCCCTTGTCAACATCAGCTTAAGGAACATTGATTGGAATTTCAATCAACAATGGTCACGATTTTCGCGGGCCTCGTCGGCGGGAAGCGCGGCGTGCGTCTCCGGCAGCCAGGGTTAGCTGGCCTGGTACGCCTATCAGGGTGATGTGCACGCCCTGGGCCGCGGCGGGGCGGATCAGATCAGGCGGTAGCCGGCGCCACGGACAGTCTCGATCCGTTCGGGTCCGAGCTTGCTGCGGAGGTAGCCAACGTAGACGTCGGTGACATTGGAGCCGGGGTCAAAATCGTAGCCCCACACCCGGCTCAGGAGTTGGGCTCGGCTGAGCACCTGGCCGGCATGCCGGATGAGCTCTTCGGCAAGGGCGAACTCACGAGCAGAGAGTTCAACTTCCCCAGCATCGGTGCGGGCGCGGCGGGTGCGGATATCCAGGACCAGGTCGCGGTGGGACAACTCGGTGACGTTGGCAGCCTCGTCGGGGCGCATCCGTAGTCGGACCCTGGCCAGGAGCTCGTCGAATCGGAATGGCTTGCCGAGGTAGTCGTCAGCGCCCCCCTCCAGGCCAGCGACGGTGTCGTGGACATCTGTGCGGGCGGTGAGCATGATCACGGGAACGGTGGCACCGGAGCCGCGGAGGCGGGAAAGCACCTCAAAACCGTCGAAGCCGGGCAGGTTCACATCGAGGATAATCAGGTCGAACTCGCCGCTGAGGGCTAGCTCCAGGGTGTCGGGTCCGCTCTCGGCCACTCGGGTAGAGAATCCGGCTGCGCGCAGGCCTTTGTTGATGAATCCCGAGATCCGGGGCTCATCGTCAGCGACCAGAATTGCTGGCATCGGGGGTCCTCTCCTGGGTGGGATGGTGCGCGAGCGGAATGGTCAGAATAAAGGTGGCACCGCCGCCGGGGGTATCGGTGATGTCCGCGATGCCCTGGTGAGCTCGGGCGATGAGCCGGACGATGTTCAGGCCCAGCCCCGAACCCCGCCGTGCTGGATTGCCGCGCTGGAACCGTCCGAAGACCCGCTCCTTGTCCGCGTCGGGCACGCCCGGGCCATGGTCGCTCACCTGGAGTCGCAGCCGATCGCCGTCGGTCCGGGCGCTAATCTCCAAGGTGCCGCCGCCATGCGTTACTGCATTCTGAGCTAGTTGTAAGAGCGCTTGAGTGATCCGCCTGGAGTCCACCTCGGCTACCACCTGGGCTACCGGACCGACGGTGACCGATGCGCCGGGAATCCCCTGTGCCTTGAGTGCTATCTGGTCGATCAGGTCCGCCACATCGGTGGGGGATAGCTGCACGGCCCGAGGGTCATGCACGCTGGCGGCATCGGCCAGGTCTTGGAGAAGTTGGCTGACCCGGTCGAGTTCATCGAGGGTGAGCGTGACGGTCTCGCGCACCTCGGCGGGGTTGTCGGGGTCGACGAGTTCGAGGTGGCCGCGTACCACGGTGATCGGGGTCTTGAGTTCGTGGCCAACATCCCCCAGCAGGTGTCGTTGGGCGGTCATCGCGCGATCCAGCCGGTCCCACATGTCATTCATCGTCGCAGCCAGGTCGGAGACGTCGTCGTGCCCGTCGATGGGTAGCCGCTCGGAGAGGTGGCCGGCAGAGATCCGTTCGGCGGTCTCCCGCATCCGGCGGAGCGGGCGGAGCAGCCGGGTGGTCACTAGCACCGCAACCGCCGCGATCACGGCGATGGTGACAGCGGAGGCAATCATCCAGATGCGGGCGGCTACATTCAGCTCACCCAGCTCGGCCACCAGGTCGTAGGCGATCACGAATATCGCCTCGGTGGTGTCCGCTGCGTGCACCTGAATCGGGATAGCCAAGAATCGCCAGGCGACGCCCTCCTCGGCGTAGGTGCCGATCACCGGTTCAGAGGCCGTGTGAGATACCACGTAGGGGACGAAACCGGGAGCCGATTGCAGATCGACATCGACGCCGATCCCGGGAACCATTGCGGCGTGGCCGTCTACTATCCCCACGACGCCGGTGTTGTCATCGGGAGAGGCGCGCTGGACCACGGTCCGCAGGGCCTGCTCGAGATCGTCCCACTCCCCGGTATCGGCGTTTCCCTGCTCCACTAGAAACCTGGTGGCGTCGAGTTGCGAGTTGAGGACCCGATCCACTTGGTGCACCGTGCGCTGACGTTCGGTGATATAGGTCGCGAAGCCCACGGCCAGCAAACCCAACGCTGCTACCACGGTGATCGCTGCGGTGATCCGGATGCGCACCGACACCGTCGGTCGACGGGCCGTCACGGTGCGCATAGCCCCAGTATTGAGGGGGAGTGGGGCCCAAGGGAACTCCTCAAGCCTGGATCCGTGGAATCTCGTCTGCTACGCGACCCCAGTCGGGCCGGCTGGCTGCGCCGACCCCGCTCACGCTATGCCCGGTAGCGCTACGTGAGGATCGTCTTGCCATCCCACCCGTCTGGTGCCGCTCGCCGTGCCGACCTTCTACGGATCCAGGCTAAGAGAGGTCTCGTCGCGTTCGCGGGCCGAACATGATGGGATCGGGGTATGCATATGGTGGCCGAGGAATCCCTGCTGCGGGAGGCGCTCGGCCTCGACTCGGGCACCCCGATCCGGCTGATGAGCCGGGAACCCTTGGGAGCCGGGGCCATCGCCGGGTTCACGGTCCGGGGCGCAGGTCAGCCGGTGGTCACCTACTTCGTTGATACGTCCCGGCGTGCGGTGCCGCGGGAAACCGGCGTACTGCAGGGCACTCCAGAACGCCCGGAGGTTCGGGTGTGGGCGCATCCGTCGGATCCGCACCTGCCCGCACTGGCGCCGGTGGCCTTCGCCCAGGGTGCGGATGCACTGCTGCGGCGGCTCGGGGTCCCCGCCGACGCCGGACTGACGCTGGTGGGCTACCGGGCCGGACGGCGGGCAGTGCTCCGTGCGGGAGATGCTGAACCGGTCTGGATCAAGGTGGTTCCCCCGCGGCGGGTGAGCCGGATTGTCGACACCCATGCCCAGCTCGCTAGCCAGGGGCTGCCGGTGCCCGCCGTGCGGGGTTGGGCCGACGAGGGGCTGATCGTGCTCGACCATGCCCGCGGGGTTCCTGCTGCTCAAGCACACTGGGATCCAGCTGACTTGATCGACCGGTTGGACGTCCTCCGGGAACGGTGGGCGTCGGCGGCCCTGTCCCATCCGTCCGGCGCGCGGTTACCGGATAGGTTTGTCTGGTACCGAGCACGGCTCCGCGACGTCCTGGCGGGCGACGCGGCCAGGCTGGCTGAGCAGATTCTGTCCGCCGGGGGTGGCCTGGCCGACCAGCCCACGACCGAGACCTCGGTGCATGGTGATCTCCACCTAGGACAGCTTTTCTGGCAGGGCGATGATGTCGCCGCGGTGATCGATGTCGATACTGCAGGGCGCGGGGAGCCCGGTGATGATGTGGCGGCGTTCCTCGCGCATGCGGTGACCACGGCGCTGACCGGTCGCGACCTGACCCGGATGGTGGGGGTGGCCGATGCGGTCCGGCGGCGCTGGTTGGTCGGTGATGCTCGTGAGCGAACGCTGACCCTTTTGTTGGGTCACGCTCTGGGGGCGTTCGAAACCGGTGAACCGGATCGCGGCCTGCGGATTCTGCGGGTGGCCCGGGTGGTGGGTGACCCTGACCAAGATGAGAAGACTCTCATGAAGGCCTTGGGTGCGCCTTAGATTGGCGCGGCAGGCTGAGGACTATCAGAGGGCTGGATCCACCAGCGTGGAGGGAGCGATCATGAAGAAGTCGCAGCGATGGGTCACCTATGGGCTGGCTTCGGCGGTCGGGGTGGCGGTGGTTGGCGGGGCGGCCGTCTATGCTGCCGATGCGCTGACCCTCCGTACCGGCGATGGTGCGATCCTTCCCGGCGGGCCCGCGGTGGGTACTGCTCAAGCTCCGCACGAAATTGATCCGATTGCCTTCGACTTCAGCTCCGATCAGGTATCGGTGATCACTCCGGCGACCCCGGTCGCGGCGCCCACGACGGTCACGCCGAATACCCCGCCCGAGACGGTCTCGGCTCCTGGTGCCGCACCGGCACCGGCCGCCCCGCCAGCGGTGGCGACGGCGGACCCGACCACCGTCACCCCAGCGACGGCGGTGACCACGGTGACCCCAGCGACGCCGGCGGACTCGGATACCCCACCGTCCCCGGCAGACTAGTGTTCTGCGTCTGAAATTCGCTGCATGTGTTGAGGCCCAGGCGGCGCCTCGCCACCGCCTAGGAAGGGGTGATCCGCAGCGGCGTGGCATAGTTGTGGCATGGCGCGCATACGATTGAGTACGACCGTGGATTCAGACCTCCTGGGGGATGCCCGAAGAATCCGCTCGGGCCTTACTGATGCTGCCCTGGTGGATGAGGCGCTGGCCGCGCTGGTAGCCCGACACCAGGCGGCTGAGGTGGATGCTAGCTATGCCGCCTATGACGAGCATCCGCTCGATGAGCCCGATGACTGGGGTGATCTCGCCTCCTTCCGGAGGGCGGCCGCGGTTTCGTGAATCATCTGCCTCGGCGGGGTGAGATCTGGTGGTGCGAACTTCCAGAGATCGGGCGGCGCCCGGTGGTCATCCTGTCCCGGGATTCAGCGATCCCCAGGCTTCAGCGGACATTGATCGCCCCGTGTACGACAACGATGCGCGGGCTGGCCAGTGAGGTGAGCCTCGAACCAGGTAGCGATCCGGTACCTCGCCCGTCTGCAGTGAATTTGGATTCCGTCGAGAGCGTGTCGCTGGCGGTGCTGGTCGAGCGGCTGGGGAGGCTGGGAGATGACCGAATGCGCGAGATCTGTGCAGCGTTGGCGATAGCAGTGGACTGTGACCGGGGCTGGCGCAATGCCTAGGATGGAACCCATGCCAGAAGCCTTCTCAGACGGACACGTCCGGATCACCTCGGGGCAACGTGACAATGCCCTGGAGGTGATCCGCAATGCTGCCGCCGACGCCCGTCTCGACTTTGATGAACATGAGGCGCGGGTGGCTGACGTGATGCGGGCCACCACCAGGGGAGAACTGGCGGCGGTACTCAACGATCTGGTGGGGGCGGCGGATCTTCCAGAGATCGTTGCCGATTCGGCTCCTGCCGGGGAGGGCCCGGGTTTCCGACACGAACATCCCCTCGTGCTGCGCAACACGTCCTATTCGACCATGCACGTGGCGGGGCCGTGGCAGGTGCCGCCCTTTGTGGAGTTGGTTTCGGCCAAGGGCCCCTTCCGAGTGGATCTCACCCAAGCCATTCCGCTGGCGCCGGTAATTGACATTGCGGTCTCAATGCATAGTTGGATGACATCCTTGTGGCTGGGCGTCCCCGAGGGCTGGGGGGTGGATGTCCGAGAAGCAACTCCTAGTAGTGAGCTGGGGTCGCTGTCCTCCGACGTGCCGTCTCGTCCCAGCCCGGGCCGCCCGAAGGTGGTGCTTCGGGGCTCCGCCGGGGGCGGTTTGGTGGTCCGGCATCCACATGACCGGGATCTCCGCAAGACCGCCCGGCTGCTGGGTAGTGGGAAAGGTCAGCCGCCGGCGTTGTCATCCTGACCTCACCTGGTCCGCCGGTGTGCATCGATCCGCAGCGCTGCACCGGGGATGCCGCGGGTCAGGAAGCCGGCCAGCCCGAACAGCCTTCCATTGTCTCCTCGTCAACCCGTCCGCGCGGCGTTGCTCACGGGCATCGAATGTGGTTCCCTTCAATGGTTGACAGTCCCGGGAAGCGGGCGTAACGTGCCAATATGATATCTGCCCCCCCGGAATAGAATAGTCACATCTCTATTTGTTGAGTGCCTTCTAGTCCTTTCCCTTATGGCTGTGCCGGTGGCACAAGCTCACGACAGATGGGTATCTCAACTAGACGGAGTCTGGTACAAAAGCCGCGAGACTTGCAGGTATCGAGCTATAGCTCTGATTGAGACCAGGCAGTATCGAAGGCCGTTTAACTGTCGCCAGTTTGGGCCGCGATGGTCACTGAGAATCTGGAAGAAGGTCGACGGGGAAACCCCGAATAACAGCGGCTTTGCCGGTTTGGGTGGGGTATGGAGGTGGAGGTGGAGGTAGCTGGTGATATGCCTCTGGATTGGCAGCCAGAGGCATATACGCACGTCTTTGCACGCGGATTTGTGTATCGCTCAAACCTAGAAGGGATTTTGTTCCTAGCGGCAACGGATCTATATCCAGAGATAGAGCCGATCGAGATGGGCTCATTCGACGTGCGTCTCGAGTCATCGATGCCTCTGAAGGTTGGAGAATGCTACGACCTGGAAGGGGTGTGGGTGAATGATGGCCTTGTTGTAAACAAGGCCAACCTCATTGCTCCTCCTCCCATGCTTACTTTACTCCCCCCTAATCTGGAGGAATCCATAGAGGATTCTCTTGGTGATCGCGAGCAATCGGATAATTTGAGTCGAGATCTCGATGCTCAGCCGTGGGCCGAGATGCTGATCGGTGGGGTAACGGAAGTGTCAGCATCGACGCCGCCGTATATGCACCTGCATGTGAGATTCCCCACCAAAGCTATGGAGGCGTGAGTCCAGCGGAATGAGCCGTATGTGGCCGTCCACCCCTACCTTGATACCAAGCCGATTGAGTAAGTCAGTCTTGTCTGTCGGGGTCGGGTCTAGAAGTAGACCGCGACCCGGCCTCGGGGGCTGTCGATCACATCGACCGGGGTGTCGAAGACCCGGGTGAGGACCCTCGATGTCATCACCTCCGCCGGGGGGCCGAATTCGACCACGACGCCGTCCTTAACCGCGCAGATGGTGTCGGCGTAGCAGGCGGCGAAGTTGATGTCGTGCAGCACTATCAGCACTGTTCGGTTGAGTTCGGCCGCGGCCCGGTGCAGGTGCTGCATCATCTGCACCGAATGCTGCATGTCCAGGTTGTTGAGCGGCTCGTCCAACAGGATGTACTCGGTGTCCTGGGCCAGCACCATCGCCACATAGGCGCGCTGCCGTTGGCCGCCGGAGAGCTCATCGAGATAGCGGCGCTCCAAGGGTTCGAGCCCCAGGAAGTCGATCGCGGCCGAGATCTGCCGTTCATCTTCGGCGGTGAGCCTCCCCCGTGAGTGCGGGAATCTGCCAAAGCTGACCAGCTGGCGCACCGTCAGCCGGGTGACGAAGTGATTTTCCTGCCGCAGGATGGCCAGGATCTTGGCCAGATCTTTGGAGTCGGTGGCCGCGATGTCGTAGCCAGCTACCTCGATCTGACCCTCGTCCAGGCCTAGGAGGCGCCCGATCAGGGTGAGCAGGGTCGACTTCCCGGCCCCGTTGGGGCCGACCAGGGCGGTGATGCCACCCGCCGGGATGGTGAGATCGACCGGGCCGATCTGGACCTCAGTCGAGTACCGCTTGACCACCGAGTCGAGCGTGATCACAGCCTGCCCTTCCGGAGGACGTAGGCGAGGAAGAACCCGCCGCCGACAACCTCGATGATGATGCCCACCGAACCCTCAGCGTAGAACAGATGCTTGAGCGTGAAGTAGGAACCGGCCAGAACCACGAACCCGGTGAGCGCGGCCACCGGGAACACGTAGCGGTGGTCGTGGGTGTCGGCGAGCTGGTAGGAGATCATGGCGACCAGAAACCCGAAGAAGGTCATCGGTCCGACCAGGGAGGTGGACACTGCCATCAGTACCGAGACCAGCAGCAACACCACGATGGTCTCCCGACGATGGGATACCCCAAGGTTGATCGCGGTATCCCGGCCGAGCGCCATCACGTTCAACCGGCCGGCGCGCCACCACAGGATTCCGCCAGCGAAGGCTACCAATGGGATGGCATAAGGCAGATAGGTGGGGTCGGAGTTGGCGACCGAACCAATCATCCGGGCGACGAGAATGTCGAATTCAGCCGGCGTGAGCATGCGCTGCATCATGGTGGCCAAAGCGGCCAGCCCGCCCCCGAGGACGATGCCGACCAGCAGCATGGTCTGGAGATTGCCGTAGCGTCCCGACAGCAGCCAGCCGTACAGGACGGCGGCGAAGACCATCATGACGACGATCTGTCCCAGGAACTGGGCCACCCCTTGCACCAGGGTGGCCCCCGCGGCGCCGAGGAAGAACACGAATGCGGTGTTGATCACCCGGTACAGCGACTCGAACCCCATGATGCCCGGCGTGATGATCCGGTTGTTGGTGACGGTGTGGAAGGCGACGGTGGCGATGGCTTGCGCCACGGCCACCACGACCATGACTGCCACCGCGGTACCGCGGAGCTGGGCGATGGTCCAGAATCCTGACGATCCGACAGGCATCGGGTTGTCCCAGGCCAGCACGCCCACTGCGAACAAGACGGCGAGCACGCTCAGCACGGTGACGATGATCCGGTACCTACGCCGGGTCCGGCTGGTGGGCAGCGCCGCCGAGGAGCGGACCGGCGGTGTGGTTCGCACCGCCCGGATGCGCGGCTGCGGAGCGGGTGGATGCGGCGGCGCCGGGTTTCGCTCGGCGGCGGCCACGGCTGGCTCAAACACGGCGACGCTGCCTCAGGATCATGGCGATGAACACCACCGCGCCGACCACGGCCAGGATGAAGGACACCGGTACTTCGAACGGAGCGATGATCACCCGCCCGATCAGATCGCACACAGTGACCAGGGCCACACCGGTGAGGCATACCCAGGGCAGGTTGGAGCGCAGATCGTCGCCGCGGAACATGGAGATCAGATTGGGCACGATCAGACCGATGAAGGGGAGGTTGCCCACCACCACGGTCACCACACCGGAGACGACGGCGATGAGAAGCGTCCCGAGCATGACCACGTTGCGGTAGTTGAGCCCGACACTGGTGGCCATCTCCTCTCCCAGCCCGGCCACGGTGAACCTGTCGGCGGCGATGAAGATGATGACCACCACCGCGGCGGTGAGGTAGAGCGGTTCGTACTGGCCTTTGAGCACCGTGGCGAATGAGCCCTGGAACCAGACCGTCAGGCTCTGCAGGGCATTGCTGGCCAGCGCGACGTAGGTGGTGATGGCGCCCACCACGGCGCCGAACATCATGCCGACGATAGGCACGATCAGTGAGGAGCGGATCGCGACCTGGCGCAGGAACCCGAAGAAGATCGCGGTGCCAATCATGGCGGCGATGATGGCTCCGATCATCCGGGTCAGGACGGAGGACTCCGGCCAGACGAGCATGGTGAGCAGCAGTCCAAGCCCGGCCCATTCGGTGGTGCCGGTGGTGGTGGGCTCCACAAAACGGTTCTGAGTGATGCGCTGCATCACCAGCCCGGCCATGGCCATGGCCGCACCCGACAGCACCAGCCCGATGGTGCGGGGCACCCGGGTGATGAAGAACATCTCCCAGCCGTCGTCGGCGCCGAGGATGTCGTAGACCCCCACGCCTAGTGAGAGCGCCACCAGGATGCAGGTTCCGCCTAGCCCGGCCAGTAGCGGCCAGGTGAACAACCGGCGCTGCGGGACCCGAGCGTGCAGAATCGGCGCTGCGACGGCTGGGGCAGCTGTCAGGCGCGTGGTCGTGGTCACGGAAGGCTCCCGGTGTGAGGGCGGCCATGCGGGTGAGGGGAGTGCCCCCACCCGCACGCAGCGTGTGTGGGTGAAATCAGCTCTGCGCCTCCATGGCATCGGCGATCTGGTTGAGGAAGGTGGTGTAGGTCTGGATGCCCTCGTTCAGGTAGGTGTCGGCCGGCATGTAAACGATCTGACCCTTCTGGACCGCAGTCACGTTCTGCAGTGCGGGCGAGTCGGCGATCAGCTCATTGGCCGGGGTGTACTCCTGATCCTCGGGGTTGCCGCGAGCGCCCAGGCCGGCGTCGCGGTCCATCACCAGGATCCAGGCGGGGTTCGCCTCGGCGATGGCCTCGACCGAGATCTCATCGCCGCGGTCCACCGTGGTGCCATCGGCCTCAATGGCCGGGGTCAGCGACAACATGTCGAAGACCGGGCCCAGGGTGCGGCCGGTGCTCGGAGCGGCGTAGTTGATGGCACCGCCGGAGGTGACCAGCCCCATGACGGTTTCATCGGCGTTGTAGGCCGCCTGCACCCGAGCAACGGCGGCGTCGAAATCGGCGGCCAGTGTGGCCGCCTCGGTCTCCTTGCCGAAGACCTGGCCCAGCACCTCAACCTGACGCTTGAGCTCGTCGCCGTAGGGCTCCCCGTCGCGGGGATCCACATTGATTAGGGTGGCGTCGGGAACTAGCCCGTCGATGGCCTCGTAGTGCTGGGTGTAGCGCTGACCGACCAACACCAGATCAGGGTTGGTGGCCACAATGGCTTCCAGGTCAGGCTCGCGATGGCTGCCGAGATCGGCGATGGAGTCGTCCGACGGGTAGGACAGCTCGCCGGACATGAGTGGGATCGGTGCGGCGACGAGCTTGATCCCCCAGGCGTCCAGGGTTTGGAAGGTGCGATTGTCGGTGGCGGCCACCCGGCTTGGCGGCACCGTCACGGTTTGCTCGCCGTAGTTGTCGGTTACCGTCACCGTGGTGGTGGCGGTGGTCGCGGGTGCACTCGGCGTCGCGGCGGTGCCCCCGGCACAGCCGGTGAGGGCGAGGGTGAGGGCCGCAGACACTGCGGAAACGGCACCGAGGCGGCGCTGGAGGAACATGAGCGTGGCTCTCCTTGACTAGGGGTCCGGCTGCTGGCGGTGGTGCATGACGTCTGAGCCGGGGTCTTTCCTGGTGGTCAGCGCCCCTGTGGCTCATCAACTAAGGGGACCCTAACACAATTAAAGAACATGTTCCGCGCGTTAATGTTTCGTGGACATGAGGATCCACGCCGTCCGGGAGCCGGGCATCTCTGGGGCACTCCGTGTGGATGCGAATCGAGCGGCTACATCGCCGCAGTGGCAGGGTTCCCGGTGGGGCGGCGAACCGGCCTCCCCGGCTCGGAACCCACATCGGGATCAGCGCCGAACCCTCTAGGGTCGGTCCGTGAGGATCAGTTCAGCCCGTCTGCGCCGGTATGCGGTGGCTCGTACCTTCCCGGCCCGCACGGCGGCGTTGCGCACAGCTATCGAACGGCTGGGGTTCGTCCAGGCCGACCCGATCCGGGCTCCGGCGCGGGCTCAGGACCTCATTCTGCGCCACCGGGTCACCGACTACCGGGCCGGAGATCTCGAGCGGCGCTACCCGCAGCTTCCCGTTGAGG
>JBKEBU010000013.1:0-5296 GCA_047973325.1 Propioniciclava sp. | reverse complement strand
ATGCGAACTCCCGTGCGTCGGCGGCTCAACCGGGCGCTGCGGCCCTATGTCATCATCTGGATGGCGCTGCTCCTCGGCGTCGCCTCCTACGCCGGGGCCAGCGGCACCCTTCCGACGCTCCTGCTACTGGGCATCATCATCGTTGGTCTGGTGGTCATCGGGGTGGTTCTGATGAGGGCCGTGTCACAGCACCGCCACGCCGGCACCGACCGTCGCCCACCGCTAGACAGTCCATCTCAGGAACGGGGCTGAGATCCGACCACGCTCGACAACCGGGCGGTCCGGGGCACCCACCGACGTCCTCCGAGGGGTCAGGGCAACACCGCGCAGTCCGGCGCCTGGGAGGCCAGCCACACATCGAGCGTGAGCAGGTTGCAGCCGACAGTTCGGGCGAGAACCACATACATGGCGTCATAGGCGGTCAGGTTGTGGCGCCAGCGAGCACCTCGGCCGCCGGTGGCAGCACCCCCGTCTCCCGGCGGGCCGACGAGGGAGCCACAGCTCGCCTCGAACCCGACTGAGGCTCACCGCGGCCCTGTTCAGGGACGAGTCGGTCCGGCCAACTGACGATCTGGCCACCACAGGGGCAGCGTCTGCTCCAGGCCCCTGAGCCAGCGTTGCGGGTCGGCTGCCATCCGCGTGAACGCTGTCGGGCCCGGCATCATCCAGACCCCGATTCTTGACGGTTCCAGCGAAGAGATCCTGCAGATGCTCGCCGGGCAGGTACCTCAGGGGCGGCTGGGACAGCCCGATGAAGTGGCCAACGTGGTGGCCTTCCTGGCTAACGACAAGGAGACCTCTCATATCACCGGGCAGGTCTGGCTCATCGATGGAGGCCGCTCAGCCGGCTGAAGCCCGCGACCCGCCCGGCGGACAGGTGCGGGCTTCGGGACGCCAGTAGGCTGGTGGCCACGTCATCATCTGCACGACAGGAGACAGCTCGATGGCATCTGCCCGCCGACGCCGATTCGCTGCGGCCAGCTTGGCCTTGGCACTGATGGCAGTGGTCGGATGTTCCGCCGACACGGTTCAGGTGGGGGAACGCCCCAACCGGCCGGCCGCACCCGTCACGCGGGCTCCCGACCCGCAGACCAACCCGCAGGAGTTGGCGCTCAACGTGGAGACCCTGCCGGCCTACACCGATCCCTCAGCGATCGGGACTGACACCTGGCAACGCTCCTTGGCCGACGGCAACGGGACCTTTGACTGGTCTGTGGTAGATGCCGCAGGCGATCCGGTGGAGGTGTCCAATCCCGGACCGATCGTGGCCTTCGGTGACCCGTCGACGTACACCGACATCCCCGGCGTTCTGACCTTCCGCGGGAACAACTGGCGCACCGGGGGGGCCTATGGGAATCCAGAGGTCACCGAGCGCAAGTTCGAGCAGGCGTGGAGCCATGCCATTGGCACCATCCGCGGAGAGGGCTCCTACTGGCCTGGGGCTGGATGGACCGGCCAACCCTTGCTGGTCCAATGGCCGCGGGAGACCAAGGTGGCCATGGGACTGGCCGAGAAGTTCATCAACGACGATGCTTTCGTCGAGGTGATCTACCCGGTCTTCGAAGGCAAAATCTACCGGCTGGATCTCGCCACCGGCGAGCAGACCGCCCCACCGATAGACGTGGGCTGGGGGTTCAAGGGAACCGCCTCGGTTGATCCCCGGGGCTACCCCCTGCTGTATGCCGGGCAAGGGCTGAATGACACCAACGGCACCGTGGGCCCCTGGCGGTGGCGGGTCTTCGACCTGATCAAGAACGAGGAGGTCTGGCATCTGTCCGGCCTCGACGAAGCCGCCCCCCGCGATGATTGGGGCGCCTTCGATTCTTCAGCCTTGGTGAATGCGGCCACCGATACGGTGATGCTGCCCGCCGAGAACGGGCTCATCTATAAGATCGTCCTCAACAGTTCCTATGATCCCGAGGCCGGAGAGGTCTCTGTCGATCCGCAGGTCAATCGGATGCGCTACCGCGCCGACACCTCCCACAAGTACGGCATCGAGAACTCAGCCGTTGCCTACCGGAACCTCATGTTCGCCGCTGACAACGACGGCAACGTTTTCTGCTGGGACGCGACCACGCTCGACGTGCTGTGGATGATCAACACCGGTGATGATGTGGACGCCTCGCTGGTGCTCGAGGAGACCGACGACGGCGTGTTCCTCTACACCGGGAACGAGGTGGACAACCGCGGCCTCGACGGCGGCGAACGGATCACCAACCTGCGCAAGATCGACGCTCTGTCGGGGAAAGTGATCTGGCAGTACGACATCCCCTCCTACTACTCGGCGATCAACGGCGGTCTGCTCTCGACACCCATCGTGGGAACCGGGGCCATCGGCGATCTGGTCATTTTCAATGTCGCCCGCACCACTGCCCCCCGAGAAGGCACCATGCTGGCCCTCGACAAGGCCACCGGCACCCTGGTGTGGCGGCGTCATCTGTCGAACTACTCGTGGAGTTCACCGGTGCTCATCACTGCCGCCGATAGCACCCAGTACGGCGTCCTCCCCGACTCGGGCGGGATTCTGCACCTGTTCGACCCTGCCACCGGCGAGGACATCTCGACCTTGAAGATCGCTGACGGGCAGAACGTCGAGGCCACGCCCAGCGTCTTCGGAGACACGCTGGTGCTGGCCGGCTACGACGCCAAGATCCACGCCATCCGGCTGCGCTGAATCAGCCAACGGATGCCTCAGCTCCACCGGCCAACAGACACCAGCACCCTCTGCCCAGGCATAACTCATTCCGTGGACATGGCCAAGGTCGCAATCGTCAACGTAGACTCCTTGGATCCCATCACGGAGGCCGCAGATGTCCGACCATCCACTGCCGCACAGCCGGATCTGGGCCGATGCCCTGGCTGAGGTCGCTGAGGATCTCGCGGGCGAGTTCCGACTGCAACCCCTGCTCGAACGGATCCTGCGCAGCGCCGTCGAACTGCTTGGGTGCCGGAGCGGTTCGTTGTGTCTCATCGACGCCACCGCTCACACCTATCTCAAACAAATCGACCTGGAGGAGGGCTGCCAGACCGGCCAGGTCTTTCCGCTCGATGAGGGCGTCACCGGGGCAGTGGCTCAGGCACGGCGACCGATAGCCTTCGAGGCCTACTCCCAGGTGAGTCACGGACACATTGCTGCCGACGAGCCCCGCTACCACCGGGCGGTGATCGGTGCACCGATCGTGCGGAAGGGCACCCCGATCGGGTCGCTGGTGGTCTTCGCTGGCAGCGACGAACAGCGTTTTGGCGCCGACGATGCCCAGTTGCTGGCCCTCTTCGCCACCCACGCCGCGATCGCGATTGCCAACTCCCAGCTCCATGAGGAGGCCGCCGGCCGGGTGAAGGCCGCTGCGTTGGCCGCCGAACGGGAGCGGGCCATGCTGGAACTGCACGATTCCGTCGGCCGCGGGCTGGGAACAGTCTTGCTCCACCTCACCCAGGCCCAGCACCAGGTTCAGCAGGGCGTGCCCCCGACCGGCTCCCTCACCCAGGCGCAACAGGTAACCGAAGATGTCTTGGTGGAGGGTCGTCGGGCCGTCTGGGGTCTGCAGCCCACCAGTCAGCCGGAGCGCTCCCTGGCCGAAACCCTGCAACTCGACCTGACCTGGCTGCATACCACCTCCGGCCTCACCCCGTCCTTCCGCCAGTTCGGCGATCCCCAGCAGGTGGCCGTCGAGGTCGAACATCAGCTGGTTCGGATCGTCAGCGAGGCCCTGGCCAATGTCGCCCAGCATGCCCGCGCGGGCATGGTGCGCCTGGGCCTGGTCTACGGCTCCGAAGGGGTCGCGGTGATCGTCGAGGACGACGGAGTTGGATTCGACGTCCCTACTGAGCGGAACCGGCCGAGCGGTATCGGATTGCGCGGGCTCGTGTCCCGCGCTGGCCACGTCGGCGGGCGCGTCCGGATCGACTCCACTCCTGGATGGGGCACCCGGGTACGAGCTGACCTTCCCTATGCACCGGACGCAGGCGTGGATGACCCGCGGCTGCGGGTGCTCGTCGTCCATGCCCAGCCAGCGATGCGGGCCGGACTGGTGCAGTTGCTCACCCGCAGCGAGCCGAGCATCCAGGTCGTCGCTGAGGTCGCAGATCTCGTCCAGGCCCTTGACGCAGTCCGGCTGCTGCACCCCAGCGTGGTTCTCACCGGCACTCGATTGGCCGGACTTCCCGGGCCAGCCTTGGTCACGGCTGTCGCCGAGATCGACCCGGCCATCGGGGTGATCGCCATCGCAGATCGTCCGACGGCAGCCGAAGCCGAGGTCCGCGAGTGGGTAGCAGCTGGGGCTCGTGGCTTCGTCCAGGCCGATGCCGATGCCACCGCGCTAGGCCGGGCCGTGGTCGGGGTGGCCCAGGACGATGTATTCGTCCTCGGGGGCGCTTTGGAGCAACTCGGCGGCCTGCCCTCGGTAGACGACCAACCCAAGCTGACAGCACGCGAAGCCGAAGTCCGGTCATTTCTCGATCAGGGTCTCGCCGACAAGCAGATCGCACATCGGCTCGGCATCTCGGTCAAGACCGTCGAGAAACATGTCTCGGCCATCTTGCGTAAGGCCAATGTCCGTTCCCGCACCGAGCTTCTGGTCCAATCCTGACCCGGCCCCCAACCCCCATCTCACCCCCAGACGTGGTGTGGGATATCCCCCATACCGGGCGATGCCGCCCACTGGCTACGGTGAAGACATCTGCTCCCGTCCACGCTCGAGAGGGGCATTGTGGCTGTCACCTCATTGTCGGAAATCTTGAAACCCGCCGTCGCTGGC
This sequence comes from Propioniciclava sp., assembly GCA_047973325.1. GTDB lineage: Bacteria > Actinomycetota > Actinomycetes > Propionibacteriales > Propionibacteriaceae > Propioniciclava. The sequence continues at coordinate 539 of JBKEBU010000013.1, read as the reverse complement.
CGCTATGGCGTTCCGGCGATCAACATCGTCGACGACCTGACCATGGAAAACGTGCTGGCGGGCGCCGTCGAGGCCCGGTCTCCGGTTATCATCCAGACCTCGGTGAAGACCGTACGATCCGTCGGCACCCACGTGCTGTACGCCATGTGGGAAGCGATGACCCGTGGCATCGAAGTGCCGGTGTGCCTGCACCTGGACCACTGCCCGGACCGGCAAGTGATTTCTGATTGCCTGGCCGAGGGCTGGAACTCGGTGCTGTTCGATGCCTCCCAGCTCCCGGTCGCCGAGAACCAGCGACAGACCGTCGAGGTGGTCGCTGAGGCGCGGCGCTACGACGCGCACGTCGAGGGGGAGATCGAGTCGATCACCGGCCAGGAGGACGGGGTCGGCTCCGACGACGAATCGGTCCAGCAGACCCGGGAGGTCACCCTCACCTACCTCCGGGAGACCGGCGTGGACGTTTTCGCCCCAGCCATCGGGAATGCCCACGGGCGCTACAAGCGGGCCCCGATCCTCGACTTCGAGCGGGTCAGCGATCT
>JBKEBU010000121.1:0-38474 GCA_047973325.1 Propioniciclava sp. | reverse complement strand
CTGCAACCGCTCATCGCCGCTGACCAACCGCCCGCCCCGACCCAACTCCGCAACGCGCTAAACATCATCGACCGACACGTCCACAACCACCCCAACACAGCCCGACTGGGAACCGCCGCCTGAAACTCAAGACACATGCATGAGTTCTAGCAACCAAGGGTCGCTAGAAGCGGGCTCGAGTTGGCCCTATGCCTTGCACAGACGACGTCGGTGTTGCTCCTGCGGATCGCAGCGGCCTCCGCACCCAAGCTATCAGTGACCGAGCGCCGTCCATGGCGGGCTGCTCCACCAGTTTCCAGGAGGCGAAGGCAATCATCGTCGTAGCCACCACCGTCGCCAGCAAGTGCACGACGCCTTGTAGCCCAACCATGGCAAAGATCGTCTGGACCGGCCAGGCATAGATGTAGACCCCATATGAAATGTCGTTTCGAACCCCCACTCGGGTCGGCAAGAGAGCCCCGCCGGCCAGGCAGGCGTAGGCCACCGGGACGTGAGCCACCTTGTCCCCGCCGGGGATGACATACAGCGCGATGACGACTATCACAGCTATGGCGAACAGCGACCACCGCACTGGGATTCGGTCCCGCAGCCCGTAGGCCATCATGCCAGCTGCGAAGTAGGAGCCCAGATGTGCTGAGTTGAGAAACATATCTGTGGTGATGCCCGCTAGCGGGGCCACCATGTCGAACGCCGCCAGCAGCACCAGCGCGGCTCCGGACACCAGCGCAACGTGGCGTCGACACCACGGGACCGAGAACACAACCAGACACCCGATATAGGCGATCAGTTCATACTTCAGCGTCCACGCCGAAGCATTCCACGAAGGAAGATACGGGAAAACGGTTCCGTCGAGCGTGAACTGTAGCGTGAAGGTTGACAGGTTGGTCACAACATAGTTGACCGCGGGTTCCCACGACCATGTGACGGCCCCAGCAATGTCGCCAACGGGGCAAACAGGAGGGCCACCACCAGGACTTGCACCCAGTAGCCCGGGTAGATTCGCGCCAGCCGACGGATACTATAAGACCACCACGATGATCGCATTCTGCTCCCGGCGATCAGATACCCCGAGATGACGAAGAAACCGGCTACCGACCATCCGCCCAGCACCTCGATCCACCGGGGCCACGGCGCACCGGCCGACAGTACCGTATGGCCCACGATCACCAAAAGCGCGAGCACCAGCCGAATGGCATTGAGTGCATTGTCCGGCCCATCAAGCGCTGCACTTAATGGCCTCGTGCTCGCCGCACGCACCCCCGTGGCGGACACCCCAAACCCACGAATATCCACTGGTTTCCCCACCTTCCCCCGAGAATCATACTTCATGGTGCCCGTCATACCCGTGCGGCTGCGACCTGACCCCTGCAATCGCGAATCCAGCTGATCAGCACCCGCGAACCCTGCATCGACGGTTGCTCCACGAGCCGCCAGGAGGCCCAGGCGAAGACCAGCGTCACCAGTGTGGATATCAGTAGATGGATCCATCCCTGCGCCCCCGTCATGGCAACGACCTGCTGCACCGGAAATGCATAGATGTAGGTTCCGTAGGAGAGGTCATGGCGCACCCCGATCCGGAGGGGGGCCAGCGCTCCCAACGCCAACACTGCATAGGCAACCGGGAGTTGAGCCACTCTGTCTCCACCGGGAACCATGAACAGGAGGATCACCAGGATCATCGCCATGGTTGTGAGCCGCCACGTCACCAGCAATCGCTCCCGGAGGCCGTAAGCGAGCATTCCCGCAGCAAAGTAGGATCCGAGGTGGGCGGCATTCAGGTAGAGGCTGGTGGTCACATCCAAGACCGGAGCAGCAATAGTGAATGCGATCAGCGCTATCAGAATCGCTGCGGAGGATGCCACCACATGCCTCCGGCACCATGGGATGGAAAAAACAAGCAGGCATCCCGCGTAGGCCAGCAGCTCGTACATCAACGTCCATGCAGACCCATTCCAGGCATCATGGTGCGGAAACACAGTCCCTTCCAAGAGATACTGCATCCGGAACGTAGACGCATTGCCGACGACATAGTCCAGCGCCGCCCCCCACGACCACGTGGATGCTCCAAGCCAGGTAGCCAACGGCGCCAGCATCAGTGCCACGACGAGCAGTTGCACCCAGTAGCCCGGATAAATCCGGGCCACCCGGCGAATCACATAGGACCACCAGGATGATCGCAACCGGCTACCCGCAATCAAATAACCGGAGATGACAAAGAACCCGAGAACTGCCCAGGGCCCCAGCCGCTCCACCCAAGCCAGCCATTCAATTCCGGATATCGGAATCGTGTGGGCAACAATGACCAGCAAGGCCAAGCCGAGCCGGAGGGAGTTGAGCGCATTGCCGGAACCACTCAGCGCAGCATTCAATCGCACTTCCCCGGACCAGCGCATGCTGGTCGCAGGTGTGGCCGGATGATTAGTCGCCATCTCCCCCCCAGAGAACGGCCAAAAGCCCAAACATCGAAAGTGTAACCCACCGACAGATCATCCACCGAACTGTGGGTACCACCGAAGGCTCGTAGGCTGTGCCCATGGCGTTGGAAAGTTCAGCGGAGCAACCGCAACCCCTGCGGGCGGTCGTATCCAGCCTCAAAGCCTGGGTGGAGCGCACCCGCCCGATCTGGGTGGAGGGGCAGATCATTCAGCTGAAACGTCGTGCAGGCCATCAGGTCCATTTCCTTACCTTGCGCGACCGCTTGGCGGACATCTCCGTCAGGGTGAGCATCACGACGGTGGTGCTCGATGCCGTGGGACCGCTTCCCGAGGGGGCCCTGGTCAGTGCTCACGTACGGGCCACCGTCTATGCCGGGAACGGGTCGCTCACCTTCGAGTGCCGGGAACTCCGACTCGCTGGCGAGGGCCGACTGCTCGCCCACATCGAGCAACGCAAGCGCATGCTTCAGGCGGAAGGGCTGTTCAACCCAGCCCAAAAGCGCCCGCTCCCTTTCCTCCCCCGGCGGATCGGGCTCGTCACGGGCCAGGACTCGGCCGCCGAGCGGGATGTCATCGCCACCGTCAGCCGTCGCTGGCCCAGGGCCCGATGGGATATCCGGCACACCCTGGTTCAAGGAGCACAGGCCGCAGAACAAGTCCGTGAGGCGGTGCTATCCCTGGACCAGACCGAGGAGGTCGACGTGATCATCGTCGCGCGCGGAGGTGGATCACTAGAGGATCTGCTCCCGTTCTCGGATGAGTCTCTGGCCCGCGCCGTCCATGCCTGCCAAACCCCGGTGGTGAGCGCCATTGGGCATGAAACCGACACCCCCATCCTGGATCTGGTGGCCGACATCCGCGCTGCCACCCCCACAGACGCCGGCAAACGGGTCGTCCCAGATACCGCCGATGAGTCCCGCATTATCGCCACCGGTCAGCAACGTCTGCGAACCGCCATCCGCCGACAGGTGGACCTGGAACAGGAGCGGCTCACCCAAGTGCGTTCACGGCCGGTGTTGCGCGATCCCACCGGGGCCATCACGCTGCAGATCACCAAAGTCGAGGAGTTGCACGAGCGACTCGGCCGGGCAGTCCACCACCGGCTCCGGCGCGAACAGGATTGGTTGCTCACCACTCAACGACAGATACGCGCTCTATCTCCCCAGGCCACCCTGGAACGCGGTTACGCCATTCTCACCGCGGGGGACGGGAGCGGCCTCACGTCCATTCAGCAAGCCACCCCCAAGGATCAGATCTCGGCTCGGCTCGGCGATGGCGCCCTCACCGCTACGGTGAGGAACGTTGAACCGTACCCAACCAAGGAGGATGAATGAGCAAGACTGAGGCTCCGGAGCGGGAGCTGACCTATGAGGACGCCCGGGAACAGCTGATTGAGGTGGTGCGGCAACTGGAATCGGGCGATGTCCCCATCAGCACCGCCATGGAGCTCTGGGAGCGAGGCGAACGGCTGGTCACCCGCTGCCAAGCCTGGCTCGACGGTGCCAAGGCCACCATCGAATCAGCTCAATCGCCACCCGTGTGAGGCGTTGCACACAAAGGCCCCCAGTGCTCTACACTGGTCGCCGCGTGTCCCCATCGTCTAGCGGCCTAGGACTCCGCCCTTTCACGGCGGCAACACGGGTTCGAATCCCGTTGGGGATGCCACGCAAGCGGTATCCGGAACGATTCGCGTCAAGCGACGTGAGTCGGTTATAGTTTTCGCCGCTGGCCCAGAAGGGCCAAGGCCTTGTAACGAGGCCCCGTAGCGCAGTTGGTTAGCGCGCCGCCCTGTCACGGCGGAGGTCGCGGGTTCGAGTCCCGTCGGGGTCGCCGCTCGGGTTTAGCATCACGGGCGCGGCCAGGTAGCTCAGTTGGTACGAGCGTCCGCCTGAAAAGTGGAAGGTCACCGGTTCGATCCCGGTCCTGGCCACCACCCTTGGTGACAGCCCGCCCCACAGGCGGGCTGTTGCCTTTCTCAGTTGGAATCCGCGGACACGTAGGCACCCACCCAGTGAGCAAGGTGGGAGAAATACGCCTCCCGAGCAGGGGGGTCTGAGAGTGCGAGATCGTGGATCCCTCCCTCGATCCGTACCAAGGTGACATGGTGCCCGAGCCTGGTCGCAGCAACGCCGATATCGTCCACGCTCAGCACCGTGTCGGCCGACCTCGCCCGAGGTGAGTAGCGCCGCAGCCAGACGGTCTCGGCGGACGTGGCCACGAAGATCGGGCAGTCAATGTCCAGGCCAGCAGCGACCTGACGGTGACCACGCAGCACCGCGCGCAGCCACCCCACCCGGATCGGGCGGGCACGATCACTCTTGAGCGCAAGATCGTAGGTCCACTCGCCGTGGTACTTCACATGCGTAGCCCTGACGAAGACCGGCTCGTCCCATTCAGGCACCGGAATCACCGCTGTGGGCCGATGACGGCCCCATTGGTCCAACAGCGGCCGGAGTACCCCGGCGGCCGCTGCGGGCCCTTGTAGGTCCAACCAGGGAGAATTGAGCGCCAATCCCGCTACCCGCCCAGGGTTGGCGGCTGCCCACAGGCTGGCGGTCAGGCCACCGGTGGAATGCCCCATGAGCAGCAGTCGATCATGATCGGCACGGATCAGCGCCGTCACCTGGTCTAGCTCCTCGGCATAGTCGCTGAGATCGGCCACATAGCCGTGAAACTGGCCCTCCCGGAAGCTACGCCCATACCGGCGCAAATCAACTGCGTAGAAAGCCAGCCCCATCCCCTCGATCTGGTCCGCCAGGTGCGTTTGATAGAAGTAGTCGTTCCATCCGTGGACATGCAACACCGCTCCCCGGGAGGTGCGCAGCTGCGGGTCCGCGCGCCGGATCAGGGTGGCGACCAGCGGCTGATCCGGCTCGCCTGCCTCCGGCGGAGCCGTCAGCGGCACCTCACAGGATTCAAACCCAGAGATCACCGGGTCCGGACGCCAACCGGCCGCGGAAACGCCCTCAGTCCTCGGAACGTCCGGTTGCGGTGCGATCGTCGTCGACATCGCCGTCCTCGGGGGCATAGGGGTCGTCGTAGTCGTCGTCATCCTTCTGCGTGACCGGACTACCCCACCCAGTGGAGCCACTCCGGAGTTCACGCTCCAGGGATGAGAAATCGGTATCGACGGTTCGGTACTTGAGATCGCGAGCGACCTTAGTCTGCTTCGCTTTTGCCCGGCCGCGCCCCATACGGGTCGACCCCCTTATGCTTCTGGCGGTCTAGCCGCGTGAGTCGTCTGTCGTGATGCAGATGCTACCGTGCCACCGCAACCGACTCAAAGCGGCCACCCTGGCCGGACACATCAACTTGACGGATGTTCCCCGATCAGGGTGACGCTGGCCGGGCCCGAGCACACTTCGACCCGCCCCATCGGCCAGGCATGGGTCCCCCGAGCGTCACTCAGCTGGATGAGGCCATCGACCGAGGTTTCGGGAGCGACCAGCACCATGCCCACCCCCATATTGAGGGTGGCTTCCAGATCACGCTGGCTCACCTGCCCGACCCCGCCGACAAGATCGAAGATCGGGCCCGGCAGCCAACTGCCCCGATCCAAGGTCGCGCAGGTCCCCTCCGGAAGCACACGGGCCAGATTGTTGGCCAGCCCACCGCCGGTGATGTGACTGATGGCATGCACCTCCACGGCGTCAATGAGCGCCAAGATGTCCCGTGCGTAGACCTTGGTCGGGGTCAGCAAGGCTTCGCCCAGACTGGTACCGAGCTCGTCAACATGACGATCCAGCTCCCAGCCGGCTTGCTGGAGCAGCACATGCCGAACCAGGCTATAGCCGTTGCTGTGCAGCCCAGACGAGGCCATCCCGATGACGACGTCACCGGTGGCCACCCGCCCCGGGCCCAGGATTTTGGATTTCTCGACGACCCCCGTGGTAGCGCCAGCGATGTCATAGTCGTTCGGGCCTAGGAGCCCGGGGTGTTCGGCGGTCTCACCGCCCAGCAGGGCCGCGCCCGCGACCTCGCAGGCCGCGGCGATCCCCGAGACCACAGCAGCGATCCGCTCGGGCACCACCCGGCCACAGGCGATGTAGTCGGTGACGAAGAGCGGTTCCGCCCCCACGACCACGAGATCGTCGACCAGCATGCCGATCAGGTCGAATCCCAGGGTGTCGTGGCGGTCCATCGCCTGTGCAATCGCCACCTTGGTGCCCACCCCGTCGGTCGAGGTGGCGAGCACCGGATGGGAGTAGGCGGCCAGTCCGGAGGCATCGAAGAAGCCGGCGAAGCCCCCGAGACCACCCAGGACTTCGGGGCGATGGGTTCGGGCGACGTGGGCCTTCATCAGGTCGACGGCCCGGTCCCCCGCCTCGATGTCGACGCCGGCTGCCGCATAGGCAGACTGCTCAGTCATGCACCACCTCCAGGTTTAGCCGCATCTTCTCCGCTGCCCCGGCCGGGACCTCAATCGGGTACTGCCCGTCGAAACAAGCCCGGCACAACCGCTGCTTGGGGACCCCAACCGAAGCCACCAGCCCCTCCAGGCTGATGTAGGCCAGCGAATCCGCCCCGATGGAGCGACAGATCTCATCGGTGCTCATGCCTGGTGCGATCAGCTCCGCCCGGGTCGCAAAATCAATCCCGTAGAAACACGGCCATTCCACCGGCGGCGAACTTATCCGGACGTGCACCTCGGCAGCCCCCGCTTCCCGAAGCATCTTCACCAGGGCACGTTGCGTATTTCCGCGCACGATCGAGTCATCAACGACCACCAGCCGCTTGCCCTCGATAACATCCGGAATAGGGTTCAACTTGAGCCGGATCCCCAGTTGTCTGATCGTCTGCGAGGGTTGGATGAAGGTACGGCCCACGTAACTGTTCTTCACCAGCCCAATGCCATAGGGGATCCCGGACGCCTCGGCATAGCCCACCGCGCTAGGGATCCCCGATTCCGGTGTGGGAATCACCAGGTCGGCATCGACCGGCGACTCCAGAGCGAGGGTCCGGCCGATCTCCACCCGAGCTGAGTGGACCCGGCGCTCGCCCAAGAGCGTGTCCGGGCGGGCCAGATAGACGTACTCGAAAACACAGGTCTTCGGGTCAGGTTCGGCGAACCGGGTGGACCGCAGCCCTCCGGAATCGATACCTATCAGCTCGCCGGGCTCTACCTCGCGGATATAAGTAGCGCCCACGATGTCTAGGGCGGCAGTTTCGGAAGCCACCACCCAACCACGTTCTAGCCTGCCCAGGACCAGTGGCCGCACGCCATGGGGGTCCCGGGCCGCATAGAGCCCCTGCGCATCCATGAACGTGAAGCAGAACGCCCCGCGTAGGCGCGGCAGCACCTGGAGCGCGGCATCCCAGGTCGATCCTTCAAAACTTCCCAGCAGAGCAGTCACCAACCAGGTGTCATTGGTGGAGTCCATCGAGTCCTTGGCCTCGACCCGAGCCGATTGATCCCGTTCGTGGAGCCAGGTTTGGAGCTCTTCGGTGTTGGTGAGATTGCCATTGTGGCCCAGCGCCAGGCCCCCGTTGGGGGTGGCCCGATAGGTTGGCTGCGCATTCTTCCACACCGAGGCGCCGGTGGTGGAGTAGCGATCATGCCCGATCGCCACATGTCCGGTCAGCGAGTTGAGGGCCGGCTCATCGAAGACCTGTGAGACCAGCCCCATGTCCTTGAACACCATGATCCGCTCTCCATTGCTCACCGCAATACCGGCGGACTCTTGACCGCGGTGCTGCAGGGCGAACAAACCGTAGTAGGTCAGTTTGGCCACCTGCTCACCGGGCGCCCAGACTCCGAAGACACCACACTCCTCAGCAGGCTTCGGATCGTCGCATGGGTCCGCATCAGCCGGCGCGTGCATCACGGGCGCAGTCTACTCGTTCTAGTGCGCCATCGCCCCGGGTATCGGGGCCTCCCAGCGTGCCCGGACCTCAGCCAAGGCCACCGAGAACCGGCCCACCACCTCCAACGTCTCATCACCGGTGACCTCACCCAGGCGGGTCAGGGGCACCCCATGCTCAGCGCACACCGCGCTGAGGGCCCCAAAGTGCTCTCCGGAAAGCGAGACCAGGGCCCGGGCCGGTGATTCAGAAAACAGGGCCACGGTGGGATCCCCCGGGGGCAAGGTCAAGGACACTCCCACGCTGTGGCGCAAGCAGGATTCGATCAGAGCCTGCCCCAGGCCGCCGTCGGCTAGGTCGTGGGCAGACGTCACCAGGCCCTGGAGAGCACAGGCCGCCATCACCGCCGCAAGGGCCTGTTCCGCCGGAAAATCCGGCTCCGGCGGGATTCCCCCAAGATGATCGTGGACCGCTTGCGCCCACGCACTGCCGGAGAGGTCTTCGTGGGTGGCACCCAGGAGGACCACGGCGTCCCCGGGATGAACGAAGCCGATCCCCAACCGGGAGGAGACCTGGTCCAGGATCCCGAGCATTCCGACCACCGGCGTGGGATGGATGTTCGCCCCGTCAGTTTGGTTGTAGAAGCTCACATTGCCGCCGGTCACCGGTGTTCCGAGCGTGCGGCAGCCGTCGACGAGACCGTCGATGCTCTGGGTGAATTGCCACATCACCTCCGGGTCCTCCGGAGAGCCGAAGTTGAGGCAGTCGGTGATCGCGACCGGTTGAGCTCCCGACACGGCGACATTGCGGTAGCTTTCGGCCAGCGCCAGCTGAGCTCCCCGATAGGGGTCGAGCATGCAGAATCTGGCGTTGCAGTCGGTGGCCAGCACGATCCCGAGGCCGGTCTCCTCATCAATCCGGAGCACTCCGGAATCCTCGGGCTGTGCAAGCACAGTGTTGCCGCGCACGTAGCGGTCGTACTGCTCGGTGATCCAACTCTTGTCCGCACTGTTAGGCGACTCCGCCACCCGCAGCAGTTGCTCGGCCAAGTCGGCATCCGAGGCCGCCCGCGGCAGTGATTCAGCCCGGTCAGCATTCAGGTCGTCTATCCAATCGGGCCGCGTAGCTGGTCGGTCATAGACCGGCCCGTCGTGGGCCACCGTCCGGGGATCGACATCCACCACCCGTTCGCCGTGGTAGTCGATCAGAAGCCGGTCCCCCTCGACAACCTCCCCCACGACCGTGGCCAGCACATCCCAGCGCTCGCAGATCTCGAGGAAGACCGGGACATCATCGGGCTTCACCACCGCCATCATGCGTTCCTGGCTCTCGCTCATCAGGATCTCTTCCGGTGATAGCGTGGGGTCCCGGAGCACCACGGCATCAAGATCCACATACATCCCGCCATCACCTGCGCTGGCCAATTCAGAGGTCGCGCACGAGATCCCGGCCGCCCCGAAATCCTGGATTCCCTGGATGATCCCGGATGCGAACAGCTCAAGCGTGCACTCGATCAGCAGTTTCTCCATGAACGGATCGCCCACCTGGACGCTGGGCCGTTTCGCAGGCCCATCAGCATCGAAGGTCTCCGAGGCCAGAATGGACGCCCCGCCGATCCCGTCGCCACCGGTGGCAGCGCCATACATGATGACCTTGTTTCCGGCCCCCGAAGCGGCCGCCCGTTTGAGATCGTCATGTTTCAAAACTCCGACGCAGAGCGCATTGACCAGCGGATTGCCTGCGTAGGTCGAATCGAAGACAACCTCGCCGCCCACATTGGGCAGACCCAGGCAGTTTCCATAGCCACCCACGCCCGCAACCACACCCGGCAGTACCCGCGCGGTATCGGCGGCCTGCAGTGGGCCAAACCGGAGCGCATCCATTACGCCGATGGGTCGAGCCCCCATCGCCAGAATGTCGCGCACGATGCCACCCACCCCGGTAGCGGCCCCCTGGTACGGCTCCACGTAGCTCGGGTGATTGTGGGACTCGATCTTGAAGGTGACCGCCCAATCACCGCCGATGTCCACCACACCGGCCTGCTCTCCGATACCGGCCAGCAACGGGCCCCGGGGCGTCTCGTCGCCCACTGCTGCGAAGCGCTTCAGATGGAGCTTCGACGACTTGTACGAACAATGCTCAGACCACATCACCGAGTACATCGCCAACTCACACCCGGTAGGACGCCGTCCCAGGATCTCTCGGATGCGGGTGTACTCTTCCGCCTTCAAACCAAGCTCGCTCCAGGGCTGCTCGGCGTCCGGAGTTGCCTCCGCATTGCTCACGGTGTCGACCACGAGCACCAAGATAGCGTGCCGCTGTGGCCTCAACTGCTCACGGTCAGAAAGGTCCGAATTCCAGTGAAAAACGCACGGCCGTCACGTGAGGCAGAGGTGAGTTCCTCAATGTTGTGTTCCGGATGGGGCATCAGCCCCACCACGTTGCCGCGGGCGTTGGCGATCCCAGCGATGTCCCGCGCAGATCCATTGGGGTTCTGATCCAGGTAGCGCAGGATCACCTGGTTCTCCCCCTCGAGCCGATCCAGCGTCTCGGCGTCGGCCAGGTAACAGCCTTCACCGCTCTTCAAGGTGATCGTTATCTCCTGACCCAGGGTGAAGTCACCCGTCCAGGCGGTGGTGGTGCTCTCGACCCGCAGCCGCTGATCTCGGCACACAAAGGTCTGGCGATCATTGCGGATCAGCGCGCCCGGCAGCAGGTGCGACTCGCACAGCACCTGGAAGCCATTGCATACCCCCAGCACCGGAAGGCCGCGCTCCGCCGCCTGAATAATCTCGGTCATTATCGGACTGAACCGGGCAATGGCACCACAGCGAAGGTAGTCCCCATAGCTGAAGCCGCCCGGCAAGATCACCGCATCGACATCCTCCAGGTCATGCGCCCCATGCCACAACGGGACTGCCTGTGAGCCGCAGAGGCTTACCGCGCGGATAGCGTCCTGATCGTCAAGTGAGCCAGGGAAGGTGACGACCCCCACCCGCATCACAGCAGCTCCACCCGGACATCAAAGGACTCAATGACAGTATTCGCCAGCAGCTTCTCAGCGGCGTCCCGGACCTGGTCCAGCCTCTCATCGGTGATATCCCCCTCGACGGAGACCTCAAATCGCTTCCCCTGCCGGACCCGGAGCCCCTCGAAACCGAGCCGTTGCAACGCTCCGGTCACTGCCTTGCCCTGCGGGTCAAGGATCTCCGGTTTCGGCATCACATCGACCACCACTCGCGCCATGCCGGTCATGCTAACGGAATCTCTGTCTGGTTGGCCCTCTGCCTGCGCCGCGGCCGAGCGGGCACCGCCCACGAGGAGAATGCCAGCACCAGACCCTCCGGGCGTCTCCTCGACAGCGATCGGCTCCTCGGCCAACGACAGTTCCTCGGCGGCCACCAGCTCCTCCACAACCACCGGCTCCTCACCAACCACCAGATCCTCGGGGGCCGCCAACTCCTCCACAGCCACTGGCTCCTCCGGGGGCGCTACCTCACCGAGGTCAAGGGGGCGACCCGTCAACCGCTGGTAGGCCTCCAGGTAGCGGTTCCGGGTAGCTTCGATAACCTCTGCAGGCAAGGGCGGCGGTGGTACATCGGCTGAGCGATCCCAGCCAGAGTCCAAGGCCAACCAGTTCCGTACGAACTGCTTGTCATAGCTGGGGAGGATAGAGCCTGGAGACCAGGTCTCCCCATCCCAGAAGCGGGACGAGTCAGGCGTGAGGACCTCATCGGCCAGAACGAGGGTGCCATCGCGACGACGTCCATACTCAACTTTTGTGTCGGCCAGAATGATGCCCCGCGCCCGGGCAATCTCCTCCGCCTGGCGATAGAGGTTCACGGTTCGGGCCCGTAACTCCTCAGCGAGGCCCTTCCCATGCAACTCGACCATCTGCGCAAAGTCGACATTCTCGTCATGCTCACCCTGAGGGGCTTTTATCGCCGGAGTGAAGATCGGATAGGGCAACCGGGAACCATCCTGCAAACCGGCGGGCAACGGAATACCGCACACTGTCTGTGTCGCTACATATTCAGCCCAGCCAGACCCCGTGAGGTAGCCGCGCACCACACATTCGACCGGTATCATGTCCAGCTTCTCCACGATGACCGCGCGGCCACGCACCGCCTCCGGAACGGCGGTTGACACCACATGGTGGGGTTCATCAAGCCGGTCGAACCACCACTGGCTGAGCTGGGTCAGGATGATGCCCTTGCCCGGAATCGGTGAGCCCAGAACATGATCAAAGGCGCTGATGTCGTCGGTGGCGACCATGAGCAACCTCCCCGGATCTCTGTCCGGAGTTTCTTCGTCGGGCAACGCATACAGCCGCCGGACCTTGCCGGCGTGGACGAGGGGCAGGTCGAGCCGGAAGTCATCTGTCACGGAGTTGATCCTACGCATGCAGGGCACTCAGAGCATCTCTGCCGGTCGATATTCCGCCGCATCGGGGAATCGCTCCACCAGAACCCACACCCGGTCTGCCAGCGTCGCAACTTGCGCCCTGGCTGAACCGGCAAGGGCGAGCGGCTCGGAGACCGCAGCGAGGAGCGCTTCCCGGCCAATTCCCAACCGGGCATCGGCGGCCAACCGATCCAGCAGATCATTGTCGCGGCGGCCGGTGGTGCGCATCTCCAAGGCTACCGCCACGGCATGTTCCTTGATCGCCTCATGAGCCACTTCCCGGCCGACCCCATGCTGCACCGCAGCCATCAGCACCTTGGTGGTAGTCAGGAATGGTAGGTAGCGCCGGAGTTCGGCTTCGATCACGGCCGGGAAGGCGCCGAACTCCGCCAGCACTGTCAGGAACGTCTCGACAAGACCGTCCAGCGCATAGAAAGCATCCGGCAGGGCTACCCGACGCACCACCGAGCAGGACACATCGCCTTCATTCCACTGGTCACCGGCCAGCTCCCCGACCATGCCGGCGTAGCCACGCAGCACCACCGCCAGGCCATTGACCCGTTCACAGGATCTGGTGTTCATCTTGTGCGGCATCGCTGAGCTGCCCACCTGGCCGGCTTTGAACCCTTCGGTTACCAGCTCGGCGCCAGCCATCAGCCGGATCGACGTCGCCACATTGCTCGGCGCCGCCGCCACCTGAACCAGCGCGCTGAGCGCGTCCACATCGAGCGAGCGGGGATATACCTGGCCGGTCGCGGTCAGCACCCGGGAGAATCCCAGATGCTCGGCCACCCGATGCTCAAGCTCTGCCAGCTTGCCCGGATCCCCGCCCAGAAGGTCAAGCATGTCCTGAGCGGTGCCAACCGGCCCTTTGATCCCGCGGGCCGGGTACCGCTCAATCAAGTTGTCCAACCGCTCAAAAGCCAGCAACAACTCATCTATCGCGGTGGCAAACCTCTTGCCTAGCGTGGTCACCTGCGCCGCCACATTGTGCGAGCGTCCGGTGATCGGCTGGGCCGCGAATTCGACCGCACGGCCGGTCAGCGCGACCAGCATGGTGACCACCCGTTCCCGGAGCAACCGGAGCCCGCTCAATACCTGGTATTGCTCCACGTTCTCGGTGAGATCCCGGGAAGTCATGCCCTTGTGGACATGTTCATACCCGGCCAGCGCGTTGAACTCCTCGATCCGAGCCTTGACGTCGTGCCGGGTCACTCGCTCCCGAGCATCGATGGACTCCAGATCTACCGTGGCCACCACCGCGCGGTAGGCAGCGATCACCTGCTGCGGATCATCGCCGCCAAAGTCGACGCCCAGGTCCCGTTGCGCTGCCAGCACCGCCAGCCACAACTCTCGTTCGGCGATGATCTTGCGCTCGGGGGACCACACCTCCCGCATGGCCGCCGAAGCGTAGCGGGTCGCGAGAACGTCAGGAACTGTCATGGCCTCTCCAACATCAGTCAGGGTCACCCAAGCCGCCGGTGACTAGTTCATAGGGTCGGGGTAGGAATATCGCCGGCCTCGGCCCGCCTGGCAATGTCCCCTCGCGAGAACAGGGTAGGCGCGTCCAGCTCAGCGATTGCGGCATAGGCGTGGCGTCGCGCAGCGCTGAGATCTGCCCCCCGCCCGACCACGCTCAGAACCCGGCCGCCGGTGGCGACCAGCGCGCCGGTGTCGTCCCTCCCGGTGCCGGCATGCACGATATGGACCGGTTCGGCCAACCGAGCCTCGCCCCCGTCCAACCGAGGCCCGGCGATCACCCCGCCGGTCGCAGCAGTGCCTGGGTAGCCATGGGCGGCCAGCACCACCACCACCGCTGTTTCGGGGCGCCAGACCAGCGGCTCAATCTCCGACAGTCGTCCGGTGGCTGCCGCGTGCAGTACCTCACCGAGCGGTGACTCCAGCAGCGCGAGCACACCTTGGGTCTCCGGATCACCAAAGCGGCAGTTGAACTCGACCACCCGCAGCCCCCGGCTCGTGAGCGCCAGCCCGGCATACAACAGGCCGACGAAGGGAGTTCCCCGGGACGCCATCGTGTCGACTGTAGGTTGGACCACCTGGCTCATGATGGCCTCCGTCAGTCCGTCCGGCGACCAGGGCAGCGGCGTGTAGGCCCCCATCCCGCCGGTATTGGGTCCGGTATCCCCCTCCCCCACTCGCTTGAAGTCCTGCGCAGGCAGCAGCGGCAGGCAGGTGGTTCCGTCGGTGAGGGCAAACAGGCTCACTTCGGGCCCGTCGAGATACTCCTCCACCACCACCGGGAGCGAATCCCGGGCATGGGCCAGGGCCGCCTCCCGGTCTGTGGTCACCAACACGCCCTTGCCCGCGGCCAACCCATCGGCCTTGACCACGAACGGGGGGCCGAAACCATCCAGCGCCGCAGCAACCTGAGCGGCATCGGTGCAGTATCGGCTGGCTGCGGTGGGCACGCCCGCCTCCAGCATCACCTCCTTGGCGAACTGCTTAGAGCCCTCCAAGCGCGCCGCCGCCGCTGACGGGCCAAAACAGTCGATTCCGGCAGCCCGCAGGGAATCGGCCACCCCGGCCACGAGTGGCGCCTCAGGGCCAATCACCACCAGGTCGGCACCCAGGTGTTGGGCCAAGGCGGTCACCGCGGCGGCATCAGTGGCGTCGATAGGATGGTTCGTGGCTACCTGCGCCGTGCCCGGGTTTCCGGGTGCACAATGCAGCGAGCCCACCGAGGGGTCATCGGCGAGAGCCAGTCCGAGGGCGTGCTCGCGCCCGCCATTGCCGAGGATCAGGACCGTACGTTCAGACACGCGGGACAGCCTACGGGGTCAAATCAGGTCGTGGATCATGATGACTTGCTCCCGGCCCGGGCCGACGCCGATCCCAGAGATCCGGCAGCGAATCAGCTGCTCAAGCCGCTGGACATAAGCCCGTGTGTTGGCGGGCAGGTCTTCGAAACGACGACACCCGGAAATATCCTCGGTCCAACCCGGCATGGACTCATAAATCGGGCGCGCTACCGCCAAGTCGCCACTGAGCACCGGGTAGGTGTCGACGACGCGACCGTCAACCTCATAGCCAACACACACCGGAATCTCCGCCCAACCGGTGAGGATGTTGAGCTTGGTCAGGAACACGTCGGTGACCCCGTTGTAGGTGTTCGACGCTTCGACGAGCAATGGATCGAACCATCCGCACCGGCGCGGCCTGCCCGTGGTCGTGCCGTACTCGCCGCCGGCTGAGCGGAGGCGTTCCCCCGGCTCATCGAACAGCTCCGTCGGAAAGGGCCCCTCCCCCACCCGGGTGGTGTAGGCCTTGGCGATCCCAATCACCCGATCGATCCGGGTGGGTCCAACCCCGGCCCCCACACAGGCCCCAGCCGCTATCGGATTCGAGGAGGTCACATACGGGTAGGTTCCATGATCCACATCGAGATGATGGGCTTGCGCGCCCTCGAAAAGGACGTTCTGCCCCGCATCCAGGGCATCGTTGAGCTCTCGGGCCACGTCCCGGATCATCGGACGCACCCGGTCTGCGAATCCAAGCAGGTGGTCGACCACAGCCGCTGGATCCACATCGAGTTGGTTGTAGACCTTCACCAGCAACTGGTTCTTTTGGGCCAACGCGGCGTCGACCTTGTCCCGGAGCAGGCTTTCGTCGAGAAGGTCCTGGACCCGGATCCCGACCCGGTTGATCTTGTCGGCATAGGCGGGACCGACGCCACGTCCAGTAGTGCCGATCTTGCGCTTGCCCAGGAAGCGCTCGGTCACCTTGTCGAGGATCAGGTGGTAGGGAGCGATGATGTGGGCGTTGGCCGAGATAATCAGCCGCGAAGTGTCGACCCCGCGGGCCGTCAGTGCATCGATCTCCTGGAAGAGCACGCCCAGGTCCACCACCACCCCGTTGCCGATAACCGGGACGCCCCGGTTGAGGATGCCTGACGGCAACAGGTGCAGCGCGTAGGTCTCCCCGTCGACGACGATTGTGTGTCCGGCGTTATTCCCCCCGGAGAAGCGAACGGTGTAGTCGACGAGTTCACCAAGTTGATCGGTGGCTTTCCCTTTGCCTTCGTCCCCCCACTGGGTGCCGATCACGACGATTCCGGGCATCGTGGCCCTCCTTGCAGACAACAAGCCCGGGGCAGGATCCGCCGGGCTCTGACCGCCGCATTCTAACCGTTCTCTCCTCGCCAGTGATAACTGCCCCAGCATCGGCACCCGCCCCAGGATTGAAACCCTCCGGGCTGGCCTCGAAGTTCCGGTGGCGTTGGCACCCGACTCGGCGCCTACAGCGGCCCGCCCATGAGCTGGATCAAGGTCTGGGCGTCCCGCGGACGAAGCCGGGGCTCGGCATTGCACAGCATTTCGGCGGCATACCGGGGGTCGGAATCGGCATCCACACCAGCCTCATGGAGCACGCCATAGGCCCACCGCCGGGCTCGCGGCCCCGGGAAGGCATCTGCCTCATTGAACAGCAGCATCGGGTCGGCCCATCGGTTGAGGCGCGCGCTCCGGTAGATGGCAAACCCCACCGCCAGGAATCCGACGACCACCCCGACAGCAGCGAGCATGATCACCATCGCAGCCATGATCTCACCGTACCCGTTGCCGCAGACCTGCGGAGTCCGGGGTACGCTGCCAGCGCATTCGTCAGGAGGCTCATCGCCGAGATGGCAGGAAGAGATCATGAAACGAGTTCGGTGTGCCGGCCCGCTGCTTGCCCTCGGATTGTTGATCCTCACCAGCGCATGCACCGGCGCTCCGGGTCCGTCCTCCTCGACCACCCCCGCCGCCGAGACCACGCTGCGTCTGGCATTCCCGGCGGCTGCTGATAGTCCGCAAGCCGAGGCCCTGGCGACGTTCAGCCAGGACCTGGACGGGGCTACCGCCGGGCGGGTCCAGGTAGAGATCAGGCCGGATCAAGCCCTCGGCAGACCCGACAGTGTGCTCCAGGCCGTCTCGGATGGATCCATCGCGATGGCGGTGGTAGACGGGCCCACCCTGGCTAGCCTGAACGAGGATGTCGGGGTGTTCCAGCTGCCCTATCTGTTCGACAGCCCGGAGGCACAGGCGGCTGCCCTCGCCGATCCGGCAGCCAGAGCAGTGCTGGATTCCCTGGCACAGCCGCACCGGATCAGCGTGCTGACCGGGCTCTACGGCGGCACCCGCAACATCTACACCACTGAGCGGCCGGTCCGGACCCCCGACGACCTCGCCGGGCTCACCCTGCGGGTGGATTCGTCCCAGATGGCGGTGAGCATGATCGAGCAGATGGGCGCGGTCGCAGTGCCTATGAAGGTGGATCAGGTAGCACGCGCGTTGACAGCCGGTACCCTGCAGGGAGCCGAGGACACAACGATGAGCTACCAGCAGCTCGGGCACAGCCAGACCGCCGGTCACTACAGCTACACCCGGCACCTGATGATCCCGGACTACCTGATAGTCAACACTGACCAGCTAGCTGACCTCAACCGAGCGGACCGGGATGCGTTGTCAGCCCTCATCCCGGCCTTGGTGGAGCAGACCATCACCGGCACCCAGGCGGCGGAGGTAGCAGCGCGCCGCGCTGCCGAGGCCGCGGGTGCCACCTTTTATGAGGACGTCGACGCTCAGGCATTCGCACTCCGCACCGAGACACTGGTGGCGGCAGCGCTGACCAACCCAGAGCGGGTGGCTCTCCACGAGGCCGTCCAGAAAGCGAATGAGGCGCATCCCTGACCGGAATGCGCCTCATCGGTTGACTACTCAGACCAGACCACGAGGGAGCCTCGTGGCGTGTCACGGCTAGTTCGCGTGGGTCCCCACCGAACCGAGGTTCTCGCAGGCTTCGACGATCCGCGCCGACATCGCGTTCTCGGCCTCCTTGCCCCAGGCACGAGGGTCGTAGACCTTCTTGTTTCCGACCTCCCCATCTACCTTGAGAACACCGTCGTAGTTGCTGAGCATCCAGCCAGCCACCGGACGGGTGAAGGCGTACTGGGTATCGGTGTCGATGTTCATCTTGATCACGCCATAGGACACTGCATCGGCAATCTCCTGGGGCGTGGATCCGGACCCGCCATGGAAGACGAGATCGAAGGGCCGTTCCTGACCGTACTTGGCGGCTACCGCGTCTTGAATCTCCTTCAGCACGGCCGGACGGAGCTTGACCGCGCCGGGCTTGTAGACGCCGTGCACATTGCCGAAGGTGAGTGCAGTGATGTAACGGCCATTCTCCCCGAGGCCCAGGGCCGCAGCGGTCGCCATCCCGTCCTCGACCGTGGAGTACAGCTTGTCGTTAATCTCGTTGGCAACGCCGTCCTCCTCGCCCCCGACGACGCCCACCTCGATCTCCAGGATCTGGTGGTTGGCCGAGGTTCGGGCCAGCAACTCTTCAGCGATGGCCAGATTCTCCTCCAGCGGCACCGCGGAGCCGTCCCACATGTGGGACTGGAACAGTGGATCTTGGCCATTGCGAACCCGCTCGGCGGAGACGTCAAGCAGGGGACGCACGAATCCATCCAGCTTGTCCTTGGGGCAGTGATCGGTGTGGATCGCGATGTTGACCGGGTATTTCGCTGCCACCACGTGGGCGAACTCGGCCAGCGCCACTGCACCGGTGACCATGTCCTTGACATGCTGGCCGGAGCCAAACTGGGCACCACCGGTGGAAAACTGGATGATGCCGTCGGAGCCAGCATCGGCGAAACCCTTGAGGGCCGCGTTGAGGGTCTGCGAGGACGTGACATTGATCGCGGGGTATGCGAAGCCCTGGGTCTTCGCGCGGTCAATCATCTCCGCGTAGACGTCCGGTGTTGCAATAGGCATGTGCCTTCATCTCCCGTCTGGAAAAGCTTGGTGTACGGCACTATTCAACCGCAAATCAGAGGGCAGGACAGCATCAGCCACTCAGGACACCCGATCCAGTGCCCAGCAGCCGGTGGTGAATCCTAGGGATGCGCTGATTGATGCTGCTCTGTGCGAGGACGTGCCGGGCGGGATGAACCGCAACCCCACATTGGGTGGGTGTACTGGACGTCCATCGCCAGATGTGGGGGAAGCGGGTCGCCCGATCCGGTACGCCACAGCCAGGGCATGATTGATCAGCGCATCCCTAGGCGTCGAGGCGGGACAGGTCGATCCGTGCCCGTCCCCCCGACAGCGCGAGCACCGCCCCATCCAGGACTGCCGGGGCGGCTCCCAGATAGTCCAGCGGCAACGTCAGCAAACCTCCGCCGGTCGGGCGGATCAACAGTCGAGCCGTTCTCCCGATACGTGCCGGGCGCGTTTCCAGGCGGCCCAACCCCGTCCAGGGGATGAACCGGCCCTCGATGAACAGCCCGCCGCGACCGATGCCCAGCGCCAGGCCTTCCGCCACGAGACGTAGCTCCCGACGGGCGGAGAGCCACCGGAAGATCGCCCGCCCCAGGAAGATCAGCGAGATCCCCAGGCTGATTCCCACGAACCACCAGCTGATATCGGACCATGAGGTGTCCCGGGTGAACCCCCAGATGCCCACCCAGATTCCGATCCCCACCACCAGGGAGCCGATCGACCACCACATCGCACCCCGCAACCGTCGCCACCGGGCCACCGCTGGCGCAGGGTTGAACATCACTGGGTAGTCGAGGGCCTCCCGCGCCACGGACAGCGGCTCGGACGTGACAGACGCCATCCGCCGAGGCTCGAACTGAGCCGACATCCCCCCAGCCTCCGTCGGTGCTGCACGCCGAGGCGGCTGCGAGCCAACCGGTTCCGTCATGCCTTCATGGTATCCACTGCCGGTAAACTCCCCAGCTATGACGGTGCTTCCGGATGCACGGTTTCGAGGGTCCGCCTGGCCTGATCAGACTGTTTTCTGGCAGGTCTATCCCCTGGGTTTCACTGGTGCGCCCGTGCGCCCTCGGGTCGATACCGAGCGTGTTCCCACGCCCCGGCTGCGCCACCTCCTTGGCTGGCTCGACCATTGGCAGGCACTGGGCTGTGGCGGACTGCTATTGGGGCCGATTTTCACGTCGACCAGCCATGGCTATGACACCACCGACCACCTCTGTATTGATCCGCGGCTGGGCACGGAGACCGACTTCGACGCCTTGGTCACCGCCTGCCGAGCCCGCGGAATCCGGCTGGTCCTTGACGGGGTTTTCAACCATGTGGGTGCGGCCCATCCGCGCTACCAGCGAGCGCTGCAGAACCAGACCGCCGCCGAGAACCGCCTCTTCCGGATCGACTGGACTAGCGGCACCGCGGTCCCGGCCGATTTTGAGGGCCACGGCGACCTGATCGCCCTGAATCACAGCGCTCCGGAGGTTATCGATCTGGTGGCGACGATCATGACGACCTGGCTGAAGCGCGGGATCGATGGCTGGCGCCTGGATGCGGCCTACGCGGTACCACCAGAGTTCTGGGCGGCGATCCTTGCCCGGGTGCGGGAGAGTTTTCCGCAGGCCTGGTTCCTCGGGGAGATGATCCATGGTGACTACGCCGACTACGTGGCGGTTTCGGGGATCGATTCGGTCACCCAGTACGAGTTGTGGAAGGCGAGTTGGAGCTCCCTGGTGGACGCCAATTTCTATGAACTCGACCACGCGCTGGGGCGGCACAACCAATTGCTCACCTCCTTCATACCGCAGACCTTCATCGGCAATCACGATGTCACCCGGATCGCGACCCGGGTCGGACCGGAACGGGCGGTGCTGGCCATGGCAATCCTGGCCACAGTAGGTGGAATCCCGAGCATTTACGCTGGCGATGAGGACGGCTTCACCGGTACCAAATATGAGCGCTTCGGCGGCGATGACGAGATTCGACCACCCTTTCCGCCCGACCCGGCGGATCTGCCGTTGGACGGTTCCGGCATGCGTCAGCACCATCGCGAGCTGTTAACACTGCGACGGCAGCGCCCCTGGCTGGTTCAGGCGCACACCGAAACGCTCGCGCTGACAAATACCCGCTACGCCTATGCCGCGCTCGGGGACACCGACCAGCGGATAGATGTCATCCTGGACCTGGACCCACTCGTCGCAGAGATCAGCCAGGGTGGCGAACCGTTGTGGAGCTACCGCCCGCCACCCTCGGCTGGCTGATGTTGCAGTCCCCACGCGAACATGGCGATCGCCGCCGCAGCGCCCGCGTTCAGGGAGCGGGTCGAGCCCTGCTGGGTTATCGCGACCACCTGAGCGCAGGCGGCCACCACCTCGGTAGTCAGGCCCGGGCCCTCCGAGCCGAAAACCAGGCAGCAATCCCGGGGCAGCACCGCGGTTTCCAGCGGCACTGATCCAGGCAGGTTGTCCACCCCCACCAGGGTCACCTGGGCTGCCGTCAGCCAACCGACGAAGTCAGCGACACTCTCATGGTGGTGCACATGCAGATATCTGTCGGTCACCATCGCGCCCCGCCGGTTCCAGCGCTTGCGGCCCAGAATGTGCACCCCGGACACGTTGAACGCGTTGGCCGAGCGCACCACCGAACCGATATTGAAGTCGTGGTCGAAGTTCTGGATCGCCACGTGCAGCGGGCTGCGCCGCTGGTCCAGATCTGCGACTATCGCCGACACCGTCCAGTAGCGGTAGTTGTCGGTCACATTGCGCCGGTCACCCTGGGCCAGCAGGTCGGGGTCCAGCCGAGGATCGTCGGGCCAGGGCTGGGGATACGGACCCACCCCCACCTGGGGTGTGGTTGGAGCGGGGTGATCATCGGACTGGTCTGCAGACACAGCTGCAACCTATCCCAGTGGCGCCCAGCCCCTACCATGGTCACCGCTGCATTCACCAACAGAAAGAAACCCTCATGACATCACCGGCGGACTCCCCGGCGTCCCTCGATCCGGTCGATGCGCCGGAAAGCATCGGCGCCTGGTTCGTGCGACTGGTCAAGGGCATTGCTGTCGGGATCGGCTTTATCCTGCCGGGCTTGTCCGGTGGCGTCCTGGCCGTCATCTTCAAGATCTACGATCCGATGATTCGGTTCCTGGCCAACATGAGGCACAAGTTCCTCGCCCATGTGCGCTACTTCATTCCGATCGGGGTCGGGGCGCTGATTGGCATCGTCGTGTTCTCGGTGGTGGTCGCGGCGGCCTTCGGTCGCTATGAAGCCGCCTTTGTCTGCCTGTTTATAGGATTCGTTGTCGGCACTTTTCCCTCGCTGTGGCGCCAGGCCGGCAAGCGGGGTCGCGCCGCACAGCACTGGGTCATTCTGGCCCTGGCCGCCATCGGCATCTTCGCACTGATGCTGCTGGGCGGGTCAATCAACCTGCAGGTGCCACCCAGCATGCCGGTGTGGTTCGGATCCGGCGCGTTGATCGGGTTGGGGGTTGTCGTACCCGGCATGAGCCCGTCAAACTTCCTCATCTACTTTGGCTTGTACGACAAGATGGCCGAAGGCATCAAGGATTTCGATCCGGCCGTGTTCGTGCCGCTGTTCGCCGGGCTGGTGGCCTGCGTACTGCTCTTCGCCAAGGGCGCCGAGTGGCTCTTCCAGCACCATTACGCGGGCATGTACCACTTCATCTTGGGCATGGTGATCGGCTCGTCGTTCGCTATCTTTCCCACGGTGGTACTAACGCCGGACGCGTTGTCTACCAGCGGCCTCGGCCTGCCGGTATTTCTTATCTTCTGTGGCGGGATGCTGCTGGCAGGCATCATCGCCTCCTGGCTGTTCAGCAAGGTCGAAGACCGCTATGCCGGTGAACGCGAGGCCATCGAGGCTGCGAGTCCCCCGCAGGGACGTCAGTGACCCGAGCCGTATGACGGCGGCTGGTAGGGGCCCGCTCCGGGAGTCGGTGGGGGCGGACTCTGCGGAGGCTGCTGGGGCTGCGGCGGCGATTGACCATAGCTGGGCGGCTGGTAACCCGGCTGCTGTTCGTAGCCCGGCTGCGGCTGCTGCTGGTAACCCGGCGGCGGTGGTGGCGGCGCCTGGTGCGCGGGCGGAAATGGCGGCTGCTGGGCCGGTGGCCCCCAAGGCTGCTGGCCGAGTTGCGGCTGTGCTGGGGCTTCGGGGGCATCGCCGCGATAGCTGATCTCACCGAAGTTCACGTCTGGTGCCTGCCGGACGTCCGGCTCATTCACCTCGAAGTAGGTGGCCTTCACGAAGTTGAAAGTGCTGGCGATGATGTTGTTGGGGACCGACTCGACCCGGGTGTTGTAATTGCGGACGTTGGCGTTGTAGTAGCGACGTCCCGCGGCAATCCGGTCTTCGGTCTCGGCAAGTTGCCGTTGCAACTCCAGGAAGTTCTGGTTGCTCTTCAGATCTGGGTAGGCCTCGATACTGACCATGAGGCCGCGCATGGCACCGCCGAGCTGCTCCTCGATCGCGGCTCGTTCCGGACTCGGAGCAGTGCCCCCTTCACGAGCGGCCAGAGCTTGGGCTTGCGAGCGCAGGGCCACGACACCTTCGAGTGTGTTCCGCTCGTGTGCCGCGTAGGCGCGGACACTCTCCACGAGATTGGGAATCAGCTCATAGCGGCGATTGAGTTCAACATCCACTTGGCGCCAGGATTCCTGAATTAAATTGCGCATGCGGATCAGCCCGTTGTAGCCAGCCACCCCCCACACCACGGCAGCGATAATCGCCACGAGGATGATAATGAGGATGGTCTCCATGGCTCTCCTTGATCGCTAGTTCGCCTCTACCCTAGCTGTCGGCCGCATCAAAGGCCGAGATCTTCCAGACTCACCGCATAGCGATAGGGCAAACCAGCGGCCTCGATTCGCTCCCGGACGCCGGTATTCCTGTCGACGATGGTCACCACCCCGATGACCTCACCCCCCGCCGCTTGCACGGCCTCCACGGCTTGCATGACTGACCCGCCCGTGGTGGAGGTGTCCTCCACGACCAGCACCCGGCGCCCCGCAACCTCGGTGCCCTCGATTTGACGCTGGAGCCCATGGGCTTTTGACTCCTTGCGGACCACGAAAGCATCCAGACGCTGCCCCCGGGCTGCTGCCGCGTGGAGCATCGCCACCGCCACCGGATCCGCCCCCAGGGTGAGCCCACCGGCAGCCGTGAAGTCCCAGTCGGCCACCAGCTCCCGCATCACCCGGCCCACCAGGGGCGCAGCGCCGCCGTCGAGGGTCACCCGGCGAAGGTCCACGTAGTAGTCGGCCTCCTTCCCGGAGGCCAACGTCACCGTGCCCCACACCACAGCGAGGTCACGGATCTGGGCAATGAGCTGGTCGCGATCTGACATGGCCGAGAGCCTACCGATACCACTGCCGAGAGCTGTCACTTCTCGTGGGTGGCAACCAAGGTGAACCAGGCCACGATCCGGTTCTCGACGTCGAACAGGCCCGCATTCGTCGTGAGCGTGAGCCAGGCTTCGGTGGGCGCGATCTCGGGCTGCCCGGGGACCGGCTGAATCACCCAGGTGTCAGTGACCGGCACGACAGCCACTCCCGGGTCGTCCCGCAGCGCATAGGTGTACACCGCAGTGCCGGTCTCGACCACGATCTCAGCACCGTCGGCCAGCGTGTCCAGGCGGGCCAGCGGTCCACGCATGCCCCCGAGGCCGACCACACCGACGTTGCCCACATCACCGGGTGCCGCCGTTCCGGGGTACCAGCCCAGACCCTGAGAGAGGGCTGGGTCCTCGGTCCCGGCAAGCAGGGGGTACTCCACCCCGCCCAGCGCGGCGATTCGCACCACCGCCACCGCCTCCCCGGACCCGGACGAGTTCAGCGGATCGCCCTCCTGAGCCCAGGTTTGGCGCAGCTCCGCAACGGCCCGGGCTGCCACCATCGGATCCACCGCTGGCCGCCACCACACCTCATAAACCGACCAGCCCAACACGCCCAGCGCCACCGCCAGCACCAGAAGCCCGGCCAGGAAACCACGGCCCGCCCGCGGTGTCCGACCAGCCACACGGGAAGCCCGGCCGGCCAGGCGCCTAGGGATGCGCTGATCAATCATGCCCTGGCTGTGGCGCACCGGATCGGGCGAACCACGTCCCCCACATCTGGCGATGGACGTCCGGTACACCCACCCAATGTGGGGTCGCGGTTCATCCCGCCCGGCACGTCCTCGCACAGGACAGCATTAATCAGCGCATCCCTAGCAGTCTCGGTCACCCGTTCAGTATGCCAAGGCTGCGCCCGCAGACCGCTCAGGAGAACCAGGTGCCCTGCTTCGGCACCGGCGACTCCTGCGGCTCACCATCGGAGAACGGTCGGGCGTCGGCAATCCAGTCGGCGACCTCCCGCCCGGCTAGCATCCGGTAAGGAAAGGCGGCACGGCTCGCGGTTCGGGAGAGTTCCGCCGCTGGCAGCGGGGTATTCGCCGCCACCACCACGAGGTTTCCGTATCGACGGCCCTTCCACACCGCTGGCTCGGCACTCACCGTTATCTGCCTACAGACCTGCAGCACCCCGGCGACGAAGCGACGAGTCCATCGGAAGGGAGCCTTGTCGGTGACATTGGCGATGATCACCGCCCGGGGGCGGCATCGCAGCACCAGATCTTCGAAGAACTCTGCCGTCGCCAGGCTCGCCGGCACCCGGGGTCCATCGAAGGCATCCAAGACGAGCGCATCCAGATAGTCCGGGGGCATTGCTGCCACTCCGGCGCGACCATCGACTATGCGCACCTTGATCCCCGAGCGGGGTGGGAGGGGCACCACTCGGCGCACCTGGTCGATGAGGTCTCCATCCGGCTCGCAGACGACCTGCGCGGTCCCCGGGCGGGTGGCGGCCACCCAACGGGGAATCGTCAGCGCACCACCGCCGAGATGGACGATGCGGACCCGTTCGTCGGGCGGGCGGGCCAGCACGGTCGCCGCCAGAGCTTCGGTGAGCCGTTGGACATACTCATACTCCAGGTGAAGGGGATTGCCCGGATCGACCCACGACTGGGCGGTATCGCCGGAGATGACCCGGAAGGCCCCTGGGTGAAACGGATCTGCCTCCAACCGCGTCGCCATCCCGGGTGCCCGTCCGCTCAGAGCGCCCCCAGGAAGTCGAGGAGCACGGCATTGAACTCATCGGCATGGCTTATCGGGACGCCATGCGGACCACCAGCCACCACGTGCAGGTGTGCCGAGGGGATCATCGCAGCTGTCCGCCGGCCCGAGGCTTCGAAGGGGACATTGTTGTCGGCATCACCGTGGATGACCAGTGTGGGGACCGTGATTTGTGCGACATCACCGCGCAGGTCAGTGGCCCAGGCCAGGATGCACTCTTCCAGGGCCCTATCAGTCCCCTGAGCCGCGATTCGCACGATCTTGTCGAAGGCATCCTTGCTCATGGTCATCTGGTCCGCATTGCTGAAGAACCAGGTCATGAACTGGCCTAGGAACCCATCCCGGTCGGCGGCGCACTGGTGCCGCAGATCCGCGAATCCGTCGAAGGGCATCGCCCCGTCGGGGTTGTCCTCGGTCTGGCACAGCGCCGGGGTTATCGCCGAGGCAAGCACGGCACCGGCCACCCGCTCCTCCCCGTAGCGGGCCAGATAGCGGGCCACCTCGCCACCACCCATGGAATGGCCCACCAGCACCGCCCCGTGGAGATCCAGGTCGGTCATCAGCACGTGGAGATCCTCGGTCAGGGTGTCGTAGTTGTAGCCTGTGGGCGCCTTGTCTGACCGACCGAAACCGCGCCGGTCATAGGCGATAACCCGATAACCGGCGCCGGTCAAGGCCGCCACATTCGCCGCCCACGCCTCCGCTGACAGCGGCCACCCATGGATCAGCACCACCGGACGGCCGGTGCCGCCGGAATCCATGTAGTACAGCTGAATCGGGGTATCGCCGGGGATTGTAAGAAGGGCCATGATCTGACCCTAGCCAGGAATTGCCCACCGGGAACAGCCCCGGTTGAGGCTGCACACTACCTATCCTCCCGCACCACCAACCCCGCATTGTCGGCGTCGATGTCAAAGGTGACGGTGTCCCCGTCGTGGAGGTCCCCGGCCAAGAGCCGACGGGCAAGCGCATCCTCGACAGTGGTCTGGATGAGCCGCTTGAGTGGGCGGGCCCCGTAGACCGGATCGAAACCGGTCGCAGCCAGCCACTGTTTGCCAGCATCGGTGACCGCCAGCGTGATCCGCCGGTCCACCAACCTACCTCCAACCCGCCGCAACTGAATCTCGACGATATGGGTGAGGTCGTCGGCGGTCAGTGGATCGAAAAGGACCAGATCGTCGAGCCGGTTGAGGAACTCCGGCTTGAACGCCTGCCGCACGGTTTTCATCACCGATTCCCGTTTGGTTTCCGGATTGAGCCCCGGGTCGGCCAGGAACTGACTTCCCAGATTAGAGGTCATGATGAGGATGACATTGCGGAAGTCGACGGTGCGCCCCTGACCGTCAGTGAGCCGTCCGTCGTCGAGCACCTGCAGCAGCACATTGAAGACGTCCGGGTGCGCCTTCTCCACCTCGTCGAGCAGAACCACCGAGTACGGCCGCCGCCGTACCGCTTCGGTGAGCTGACCGCCCTCGTCGTAGCCCACATATCCGGGTGGGGCGCCGACCAGCCGGGACACTGTGTGCTTCTCGCCGTACTCGCTCATGTCGATGCGGATCATGGCGCGCTCATCATCGAAGAGGAACCCCGCCAGCGACTTTGCAAGCTCGGTCTTACCGACGCCGGTCGGCCCAAGAAATAGAAACGAACCCGTCGGCCGGTTCGGGTCGGAGATCCCCGCCCGGGAGCGCCGCACAGCATCCGAGACCGCGGTCACCGCCGCCCCCTGCCCTATCAGCCGCTCGGCCAGATGCTCCTCCATGGAGAGCAACTTCTCCGATTCACCCTGCAGCATCCGCCCGACCGGAATCCCGGTCCAGGCGCTCACCACCTCGGCAACATCGGTAGCAGCCACCTCTTCGGCCACCATCGGCGTCCGCGACGCCTCGTCTGCCGCCGCCTGCTCAAGCTCGGCCTCCAGCTGCGGGATCTGACCGTAGAGGATCTGGGAGGCACTGGTCAGATCGCCCTCCCGCTGGGCCCGCTCAGCCTCCGCCCGGACCCTGTCGATCTCGGCCTTGATCTCGCCAACCCGGTTGAGCCCCTCCTTCTCAGCCTCCCAGCGGCCCTCCAGCCCGCGCAGTTCCTCCTTGGCATCGGCAAGCTCCGCACTGAGCCGGGCGTAGCGCTCGGTCGAGGCGGCGTCATCCTCCTTCTCCAGCGCGAACGCCTGCATGGTCATCCTGTCGATGCTGCGGCGTAGCTGGTCGACCTCTTCGGGTGAGGAGTCAATCTCCATCCGCAGCCGCGAGGCGGCCTCATCTATAAGATCGATCGCCTTGTCCGGCAGCTGTCGGCTGGTGACATAGCGGCTCGACAACTGGGCCGCTGCCACCAGCGCCCCGTCGGTGATCCGCACCTTGTGATGGGCCTCATAGCGTTCCCGTAGTCCACGCAGGATGGCGATGGTATCCTCCACGCTCGGTTCGCCGACGAAGACCTGCTGAAACCGGCGCTCCAGTGCCGGATCAGATTCGATGCGCTCCCGATATTCATCCAGTGTGGTGGCTCCGATCATCCGAAGCTCACCCCGGGCGAGCATCGGCTTGAGCATGTTGCCCGCATCCATAGAACTGTCACCGGAGGCCCCCGCACCGACCACGGTGTGCAGTTCATCTATGAAGGTGACCACCTGACCGGCAGAGTCCTTGATCTCGGCGAGGACCGCCTTGAGGCGTTCTTCGAACTCGCCGCGGTACTTAGCCCCGGCCACCATGCTCGACAGATCCAGGCTGACCACCCGTCGGCCCTTGAGGGAGTCCGGCACGTCCCCAGCAATGACCCGCTGAGCCAGCCCTTCAACCACAGCCGTCTTGCCGACGCCGGGCTCCCCGATGAGCACCGGGTTGTTCTTCGTGCGTCGGCTGAGCACCTGCACCACCCGGCGGATCTCGGTATCGCGGCCGATCACCGGATCCAGGGTGCCTTCCCGGGCGCGTTCGGTGAGGTCCACCGAATACTTGTCCAGGGCCGATTCCCCACCCTCGGATTCGGCCGAGGTGACGCGCTTGTCCCCCCGGGCGTCGTTGAAGGCCGTAGCCAGTGCCTCGGCGGTCGCACCGGCCCCAGAGAGGAGGGTGCTCATGTCAGACGCCACCGCCGCTAACCCGATCAGCAGGTGCTCAGTGGCCACAAAGGCATCGCCCAGCTTCTCCGCGCGGGTCTCGGCATCGGCGAGCACCCGAGCCAAGGAGCCAGACAGGCTGGGCTGCTGCACCGATGATCCGGTTGAGCTGGGAAGTTTCGTGATCGCAGTCTGGGCGGCAGCATCCATCGCCACCGGATCCACACCCACGGCGGTGAGCAACGCCCCAACGGTGTTATCAGGCACCATCAGCATGGCATGCAGTAGATGGCTGGGCTCCGCCTGCGGATTTCCGGTTGTCAGGGCATTGCGGAGGGCGGCCGAGACGGCGTCCCGGCTGCGGGTGGTCAGCTTCGCAGTGTCCATAGAGTCAGTCTCCTCCATCAGGATCGAAATCGAACTCAGCTTGGCAAAGTTGAGTACACCAGACTCAACTCTCCCGAAGGATGAGGTATTCCCCCCTCATCACCCTGATTCGGAGGGTATGGCTACTCGTCCACGGAGCATGGTGAGATAGGCCTATGGACACGATCGACGTGGGCGGAAGCATCCGGCTAGGCCAGTTCCTCAAGCTGGCGAACCTCGCTGAGTCCGGAGCCCAGGCGCGCGCCCTCCTCCAGGAGCAGCAGGTGCGGGTGAACGGGGAGATCGAAACCCGCCGGGGACGCCAGTTACACGGGGGCGAGGTAGTTCAACTCGACCAGACCGCCGTCCGCGTGGGGTGAACGAAATCGCACGGGCATCAACCACCGCGGCCCAGCAACTCACGACTAAGCCGAACCGTGCAGAACACGCCCACGGCCACCATTCCCGACAGAAACACGGCAGTCCGGTAGACCGCCAGCGCCCTTTCTCGCCATTGCCCTTGATCATGAGTCCTCGGATCACGCATGTGGCCAACATCGCGCGTCATGGCGCAGGCACATCCCTCGGTCAGCATCTGTAGATTGTGTGGCTATGGGAACCGTCACCATCGTCGGGCAGGGCTACGTCGGGCTGCCACTCGCTCAGGCAGCCTCCGCGGCGGGGATTCACGTCTGGGGCCTCGACACCTCCTCCTCCGTGGTGGATGCCCTGAACGCAGGGCGCTCCCACGTGGACGATCTGTCCGACTCAGACATTGCCGCGATGCTGACAGCTCAGTTCCGCGCCACCACCGACGCCAGTTGCGTGGCCGAGAGTTCCACCATCGTCATCTGCGTGCCCACTCCCTTGAAGAACGGTGGCGCACCCGACCTGCAGTTCGTGGAATCGGCATGCCAGATGGTCGGCCCCCACCTTCGACAGGGGTCGGTGGTCATCCTGGAGTCCACGACGTTCCCGGGCACCACCGAAGAGGTGTGCCAGCCGATTCTCGAAGCGGCCTCCGGGCTCACCCACGGCGAGGGCTTTCTCCTGGCCTTCAGCCCCGAACGGGTAGACCCGGGCCGAACCGACTACGGCATGGCCAATACCCCCAAACTCGTCGGTGGCGTGACTCCGGAGGCAACAGCTGCAGCAGCGTCCTTCTATGAGCAATTCATCGACACCGTGGTGGTACTCGGGGGAACCCGAGAAGCAGAGACCGCCAAGCTGCTGGAAAATACCTTCCGTCACGTCAACATCGCCCTGGTGAACGAGATGGCCCGGTTCTGTCATGAGTTGGGCATTGACATCTGGGAAGTTATCCGCGGCGCCGAGACCAAGCCCTTCGGCTTCATGAAGTTCACCCCCGGACCCGGAGTCGGTGGGCACTGCATTCCTATCGATCCCAACTACCTGTCCTACGAAATCCGCAAGGAACTAGGGGTGCCATTCAGATTCGTCGAGCTGGCCCAAGAGGTCAATGCCGCCATGCCCGCCTACGTCGTCT
The DNA here is from genome assembly GCA_047973325.1 of Propioniciclava sp. Lineage (GTDB taxonomy): Bacteria > Actinomycetota > Actinomycetes > Propionibacteriales > Propionibacteriaceae > Propioniciclava. The sequence continues at coordinate 6,997 of JBKEBU010000121.1, read as the reverse complement.
CTCGGATCGCCGATCTGCTGAATGAGCAAAGGAAGCCACTCCACGGCTCCGACATCCTGATCCTGGGGGTGACGTACAAGCCAAACATCGCCGATCAGCGGGAGTCGCCTGCGGTGCCGGTGGCCGAACTTCTCCTCCAGAAACATGCGGCAGTGTCGTTCTACGATCCGTATGTAGCGCAGTGGCACGTCGCCGACCAGACACTGCCTCGGGTTCCCCAACTCGACGATGCCTTGGCGCAGGCCGATCTAACCGTGGTCCTCCAACCCCATGACAGCCTGGGCCTTGAGGATCTTGCTCAGCGCGCCGCCTGCGTCTTCGATACCCGCGGGGTTATCGCAGGCGCACACCGGCTCTAGACAGTATGGGTGATCCCTCGGGTGGAGGGGTTGCGGGCCGGGTTCAGTGGACATCGCGGCGACTTAGCCGTTGCCAGGCGGTCAGAGGCGGAGCCCCGGTAGTCACCCGGTGTAGCGCCCACCGGAGAGGTCAAACCCCTGACCGGTGGTGAAGCTGCACTCCGGCGACAACAACCAGGCCGCCATCGCCGCGAACTCGTCCGGCGTGCCCGTGCGCCCCATCGGCACCCGGGCGAGCAACATAGCATTGCGTTCGGGGCTGAGATCGGCCAGCAGCGGGGTATCCATCATGGCCGGCACCACCGCATTCACGGTGATCGAATGCCGAGCGGTTTCTTTGGCTACCGACTTCACCAGCGCAATCACCCCCGCTTTCGACACCGAGTAGGCGGCCATGTTCTCATTGCCGTCCCGACCGGCGATCGAGGAGAGTACCGCGATACGCCCATACTGGGCGGCCTTCATCACCGGCACCACAGCTTGCAACCCATAGAAGCATCCCGACAGGTTGATCTCGAGCGTCCGCTGCCAGCCTGCCACCGGAACCTCCTCCACGGGTCGTTCCGGACCCTGCGCTCCGTGGCACATCAGCAGGCCATCGATCCGGCCGAAGGTGTCCTGGATCCCGGACACGACCGCTTGCCACCCCTGGGGATCCGTCACATCCAACGAGACCGAAGGCTCCGGATCGCCAAGAGCGTCCACCGCAATCCGGACATCGGTGCGGATGACGGTTGCTCCCTCAGTCTGGAGCCGTCGCACAGCCGCCGACCCCAGTCCCCCCAAGGCTCCGGTGACCAGCGCCACCTGCCCCGCGAACCGCCCGGGCCAAAACTCGGTCATAGCTCCCCTTCCACCTGGGACCGAGCGTAGGCCACTCCAACACACTGGTTTCAGCGTGATCCCGGCCAGCGGGCGGAGACAGCACCGAGATCGGGTGTGCTATCCAGCCTGGTCAGCCTCGGACAGGTCTGCGGCCAATTGATGCGGGTCGGCCCGATAGCTGGCTAGGCGACAGCCTCGTCCATCAGGGCGGACCACGATGCCTTCATGCTCCCAATGGGGGCGGGCCTGGTCAATCACCGGCGACTCTCCGGAGGCGGTGGTCACCCGCCACCAGGGCACCTCGTTTCCATAGTGACGCAAGACCCACCCCACAGCACGCGGCCCCACTCCGGCCAGACGGCCGATGTCACCGTAGGACGCGACCCGACCGACCGGGATCAGCTCAACCACCAGGAGCACCCGATCGACGGTGGTTTCTCTCATGAGTGAGTCTTCCCCCGCCGAGCACGATTCAGCCAGAGACTTCCGGAGAGGCCGACAATCTGTCCACGCTGATCCCGGAGACCACGCACCGGTCCTTCCGGTTGCCGGTGAGCATTTGCGTCCACGGCACCAACCCCCCATCGCCCAAGACATCATCCTCGCCGGTGACAATCCGGAATCCAGCCACCATATAAGGGTGCCGCCACGTAGGGCCGTCGGTGCCCCAGGTGATGCACTCGTGACCGGTGATTCCCGACTCCTCAATCCGGGTTCTCACCACCGGGTCCCACGACACCACTTCGACGCGGGCGGTTGGCGACAACGCTGGTAGCAGGTGCGCCCAGAAGCCGAGGTGCAGCCCCAACAGGGCCAACTCGCTGACGTAGCTACCACCCTCAGGCGCACTGGAGACTGCACCAAACCTGGTTTCATGCCTGGGCTCGTTCGGCGAATCCCACGCCTGCGCGATGTGGTGGCAGGCAGCCAAATGGACCCGGGTATGCCCCGAACGGCGCCGGCGCGACGCTTCCAGAGCCAACGGATGTACCGGGTCGTAGACAGATTCGCTTCCGCGCATGCTGCTGATCACCCGATTCTGCCCGGTTCCACTCAGCTTGGTCACCGATCCCAGCGCGGTCAAGGGGCTCAGCTCCAGCGGTGTGAATTCGGCGGGGAGCGCCTGCCACAACCGGGCCTGGGTAGCCAGCAGCCGCCGCGGGTCACTGGCGGACGGTGACACGAACGGGTCCTCACGCCAACTCGCCATCAGCTCAACCTCCGTCATGGCCATGGCCCGGACCCGCGCGACATCAGCCAGAATCACGCGCAAATCCCTCCGGGACAGGCCGCGTAACAAAGCGGCGCGCGCATGCACGCCAATGCGACGCCAAATACGTGCCGAAGCTGCGGTGAGTCCGCTCATCAAGGCACGCTACAACGCTCGGGGGTGATCACCTGCCGATTGAATCACACCCAGCCAAACAGATCGAATCTATTTGGGAGACGGGCCAGTCAAGAACTTTAAAGTTCCGGTCTCAGCGGCCGGCGGTCAACGCTCGCGGCGTCCGCGCCCGGTAGGCGCGACCCAGGTTGACCTGCCCGGCGGAACCCGCTGTGAAGAGTCTCGACCCCGGCGTACTCTCCTGCTGCGCGATCAAATCGAGAAGATGAGCCACCTGAGCCTGCACCTCATCAAGCTTCTCCTCCAAGGCCAGAATCTGCCGGATGCCCTCCAGGTTGACCCCCCGCTCTTGGGACAGGTACTGAACGTGACGTAACCGGGCCACATCCCGCAGCGAGTAGCGGCGTCCGCGACCGCGCGACCGCCGCGGCACGACCAAGCCGAGCCGGTCGTAGCCCCGCAGCGTCTGCGGATGCATCTCGGCCAGGCGCGCCGCCACCGTCACCGTGAACAGCGGCGCGTCGGCATCCACCCGGGCCGGAAGATTCTCCTCAGTCATGAGCAGATCAGAACATCGCAGCGCGCGGGTCGGTCACCCCCACCGCAGCATCGAAGCTGCGGAGGGCCTCAGTCGCCTCGGCACTCACCGTTTGCGGTACTTGTACATCTATCGTGACCAAGAGATCCCCCTGGCTGCCACTACTCTTACGAACCCCCTTGCCCCGCACCCGGAAGGTGCGCCCATTGGGTGTCCCCGCCGGGACCCGAAGACGCACCCGTCCGCCAGTGAGCGTTGGCACCTCAATCTCAGCACCGAGCACAGCCTCACTGAAGGTAACCGGCACCTCCAACGTGAGATTGTCCCCTTTCCGGCCAAACAACGGATGAGAGCGCACCTGCACCAAGACGTAGAGATCGCCGGCGGCGCCGCCGTTCTCGCCCGCCCCGCCCTTGCCTTTTATCCGGATGCGCTGGCCATCGCTCACGCCCGCGGGGATGCGCACCTGCATCGATCGCGTCGACCGGCCCCGGCCCGAACCACCGCAGTCGGGGCAGGGGTCATCCACGATCAGCCCGCGCCCCCGACAGTCGGGACAGGGCTCCGCGATTGAAAACCCGGTCGCCGACTGAGCGGCCTTCATCCCCGCACCTTCGCAGGTCGGGCACACCCGCGGAACGGTCCCAGACTTTGCCCCAGTCCCGTGACAGGTCGGACATGGAGTGTCGGAGACGGTCTGCATGGTCACGGTCGTGCCTTCCACCGCCTGGGTGAAGTCAATGCTGACTTCACCCTCGATGTCGGTACCCCGCCGCGGATTTCGGGTGCTGCGCCGGCTGGTGGTGCCGCCGAAAAGATTGCCGAAAAGATCCGAGATGTTGGCGTCTCCTGAGGAGGCGTTGCGGAAAAGGTCCTCCATGGAGGGCCCTGCCGATCCTGCCGATCCGCCACCCCCCGGGAACCGGAAACCCCCGCCGCCGAACAGGCTGCGCTGCTCGTCGTATTCCTTACGCTTGGCGGGATCGGAGAGCACTGAGTTGGCCTCCGATACCTCTTTGAAGCGCTGCTCTGCCGCCGTATTACCGGGATTCTGATCCGGATGGTTCTCCCGGGCCAGTTTCCTGAATGCCTTCTTGATCTGGTCTGGTTTGGCATCTTTGGAGACGCCCAGCACCTTGTAGTAGTCCTTTTCGATCCAGTCCTTCGTACTCACAACGCGCCTCCTTCCTAGTATCAGTCTGGATCTGCCACGCCCACACGAGCGGGACGGATCACCCGATCGTTGAGCTTCGCTCCCCGCTGCATCACCGCGGAGACCACGGTCACCTCATGGTCGCCCTCAAATGGGACGTGCATGAGCGCCTCATGCTGCGTGGGGTCAAAGGGTTCGCCTACCTCCCCAAAAGTAGCCAAACCGTATTTGGCAGCCACTTTCGCCAACTCATCGGCCACCATCTTGAAGCCCCCAGTCAGTTCATCATGCTGCTCGGCGGCACTAATACCGTCCAGCACCGGCAGCAGATCGACGATAACGGCTTCGATTCCGCGAGTTCGGGCCAGGTCCCGGTCACGATCTACTCGCCGCTTGTAGTTGACGTACTCGGCTTGCAGCCGTTGCAGGTCGGCGGTGCGCTCCGCAAGCGCCTGCTCCGCATCGCTCTGCTGTGCGGCGGTGCCGTCGGGTGATCCGGCGCGTTCGGCCGCTGATGCCTCTGCCGGGATATCGGCTCCGGCCTCGGGGGGATCCAGCAACTGCGAGGCATCCTGCGGTACATCGAATTCGTCGCCCCCGGCTGCCTCCTCGGTGGCGGGTTCTTCATCCGGCCGCACCTGCGGATCCTCATGGTTGTTGTCTGTCACGAACTAGCTCCTCGTCTCCAGGCCTCGCGTTCAGGGGTGATGGTGGGTGCGGAGGGGGTGGACCCTCCGCACCCAACCGGTGTCACTTGTTCTCGGTGCCCTCGTCAACGATCTCCGCGTCGACGACGTCATCACCCTCGTCCGCGGGCTCTTCGGCCGATCCGTCAGCCGCTCCCTCGTCCGCGGATTCCGCCTGCTGCGCGGCCTGCGCCGCCGCATACATCGCCTGGCCCATCGCCGACGCCTTCTCGTTCAGGTCATCCATGGCGGCCTTCACCTGGTCGTCGTTGTCTTCCCCCTTGAGCGCTTCTTTGAGGACTTCAAGCGATTCCGCCACCGGCGCTTTGACATCGTCGGTGAGTGACTCGGAGTTCTCCTCCAGGAGCTTCTCGGTACGGAATGCCAGCGCATCAGCCTCGTTCCGCATTTCAACGGCCTCCCGACGCTTGCGATCATCCTCAGCATGAGCTTCGGCATCTTTGACCATGCGGTCAATATCGTCCTTGCCCAGCGCGGAACCACCAGTGACCGTCATGGACTGCGCCTTACCAGTCGCCATGTCCTTGGCGTTCACATGGACGATGCCATTGGCGTCGATATCGAAGGTGACTTCGATCTGCGGCACGCCACGGGGCGCCGGCATCAGGCCAGTCAGTTCAAAGTTGCCCAGCGACTTATTGTCCCGGGCGAAGTCACGCTCCCCTTGGTACACCTGGATCATCACCGAAGGCTGGTTGTCATCCGCCGTCGTGAAGATCTCGGAACGCTTCGTGGGGATCGTGGTGTTGCGCTCGATGATCTTCGTCATCACGCCGCCCTTGGTCTCGATACCGAGCGAGAGCGGGGTCACATCAAGCAACAGCACGTCCTTGACTTCGCCCTTGAGCACGCCGGCCTGCAGACTGGCGCCCAGGGCTACGACCTCATCGGGATTGACGCCCTTGTTGGGCTCCTTGCCCCCGGTGAGCTCCTTCACCAGATCGGCCACCGCAGGCATCCGGGTGGAGCCACCAACCAGGATGACCTGGTTGATTTTGTCAATCGACGTGCTCGCGTCCTTGATGACATTGTTGAAGGGAGCCCGGCACCGATCCAGGAGGTCCTGGGTCATCCGCTGGAACTCAGCCCGGGTGAGCTTGAGATCCAGGTGGAGCGGCCCCGCTTCGCCCGCGGTGATGTAGGGCAGGTTGATGTTGGTTTCCTGGGCAGAGCTGAGTTCGATTTTGGCGCGTTCGGCAGCTTCCTGGAGCCGCTGACGAGCCATCTTGTCCTTGCTCAGGTCGATCCCATTGCCGTTCTTGAACTGCGTCACCATCCAATCGACGACGCGCTGATCCCAGTCATCGCCGCCGAGGCGGTTGTCACCCTTGGTGGCCTTCACCTCAAAGACGCCGTCGGCAATATCCAGCAGCGATACATCGAAGGTGCCTCCCCCGAGGTCAAAGACGAGCACCGTCTGCTCGATATCGCCCTTGTCCAGGCCATAGGCCAGGGCTGCGGCGGTGGGCTCATTGATGATGCGATCTACTGTGAGGCCCGCGATCTCGCCGGCCTCCTTGGTCGCCTGGCGCTCGGCGTCACCGAAATACGCCGGTACGGTGATGACCGCGTTGGTCACTGACTCCCCGAGATAGGCCTCAGCATCCCGCTTGAGCTTCATCAGGGTGCGGGCACTGATCTCCTGAGCGGTGTAGCCCTTGTCGTCGATGTCTATCGACCAATTTGTACCCATGTGACGTTTGACCGAGCGAATCGTGCGATCCACATTGGTGACGGCCTGCCGCTTGGCGACCTCGCCGACGAGGACCTCACCACCCTTGGCGAAGGCCACCACCGACGGCGTCGTGCGGGCGCCCTCGGCATTGGGGATGACAGTGGGCTCGCCGCCCTCGAGAACAGCGACGACAGAGTTGGTAGTGCCGAGGTCGATACCGACTGCACGGGCCATAGTGAGTTACCTCCAATAGTGCGGATTGTTCGGGTTGAGCCTAGCGCACTCAACCGACGAGTTGAGCACAGCAGACTCAACTCCGGGTCGCGCCCGGGTATTCCCGGGGAACGCGCCCCTCCAGGCATTGAGCGTCGTACCTCAACCACTGCGGTACGGTA
>JBKEBU010000079.1:0-6779 GCA_047973325.1 Propioniciclava sp. | reverse complement strand
CGGTGTCCACCAGAACCTCCAATGTTCTGAGAATGGGTTAGTAACACCGACTCTTGGACACCCTCACCACATCCCCCGCACGCCACGCCGACACAAGCACCCCTTGGACTTACTGATCTAGATAAGTCCCAGCTCGGTGACGGCGGCCTTCTCGTCGGCCAGTTCAGCTACCGACGCATCTATCTTGGCGCGGCTGAAATCGTCGATATCGAGTCCTTGAACGATGGCGTAGGAGCCGTCGGCCACCGTGCACGGGAAGGACGAGATGAGACCTTCGGGAACGCCATAGGAGCCATCCGATGGTACCGCCATGGAGACCCAATCGCCCTCAGGAGTGCCCACCACCCAGTCGCGCATGTGCTCGATGGTCGCGTTGGCCGCCGACGCGGCCGAACTGGAACCGCGGGCGTCGATGATGGCCGCGCCACGCTTGGCCACCGTCGGAATGAAGTCATTTTCGATCCAGGCCTGATCTCCGACGGCCTCAGCGACGCTCTGGCCGCCTACGTGGGCGTGAAATACATCCGGGTACTGGGTGGCGGAGTGGTTGCCCCAGATTGTCATCTGGGAGATCTGGGTCACCGGCACGCCCAGCTTCGCGGCAACCTGGCCGATGGCTCGGTTGTGATCGAGCCGGGTGAGTGCATTGAAACGCTCCTGGGGGATATCGGGAGCGTTGTGCATCGCGATCAGCGCATTGGTATTGGCCGGATTGCCGGTGATCAGCACCTTGACGTCATCGGCAGCAACATCATTCAAGGCCTTGCCCTGACCGGTGAAGATGGCACCGTTCGCGCTCAGCAGATCACCGCGCTCCATGCCGGCCGTGCGAGGCCGAGCGCCGACCAGCAACGCCAGATTCACCCCGTCGAAAACCTGGGTCGCGTCGTCGCCGATCTCAACATTACTGAGCAACGGGAACGCGCAGTCGTCGAGCTCCATCACCACCCCTTCGAGGGCCTTGAGCGCGGGGGTAATCTCCAGCAGGCGGAGCTCCACCGGCTGTTCCGGACCCAGCAATCCGCCGCTTGCGATGCGGATCAGCAGGCTGTAGCAGATCTGACCGGCTGCGCCGGTGACGGCCACCTTGACAGGTGCGGTGCTCATGAGATTTTTCCTTCGTGATGCGACGATGGCAGATGGTTGCATGCATGAACCTAGCACCGTGGCCCACCGCAGTTCATCTGTTCTCCCAGGTCGGCACCGATAAGGTGCGATTATGCGTCTTCACCTCATCCGCCATGGCCGTACCCGCTCCAATGTTGAGCGGCTGTTGGACACAGCGGCCCCAGGGGCCGATCTGGATGAAGCTGGCCGCGACCAGGCGGTGTCGCTAGTCGAGCGGCTGAACGGATCCGCGATTACCGCCCTGTATGCGTCCGATCGGGTCCGGACCCAGCAAACCGCAGCACCCCTGGCATCGGCCCACGGCATCGAGGTGGCGATCCTGCCAGGGCTGGGTGAGATTCTGGCCGGTGCTGAGGAGATGAGCCCGGAATGGCAGGGCTATATCGACATGCTGGTGGCCTGGGGAGAGGGTGATCTTACCGCCAGTATGGAATCCGGCGAAGATGCGCATGCGTTCCTGACCAGGTTTGACGCTGCTATTGACGCAATCGTGGCCGCGGGCGACGCTGCTGCCGCAGCCGTGAGCCACGGGGCGGCGCTGCGCACCTGGGTGACGGCGCGGGTGCGGGGGATCGAGCCCACGAAGTGGGGGCCGGGTTCGCTCGGGAACACCGCGGTCCTCACTATCGACGGTGATCCTGACTCCGGTTGGGATCTGGTCAGCTGGGATCAGGGGGTTGAGGCCTGAGCTCGTCGACACGAGCGGCGCTCGCTGCCACCAGCGGACTGGGCCCGGCCAGGAAGAGGTACTCCAGATTGCGGAGGTGGCTCACCTGGCCCACCTTCTTCCCGGAAGGGCTGTGGATTCCGATCTGGGCCCCCACGTAGCGCTTGTAGTCGAAGGCCAGCAGTCGCACCTCCTCGAAGCCGGCTTCGCGCAGGCTCGACATCATCTCGTCCGGCTCGATCCACGCCTCGTTGTTGTAGGACACCACGGCGAGTTCTGCCCGGATGGACCCGAGCAGCTGCCGCATCTCGGCAGGCATGCTGCGTTTCCCGTTGTAGCGGCTTTTGGTTGAGGCATCGCGGGAATCCAGGCGCTTGCGGGCGACGCCATAGGGTTCGGGCGCATCCCACCGGATGAGGGTTTCCCACACGTGATAGTTAGTGAAGTACCGGTGCTGGTTATAGGGCGGGTCCAGGTACATCAGGGGGGTCTGGGGAAGCTTCTTGGCTAGGGCTATGGCATCCTGACACGCTGTTCTCCCGGTGCCCGGGAGCAGCGCGGGCATCCGCAGATCCAGGTCACGATACGCCCGCGGTGCCCATTGCTTGAGGTAGGCCATCTGCAGCCCTGTGGTGGAGTCGACCCGGTCGGCGGCCAATAGCAGGCTGGTCAGCAGGATGGGCCGCATCCAGGAGGTGCGATAGTTCTCCTCAATCGCGTCTCGGATGGCGTCGATGCGTTCGCCATTCTTGGGCTGGAAGTAGCGGGCATCCTCGCAGAAGGTCTGGGTGACATAGCCGCGCTTGCCGGGCAACCGATTCAACAGATCCAAGGTGCCGCGCAGTTCGTCATGGTTGATGGCGCTGGCGTCGGTGCCGATATAGCAGTCGGCAAGCGCTTCTGAATAGGTGGCGGTGTCATTGGCCAGGACCTCAAGCCCGCGGCGCTTGAACTCCTGAGCCACCCGGGTGGTGCCGGTGAACAGGTCGATTGCCGCGGAGGCTTCCGAGACGGCCGCGATCTCCCCCAGGATTGGAACCAGCGCGCGCTTGCTCCCGAGGTACTTGATCACCATCACAATCTACCGAGGCCCGCCTTTGAACTCCGAGTCTGGGACTGGTGTGGTGCAGGTCGGGTTGTCGATCCTCTCACTGGCGATGATGGCGAATATCGGGAACCTGATTCCGTCGCTGCCTGAACCCAAGACAGGCACTGAGTTCTAGCGACCAAGGGTCGCTAGGCTGCTCCCGGGGATCCGCCCGGGAGCGGTGGCCCTGACGGGCAGTTCTGGTCATCGCGTGTTGGTATCGCTGTGGTTCGTCGATGGCCGGGTCGATGCGTTCACCGAACGGTACCGGGACGAAGGCCGAGGATCACGATGGCCCGGGGTCAGTGAAAGATGACCGTGCGCTGACCATCGAGGAAAACCCGGTGCTCAGCGCAGAGCCGGACTGCTGCAGCCAGTGTGACCGACTCCTGATCCCGGCCGATCGCCGCGAGTTGAGCCGGGGTCTTCGTATGATCCACCCGGGTGACGTTCTGCTCGATGATTGGGCCCTCGTCCAGTTCTGGGGTTACGAAGTGCGCGGTGGCCCCAATGAGCTTCACCCCGCGGCTGTGAGCCTGGCGGTAGGGGCTGGCTCCGACGAAACCGGGCAAGAACGAGTGGTGAATGTTGATGGCGCGGCCCGCGAGTGCCTGGCACAGGTCGGGGGAGAGGATCTGCATATATCTGGCGAGGACCACGAGTTCGATATCGGCTTCGGTCACCACCCGGAGCACCTCTTGCTCGAAGGCAGTCTTGGTCTCCGGCACGACCACGTGGTCGGAGAAGGGAACGTCGTAGAAGGCAGCCAGCTGGCCCAAATCGGGATGATTTGCCATCACCCGGGTGATCGTTATCGGAAGCTGCCCGGCGCGTTGCCGAAACAGCAGGTCGTTCAGGCAATGTGCGGCGGTGGAGGCCAGCACCAACGTCCGTCGGGGTCGATCCACCTCGTCTAGATGCCAATCGGCCCTCAGATAGGCCGCCAGCGGCCGAATCGACTCCTCGAAGGATGACCGCTCGAATCCGGACTGGACCTGAACCCGCATAAAGAAGGTGTCGGTATCGGTGGAGGAGAACTGCTGCATCTCGGTGATGTTGCCCTGCGCCGTCGCAACGGCTCCGGTCACGGCGTGGACGATGCCGGGCTTGTCCGGGCAGACGAGGGTGAGCACCCAATGCGAAGAGTCGGTCACGTTGTCGAACTCTAGGCGCTTGCGCCTAGAACATCGACAACGTGTTGTCGATGTGGCCTCTTGCGGCGGCGCGTGTGGTGCTGCTGCCGAGTCAGAACTGCCCTCACCAGATCTCGGTACCGTTCGGTGAACTCAGCAGACCCCGGCCTCGACGAACCACAGCGATACCAACACGCGATGACCAGAACTGCCCGTCAGGGCCACCGCTCCCGGGCGGAGCGCCGGGAGCGGCGTAGCCTAGGTCCCGCAGTCACCGCCTCGGACGTGGCGGTGCCGACAACAACGCCAGCGCTGTCAGCGGCCAATCCTTCGGTCGAGTCGTAGATTCGAATCCTGGACATCTCCGCGAACGCGTCGGTGTCCCCTCTCGCTCTTCCGGAAGGTCTTCACGGTGCCGCAGAGTGATCCCGGATCGGGCCTCATCGGCTTTCAGGATCTGTTCGCCCCTGAATCATGGGGACGGATGGGTCCGTTGAGGACTGTGGATTACCAGCCGCGGGTGTCCAGGGCTTGGGCTGCGGTTGAGCGGCCGATGTCGATCAGCTCGGTTGCCCGGTGAAAATCAAAGACTTCGGCCAGGTCCCGGCTGAACTCCAGATACAGGTCCGGTGGGGTAGAGGCCATCCGCAGCCGGGTGATCAGCGCCTGGGTGGTCTCCAGGGAGAGTGAGAGCACATCGGTGGTACGCAACCCGCGGGGAATCTCGGCGTATTCCAGAGGCTCGGAATCATCATGATCGTCGGCGGCAGCGAAGCGGGCACTCCACCGCTCCACTACGCCGCGGACCTGGCCTGTGCCAGCGGCGACCCCGGCGACCACGCCGCGGCGGAGTCGGCCGGTCAGGTCGCCCAGCAGGCCCACGGTATCGGCCGACTCGGAGACCGGCTGCTGGCTGAGATGCTCCTCATGCTTGCCGGAGAGGCTTACCGCCACCGTGACGTCTGCGACCGCCCCGAGCAGCGGCTCCATAGGAACCGGGTTGAGCAGACCGCCATCGGCGAGCAGCCGCCCATGGACGACTATCGGCGTGAAAATGCTCGGAATCCCTATTGAGGCGCGCATCGCGGTGGCGAGCGCCCCGTGCTGGAACCAAACCTCCCGCGAGGCCCGCAAGTCGGTGGCGACCGCTGTAAATGGAATCGGGAGATCCTCGATCCGGGCGCCGGGCAGCAGATCCGCCACCCGGTCCATGACCCGCCGCCCCCAGAAGGCTCCCGGGCCAGTAATCGCCGGGTCCAGCAGCCGCCACACATCCCGCTGGGTGAGCGTCGACACCCACTCAACGTAGGCATCAAGCCGCCCGGCCGCCTCCAGACCACCCACCACCGACCCCATGGATGAGCCGGAGATGGCTACGATCTCGTGACCGCGCGCCTTGAGTTCGGCGATGACCCCGATATGGGCGTAGCCACGAGCTCCGCCAGAGCCGAGGGCGAGGGCGACCTTCATGACTCCCACGATACGTGGACGGAGGCTGGCGGCCAGGGCCACTAGGCTGACGCACAGACCCGGCCCGAGCCGAGTCACGGCCAACAAGAAGGGGACAGGCGTGCTGAACGCGGACCTGGTCGTCGTGGGTGCTGGCCTGTTCGGGCTGACAGTGGCCGAACGGCTGGCTGAGCAGCTGGGGATGCGCGTACTGGTGATAGACCGCCGCTCCCATCTGGGTGGCAATGCCTATTCCGAGCCCGAGCCGCGCACGGGGATTGAAGTGCACCGGTACGGGGCCCACCTGTTTCATACCAGCAACGAACGCGTGTGGGCCTACGTCAATAGGTTCACTGGTTTCACGAACTACGTTCACAAGGTCTACACCACCCATCGGGGGGTGGTGTACCCGATGCCGGTCAACCTCGGCACGATCAACCAGTTTTTCGGCGCCGCCTACGGGCCGGAGCAGGCCCGAGCCCTCATCGCTGAGCAGGCAGCAGAACTGGACGGACGAGAACCTACGAACTTCGTGGAGAAGGGGATCTCGCTGATCGGGCGACCGCTGTATGAGGCCTTCGTGATGCACTACACCGCCAAACAATGGCAAACAGATCCAGCGGACCTCCCCGCCTCTATCATCAGCCGGCTCCCGGTTCGCTACACCTACGACAATCGGTACTTCAACGATCGCTACGAAGGGCTCCCGGTCGATGGGTACACCGCCTGGTTCGAACGCATGGTGGATCATCCTCGGATTGAGGTACTTCTGGGGACCGACTTCTTCGCCGCGTCCGGGCCGGTGACCAAGGCGGAGGTCACCGGCCAGGTACCCGTTGTCTACACCGGCCCGGTGGACAGATACTTCGACTACGCCGCCGGGGAACTGGGATGGCGGACTATCGACTTGGAGCAAGAGGTGCTGGAGATCGGGGACTTCCAAGGGACCTCGGTCATGAACTATGCCGATCCCGACGTTCCCTACACCCGGATCCACGAGTTCCGGCACTTCCATCCAGAACGGGACTACCCGACGGATGCCACCGTGATCATGCGGGAGTACTCCCGGTTTGCTCAGCGAGGCGACGAGCCCTACTACCCGATAAACACCGAGGCTGATCGACAGCGACTCCTGTCCTACCGAGCGTTGACCGAACGCGAGCCACAGGTGTGGTTTGGGGGGCGGCTCGGCACCTATAAGTACCTGGACATGCACATGGCCATCGGGGCGGCGCTCTCCCTGGTCGACAATGCGGTGGCGCCAGCGCTCACCCGGCACTGACGTAGATCGCTAGTAGCCTGTCGCAGCTGATCT
>JBKEBU010000076.1:0-12929 GCA_047973325.1 Propioniciclava sp. | reverse complement strand
CTGCGGGGCTGCGTGCGTGACGATGTTGGATCCTCCGGAACAGCCTCGCCGGGCACGACAGTGTCGGGATGAATGCGCACGTCCATGAGGTTCAGCTGGGTGCGATAGGGCCGGGTGATAGTTGACCCGATCGCAGCGACTAGTTGGCGGGCAACGGCCCGGGTTCCCGGTAGCAGGCAGAACAGCGCGAGCAGGTCGCTTATGAATCCGGGTAGGATCAACAGCCCGCCGGCGATCACGACGAGGGCCGCATCGGTGACCCGGCGCCCCGCTCCCCCGGCGTCGGCAGGCATCTCGGCCAACGATGCCAGCGCCTTGGTCCCCTGACGACGCCACAGCACGCCGCCTAGGACGGCCATTCCCACCAGGATGCCGACGGTGGCCAGGATCCCCAGCCGATCAACCGCAAACACCAGAATCCAGACCTCAGCGATCACCCCAACCAGCAGGACCAGCGGGATCAACCATCGGGCACGCATCAAGAAGTCCCCTCTGCCTCAGCATCGTCTGGGGTGGGATTCTGGGATGGGCCCCGGCCTAAGGCCGTGGACAGCTTGGTCTGCGCCTCACCGGCCAGGCGTCTGACCGCCGCAGTGACCGGGCGGGCGGCGTTGCCAAGGTGGCTCAGGCCTTGGCGCAATTGCTGGCTACGATGCTGGATCCCCAAGCGGGTGGTGGACCGCATGGCCTCGCGCACCACAGTGCCGTCCATCTTGGAGTCCCCCCGCTCGCGCTCGCGGAACTCGATGGGCACCTCGATGATGCGGCCACCGGCGCGATACACATTCCACGTCAGATCGCGCTGAATTCCGTAGCCATGCTGATCAATCGGGTGGTTCAGAGCAGCCCGCAAGGTGTCGGCGTGAAAGGCGTTGAGGCCGCCGGTGATGTCTTTGACCGGGAGCCCGAGCATGAGCCGGGTGTAGAGGCTCCCACCCCGGGAGAGGAACTCCCGCGATTTGGGCCAGTTGACGACCCGTCCACCGGGAATCCAGCGGCTGCCTTTGACCATATCTGCGGTGTGTAGCGCCGCCAACACCGCGGGAAGCTCTTCGGGTTGGTGGCTGCCATCGGCGTCAAACTCGACGAGCACGTCGTAACCCGCATCCAGGCCCCAAGCAAAACCGGCCAGATAGGCAGCACCCAGGCCCTCTTTGCCCCGCCGATGGAGTACGTGGATCTGAGGATTGGCCTCCGTGAGCTGGTCGGCCCGGCGGCCGGTGCCATCGGGGGAGTTGTCATCCACAATGAGAATGTCGACCTCTGGGGTAGCTTGCTGAAGCCGTTCGGTGATTATGTCGATGTTGTCGATCTCGTTGTAGGTCGGGATGATCACCAAGACGCGACCCAGTGCCGGTGGTGGGGCCGCGGGAGTCGGGGGGTTGGCCATGCGGGTTCCACTGCTCCTTACTCGCCCGAGAACGCCCCGCGCGCTGCCTCCATTGTTCCACTGCTGCCATGACTGATACCTCAGGTACAACCCCGCTCAGAACCCTGAGCGTGGTGGCGTTGGCACACCGCAAGTGCCTGTTGCGCCTCTCGACCTGGTGGCCCTAAAGTACGCTTATGATTACCCCCCCCTCAGGAAGGGCATCTTTCGCCACCTTTCAAAGTTGGGCTTAGCGGCGGCGGTCGTGGCTGCTGCATTGATAGCTCCGCCTGCGCCGTCGGCAATGGCTGCACTGAATCAATGCTATAAGTCTGGTGCTGTTGGGTGTGGATGGAATGACACAAACTATCGTTCGTCCTTCTATGCTATACCACAACAGGATCCACCATCTCCATTCCGAAACTATAGTAAAAGTGCCTGCTCAAACCCTCTATTCCACTACGCGGCGCGGAATAAATTTTCGTCTTACCGAAACAACACCATTTGGACACAGACGCTCTATACGAAACCTTGGTTTCGTGGGCGATGGGAATCCATGAAGGGCCAAACAAACTATCCTAGACTTAGATTCAATAACAATCATGAGAGCATGAGGGGCTTTTGCAGCGACCTGTGATAATCCGAATACTAGCTGGAAGTGCTATGGTTCCAATTCTACTCTATGGGGTCGGATGCGCTGCCCTTCCGAAGCGGACCGAACCGGAATTGAGCCGATCAATCGCAACATCGACGAGAGCCGTTCTGGATTGGGGGCGAGCGTCGATTAGATTGCCGCTACATGCCTATGGGATGACGACAGCTGAGGGCCGGGTTGTCACTGCAGCCGCTGGCATCGAATTCGCTCGCTGCGTGACCGGTCTGCAGCAGGTGGACGACGCGGTGATCGCCGAGGCCAGCCGGTCACTGATCGAACCAGTGCCGGATCCGCTAGCGATGCACTGGCGGTATGGAGTGTGGGATGCCCCGTTCGTTGCTGAGCACGGATGGCGACCATTTCCAGCGGGGCCTCCAGGAATGATGTGGCTGGATACGGATTCACAGACAGCCGACCGCTGCGCCAAGACAGAAGCAGTACTCTCCCTGGGTTTCATTGATCCTTCAGTCAGTGATGAAGAAACTGCCAGTTTGGGTCAAGGGGAGGTGGATAGTTCGCAGCGGAGTATGGCGGACCCAGAGTATCGAGCGGTCATGGATGAATTTGAGACATGTCTGCGTGAGGCAGGTCTTGCTGTTGAGCGGGACGAGGAATTGCCAGGCCCCGCTTTCTCCGAAACCGCTTCCGAGGAAGAGTTGCTTGCAGGAATGTTGAAGGAAGCCGCCTGCAGCGATGAGCGACAGATTACTCAGCGTGCCGGCGATATCGAAGCACGGTATCAGGTTGAGTATATTCAGGAACATGAGGCCGAACTCATCGCCATCAAGAGGATCGCGGATGAGCGGGTCCGCAAGGCTCGCGAGATTCTTGCGGAGGTGGGCGTAGAGTGACCACGGCTCGACGGCAGCGGTTGGGGGTACTCATCCTTGGTGTCACCGTCGGTGCTTTTTCCGGGGCCTGCGCCATGGCCTGGTGGAACCCGACAGTGGACACCATGCCCATTGACAATGCCCTCAAGGAACTGCGGGTGACGGCACCGGTGGAGTTGCGTCACCCGGAAACCATGACTGCCCTGCGGGCAGTAGTGGAACCACCACGTCGCCTCAAGGTACGACCGCGCGCACAATCGGACACAGGTGTCGTCACCCGAGTGCCCAGCACTCCCGCATCCTCGCTTGCGGCAGGGGACGTTATTGCCGAAGTCTCCGGCCGGCCGATCCTGGCCATCCCTGCCGAGGTTCCCTTGTATCGAGATATTCACGTAGGCGACCGAGGCAATGACGTGCGGCTCCTCGAGGAACTTCTCCGAGATCGAGGTGCCCTGAATGAGGCGCCGAACTCTGTAGCGACCGATGCAACCCGGGATGCGGTGAGTCAGATCCTGGAAGCGGCCGGATTCCGGGACGTCGCCCCAGAGGTCGTGTTGCCGCTTGAGCAATCGGCGGTGGTCCCTGATGGGTCGGCGGTGGCGCTCCTTGCGCCGGTGGGCACTGTTCTCGACGAGAGCCATCCTCTGGTCACCGTGGAGACTCACGCCCCGATGATCAAGGGTCGGGCAGACTTGCTACAAGCGGAACATCTCCCTCCCAAGGCCGATGTGACCGTGACCACACCCCGCGGAGACTCCGCAGTCGGCGTAGTCGCCACAGTGTCTGACTTCCTGGAAGCTTCCCCGGACGCCCCGGCCGGATATGACGTGAGCGTGCCCCTCCCGGCGGACCTGGACCTGTCTCCGGGAGATAGCGTGGTTCTTACGGTGAAGCCGGGCGGGGCACGGCTACCGGCCGTTCCGATGACGGCCATCCGTCATGAGGGAGCCCAGACTTATGTGAACAGGATTCATGATCAGAAGCCCGATGTCCTGGAGCGCGTGAGCGTCACCGTTCTCTCCCAGGCAGAGGGCTATGCGGTCCTGGCCGAGGGGCCGCTTTCGGAAGGCGACGAAATCCTGGTAAGCCCATGAACGGGGCAGCACTGGTCATCCGACAGGTGACGAAACGGATCACTGGCCCCGTAGATGTCTGTGCGCTCGTGGATGCCTCGCTGGTGATCCGCCCGGGTGAGTTCGTGGCTATCGTGGGTGCCTCGGGGTCAGGGAAGACCACGCTATTGTCGATCCTGGGGTTGCTGGCCCGGCCAACGTCGGGGAGCTACCTGCTGAACGGCGACGCCACTGAAGGGCTCACTGAATCTGACCGGGATGCACTGCGATCCACATCCATCGGCTTCGTGTTTCAGAACTCCTACGTTCTGGGCGAACAAACAGTGGCCGAGAACGTGGCCCTGCCGCTGCGTACGCGAGTGATGTCGACATCGGAGATCGATCGACAGGTGACTCACGCGCTGACCCAGATTGGCCTCTCCGACAAGGCTACGAGGATGGCAGCTGAGCTATCCGGTGGGGAGAAGCAGCGGGTGGCCGTTGCCCGGGCGATAGTGGCCCAACCGACGCTACTGCTAGCTGACGAACCGACTGGCGCCCTCGATCGGGAGAACTCCGAGCAACTCATCAGACTGTTTCGTGCCATCAATGCTGCTGGAACCACCGTGGTCGTGGTGACACATGACCCCCTCGTCGGTGACGCTGCCGATCGACGAATCCAGCTGGTCGATGGCCGCACGACCGCCCCGCCACACTTCTCGCCGGGCACGGACCTTCCTCGGGGTGGCTCACGTCGCCAGAAGGCTCGGGTTCCGCTCACCCGCCGGTTCATGGCTGAGGTTGCGGAAGGGGTGAACGGTCTTCTCACCCGTCCGGTCCGAGGATTCCTGGTCATGGTGGCGCATGTCTTGGGAATCGCAGCCTTGGTGGCTGCCGTGGGGCTCACAAACTCCGCCCATGCCTCGGTCGTTGGACATCTCACTACAGCGGGCAGTGATCTGGTGCGGGTCTACCCGCCGGCCGGGGCGGCAGCGGACGCCGGACCAGTGGCTTCGGACGAAACGCTCGCACAACTGGCATCGCTGGAAGGCGTGGCCGTGGTGGCGTCGGTTCGGACCTATCCGTCCCGGGAGAATCCTGTCCGGAGACTCCCTCTGGCGGGAGGCGAGACATTTTCGGGGCGGATCACCGTGGTTTCCAGATCGTTCTTGGATATCCATGGGCTCGCGGCTGAAACGGGAAGTGGGGAGCTCTTGGAGAATGCATGGGAGGGGCCGGTGGCGATCCTTGGTGCTCGGGCGGCCGACGATCTGAGCGTGCCAGCAGCGAGCCCCGGTGTCGTGGTCTATGTGAATCAACGCCCGGTTCCCGTCGTGGGAGTGCTGCACTCGAGTGATGATGCCGTCTTCGATGACGTCCTATATGTGTCGGCGGCCGTCTCCCCGATGCTGGCCCTACCGACCGAGGAGTATCTCGAGGTTCAAACCGAGGTGGGCTATGCCGAACCAGTCGCTGCCGCGATCCCCTCGCTGCTCAATCCTGCAGATCCAGGTGCCTACCAGGTATCCACCGTGGCTGAGCTACGCGATCTTCAATCCGGCATCTCCAGCGATCTGGCCCAGTTGCTGAGGTCGGTTGGCATCGTCGTCTTGTTGTTGTCGACTGCGACGGCAGCCATCTCCCTGTTCCTCTCGGTCCGGCAGCGCGCACCCCAGATTGCGCTCCGCCGCGCCGTGGGCGCGAGTCGGGGTGCCATCGGACGGCTGTTCGTCTACGAGGGTCTGTTACTGGGTCTTCTGGGAGGGGTCTGGGGTACGTTCGTGGGGATTGTTGTGGTGTGGGGGATCACGGCCTCACGAGGGGAGCCCTTAAGCCTCGGTGTCGGTGTGGTTCTGCTTGGGCCGATCTCAAGCCTGGTCGCAGCGAGCGTGGCTGCGGCCTATCCGGCCCGTTATGCCGCGCGGCAGGACCCGGCCGCTATCCTGCGGAGTTCGTAGTGGCGCTGGACTCGGCTCTGGGCTCCGTCCTGCTGGTAGCGTGTCGCAGCTGAGATGTGTGGTACCGAGCGGCGTCAGGTGGGTTCTGGGCAAGACGGGGATCCGGAATCGATGCCGGGGTATTGATGAGGGTCCACGGCACAGCCCAGGGCTCACCTGGGGTCGCGAATACAGAGGATCAGCTGCGACAGGCTAGCTGGCTGTGCGCCGGGACTGTACCCTCCTCAGAATCCCGCCCCCGACCCCGATGATGCCCAGCCCGGCGAGCAGCCATTCCACCGGGGCGCTCAGCGCCATGGCTGGGGTGACGGGGCTGCCGAGGGGCATCTCCTCTACCCCGGAGGCGCCGATCTGATTGGGTCCCTTCCAGAGCACCTCGCCGCGGGCTCCGATTCTGCCCGATACGCCGGAGGTGGTGACAACGAGCAGTTCTCGGCGCATCTCGGCAGCCCGTACTCGGGTGATGGCGAACTGTTGCTCGATCTGGTTGGTGCCCTGGTACATGGCGTTGCTGCTCACCACCGTCATCAGGTCCGCCCCGGCCTGCTGTGCTTCAAAGAGGGTTTCGGGGTAGTTCACCTCGTAGCAGATGGCCACACCCAGGGTGAGTTCGGTGCCATCAGCCAGCGTGGCGTCGACAACCCCGGGAGCGGTGCCGGGAATCCCCTGCGCACCCACATACTGCAGCTGCGGGATCAGCGGCAGCAGGACGGAGCGGAACGGAATCCACTCCCCGAACGGCACCAGATTCTGCTTTTGGTAGACATCCTGGGGGCCGTCGGAGGTCCACCAGATGGAGACCGTTTGTCGCTCGTCCGGACCAGGACCCGCGAACGGGGCACCCACGAAGATCGGCCGGCCGGCATCCCGGACGGCGCTCTCGACCAGGGCTCGGGTTTGGCTGTCGTAGCGGGGGTCGAGGTCGGTGCTGCTCTCGGGCCACACGATGAAGTCCGGCTCGGGATAGTCTCCCGTGGCGACCGCAGCCATCAGCTCTGCGGTTTCGGCGACATGATTCTTCGTGGTGGTGCGCGGCGGCCCGAGGCCGTAGATACCGCCCCCCGGAGCGCCCCCTTGCACCCAGCCGACGGTGGCGGTGCCGGCGTCGGGCCTGGGTGGTGTCCAGAGCTGCCCGGCCAGACCCACCCCGAGCACCACCGCGCCGGCCAGGGTGCCCGTCAGCGCACGCCGGACTGAGATCTGCTCGAGCAGGCCGACTATCAGTTGCCCCAGTAAGGCCACCAGGAAGCTGACCGTGGCCGCACCCACCAGCGGGTAGTAGCCCGCCAGCGGGCTGTCCACCTGGGTATACCCCAGACGGAGCCACATGAAACCCTCGAACGGCCACACCGACAGCACCCACTCCCCCAGGCTCCATACCGAGGCTGACCACAGGAGGGTCCCCGGGAGGGGTTGCACCGCCTTGATCAGCCCGCCGACAGCCGCATACATCAGCGACGTGACGAAGGTGAGGCCTAGGTAGGACTCCGGGAGAATGTTGGTTTGCCACCACAGGGAGGTGGCCATGAAGCTCAGCCCGAAGCTCCACCCCACCAGAACCGCCGATCCCAGCCGACGGGTCCGACGCGCTGCCCAGCTCACGGCTGCCACCGCTATGATCGCCAGCGGCCACAGTCCGTATGGTTCGAAGGCTGCCGACGTGGAGAGTCCGCCGAAGGCAGCGATGACGACTAGAAAACCGAGCGGCCAGTGACGGGCTGAAAATTGACCGGAAGGCACCGAGCTAGCCTACCGGGAAGCGAACGGGACTGGTGTCCAGTACCCTGCGACGGTGACTGATCTGCGTGCAAAGATGGCTGAACTGCTGCCCGGAGTGCTGTCAGATCTACGCGATCTGGTGGCCATTCCGTCAGTCAGTTCGCTCCCGGAACGGCAGGGTGACGTGGATCGCAGTGCGGCGGCGGTCGCATCACTGCTGCGCCAGGTGGGCTGCCCCGACGTGCAGATCGTCCGGGAGGGCGGACAACCAGCCGTCATTGGCCGCTTTCCCGCGCCGGAAGGCGCCCCGACGGTGTGCCTGTATGCCCACCATGACGTGCAGCCGACCGGAGATCCGGCTGCTTGGGCGTCCGATCCGTTCACCGTCACCGAGCGTGACGGCCGCCTCTACGCCCGGGGTGTCGTCGATGACAAGGCCGGTATCGGGGTGCACCTGGCCGCGTTGCGGGCCTTCGACGGCACTCCGCCGGTGGGCATCACCGTCTTTGTGGAGGGTGAGGAGGAGATCGGCTCGCCGTCGTTGACGGCCACGCTGGCGGCGCACCAGCAGGCATTGCGGGCCGATGCCTACATCATCTGTGACTCCGCGAACTGGCAGGTCGGAACCCCTGCCTTCACCACAACGCTGCGTGGCCTGGCCGATGTCGTCGTGGAGGTGACCACGCTGGACCATGCCCTGCACTCGGGTCAGTACGGCGGACCGGTCCCCGATGCCCTCACCGTACTGGCACGGTTGCTGGCCACACTCCACCACGAGGACGGTCGGGTGGCGGTGGCCGGCCTGGGCGCCGACCCGGAGCCGGCTGTCGACTATCCGGCCGAGCGGATGCGTGCCGAGAGTGGAGTTCTTGAGGGGGTTGAGCTCGTCGGGTCGGGTTCCTTGGCATCCAGGGTCTGGTCGCAACCCGCCATCAGCGTGCTGGCCATCGACGCGCCGATGACCGCGAACGCCTCCAACACCCTGGCCTCAACGGCACGCGCCAAGGTCAGTGTGCGGGTGGCTCCGACCGCTTCGGCAGCCGATGCCTTGGCCGCACTCAAAGCTCACCTGAGCGCCCAGGCCCTGTGGGGGGCCCAGGTCAGCTTCGGCGCAGAAACGCATGCCGACGGTACTGCCGTGGCAACCGACGGTGTGATTGCGACCGCCGCCCGGGAGGCATTCGCGGCCGCTTGGGACACCGCACCGGTCATGATGGGACAGGGTGGGTCGATTCCGCTCGTCGCCGCACTGCGGGAGCTGGCACCAACAGCCGAAATCCTGGTCACCGGGGTGTGCGACCCCGATTCCCGGATGCACGGTATTGATGAGTCCTTGGATCTGGGCGACTTCGGGCGGGCCTGTCTCGCCGAGGCCGACCTGCTCCGGCGGCTCGCCGCCACCACCGAATTGCTACCCTGACAAGGTGAATGATCGACCCAATGTGTTGCTGATTGTTTCTGACGATCACGGATACGGCGATATTGGTGCCACCGGCCCTGATGGTGACATCACCACCCCCGCGCTCGACCTGCTGGTCCAGGAGGGAATGCGGTGCACTGACGCCTACGTCACCGCACCCATCTGCAGCCCATCCCGGGCCGGGCTGATCTCTGGTCGCTACCAGCAGCGCTGGGGTGGCCTGTGGTTCGATTCAGCGCGGTTCCCGCCTGACCACCGGCCCACGATCGCCGAAGCGATGCGCGACCAGGGCTACCGAACCGGGTATTTCGGCAAGGTTCACTACGGCGGCGAGCAGGTCGGTGACCGCGCCTGCCCGCCACACCATGGTTTCGAGACCACCTTCTACGGGCTGGCGGGCCAATCCATGGGACGGCTCAACTACCTGCGGCACTCGGAGGCGGCTCAAGCCGCCTACGGACAGGCTGCCGGGCCGATGGCGGTGCAGCCGATGCTGTCCGGAGACGACCCGGTGGAGCACGAGGGGTTCCTCACTGCCGAGTTGGGCCGCCGGGCGCGGGACTTCATGGCCACGAACGATGAGCGCCCGTTCTTCGCGATGGTGGCGTTCAATGCTGTGCACAACTTCTGCTGGCAGCTGCCCCAGCAGGAGCTGGAGGTGCGTGGCCTGCCGCCGTACCGGGACTGGGATCCGAACACCGCCACCGACTACGGCGATTGGTACGACGACGTGGTCATGCCGAACCTGCCGCACGGGCGGGAGTACTACCTGGCCCAGTTGGAACTGATGGATACCGAGATCCAGAGCATGCTTGAGCAGCTGCGACAGTCAGGTCTGGCGCAGGACACCGTCGTTGTTTACACCACCGACAACGGTGGTTCTACCTGCAATTACGGTGACAACACCCCGCTACGTGGAACCAAGTACACCCTCTGGGAAGGGGGAATCCGGGTGCCGTTGCTGATCTACGCGCCTGGCCGGGTGGCCCCGGGCAGCACCAGGACCGAACTCACCAGCACCCTGGACCTGTATCCGACACTGTTGGTACTCGCCGGTGCCGATCGCAGCACCTGGGAGCACAGCGACGGGCGGGACATCCTCGGTCACGATGGCGGGCATGCAGCGCTGCACTGGGACAACGGTTTCCAGTGGGCCGTTCGGTCCGGTCGGTGGAAGTACTCCGTCGTGGAGGCAGACCACGATCAGGTACACGCGTTGGTGCGTGACGAACACGCGCCGATGGGCGCGGGCCCGTTCCTGGCCGATCTGGAATCCGACATCGGGGAGACTTGCGACCTGTCTGCAGCACATCCCGACGTGGTGGACACCTTGACCGCCATCCACCAACAGTGGCGCCGCAACGTCGGCCTGGGCGCTGAACCGGCGCCATGAGCCCGGTGCCGTCGTGGTGCACCGACCAACGGCCATCTGCCTGCCCAGGTCACCCCAGGGTGGGCCGGGTACGACTCTCGCGGCTTTGCCCAGAGGATTCCGAGATCAGGGCAGAGCGGACGCGACGGGTGGGTCGGCAGCAAAACCGTGTCTATGGATTGCATACCGCTCCAGAGTGCCGCACTATCTCCGCTATTCTCCTACAGTCATCCGCCCTTGCGCCGTCATAGCCGAAAGAAGTCATGAGCAACGTACCGAAGAACTCCGGCCGAGGGTTCAATCTGGCACTGGCCCTGACGGCCTACACGATCACCTTCTGGGCCTGGAACCTGGTGGGCCCGCTGGCGGTCCGGTACGCCGCTGATCTGGAGCTTGATCCCGCCCAGGTATCGATGCTGGTGGCGACCCCGGTCATTGTCGGATCTGTCGGACGGATTCTCACAGGTGCCCTCACCGACAGGCTCGGGGGGCGGGTGATGTTCACCCTCCTCAGCATCGTGTCGGCGGTGCCGGTGCTGCTGGTCCTGTGGGCCGGGGAGATCGCGTCGTACCCGCTCTTGCTGGTGTTTGGCTTCCTGCTGGGGATCGCCGGGACGACATTCGCCGTCGGGATTCCCTTCGTCAATGCCTGGTATGACCCCAGTCGTCGGGGATTCGCTACCGGCGTTTTCGGCGCGGGCATGGGTGGCACCGCCCTGTCCTCATTCTTCACGCCTCGTCTGGTAGCGACCCTGGGCTATCAGATGACCCATATCCTGGTCGCCGTAGCACTCGTGGCGGGTGGGATCGCCTGCTGGCTCTGGCTGCGGGATGCCCCCGACTGGTCCCCCTCCCGCGAGCCCGTGCTGCCCAAACTGCTCGCTGCCGCCCGCTTGGAAGTCACCTGGCACCTGGCGGTGCTCTACGCGGTGATCTTCGGTGGATTCGTCGCCTTCTCCACCTACTTGCCGACCTATCTGAACAATGTTTACGGCTATGACCTCACCGACGCCGGATCCCGCACCGCAGGCTTTGCGATGGCGGCTGTGCTTTCCCGGCCCGTCGGCGGCTGGCTATCGGATCGTTGGGGCCCCGCCCAGGTGATCACGCTTTCCCTCGGCGCCGCTGCCGTGGGTGCGGTGATGGTCGCCTTCAAACCACCGCCCGAGATTGCCGCCGGGGCTGCCTTCTTGTGGCTGGCGGCGGCGCTTGGCCTGGGCTCGGGTGCGGTGTTCACCTGGGTGGCACAGCGGGCTCCAGCCTCCCAGGTCGGGTCGGTGACCGGTATCGTCGGCGCGGCTGGCGGGCTCGGCGGGTACTTCCCACCGCTGGTGATGGGCGCCACCTACAACCCGGCGACCCAGAGCTACCTGACGGGCCTGCTCCTGCTCGCGGTGACCACGGGCGGCACCTTGCTGTTTACGCTGGTTCTGGCCCAGCTGTATCGCAGCCAGGATCGACTGGCCATGTTGGCGGCGGTTTCGCGGCAGCCCTGATTCCCCCGTCGATGCCGACATGACACACTTCCCTGGTGGGCACTGACAGATTGCTACTGTTCGACACCGCTTCGCTGTACTTCCGGGCCTTCTATGGGCTGCCGGACTCCTTGACCGGCACCGATGGCCGTCCGGTCAATGCGGTGCGCGGGCTGCTCGATTTCCTGGCGCGCTTCGTGAACGAGTACTCCCCCACCCACGTGGCCTGTTGCTGGGATGATGATTGGCGGCCCGCCTGGCGGGTTGATCTGATCGACACCTACAAGGCCCATCGGGTCGCCGCCGATGCTGGCGAGGACGTGCCAGATACGTTGAGCCCACAGGTGCCGCTCATCCGGGAGGTGCTCACCGCCCTCGGAATCCCGATCATCGGGCATCGGGGCTACGAAGCTGATGACATCATCACCACCCTGGCCGCGCAGGCATCTGGCCCGGTCGATGTGATCACCGGTGACCGGGACCTGTTCCAGGTGGTCGACGATTATCGGCAGATCCGGGTACTCTACGTTGCCCGAGGAGTGGCCAAGCACGAGCGCGTGAACGATGCCTGGCTTCGCGCCAAGTACGGGATCACTGGGGCACAGTATGTCGACTTTGCCGTCTTGCGAGGTGACCCCTCCGATGGACTGCCCGGGGTGAAGGGAATCGGTGAGAAGACCGCCGCCAGCCTGCTGGGTACCTACCAGACCTTGGACCAGATAGTGGCCCACCTTGATGAACTGTCCCCCGCGATCGCGCGGGCACTGACCGCTGCGGCTGACTACCTTGGGCCAGCACAACAGGTGGTGGCTGGGGCGACCGGTGTGGATCTGGATCTGCCCGATCTCACGCTGCCGTCCACCCCACGCGATCCGAAAACGTGGGCGGGGCTGGCTGAACGGCTGAACCTTGGGGGTAGTGCTGATCGGATCCTGCAGTCGATGCGTCGCTAGTAGCGTGTCGCAGCTGATCTTTTGTATTCGCGACCCCAGGTGAGTCCTGGGCTGCGCCGTGGACCCTCACCGATACCCCGGCATCGATTCCGGATCCCCGTCTTGCCCAGAACCCACCTGACGCCG
>JBKEBU010000059.1:0-31406 GCA_047973325.1 Propioniciclava sp. | reverse complement strand
ATAGCGATCAGAGAACTCGGCGAACCGTTCGGGAACGTGTCCGAACCACTGCCGCAGAGCGGGGGTGGGGGCCACCTCTTTGAGCCACAGGTCGAGGGCTGCCCGTTGCTTGCTAACCCCTCGCGGCCATAGCCGGTCCACGAGGATGCGGTAGCCGTCGGAGTCTTCTGGCGGCTCGTAAATCCGTCTGGCTTGGAGCATCGCCACGATTTTACACTGTGCAGAACCTCGCACTGCCCCGGCGTGGATTGCTGTGCCAGTATGAGTCATGGAGAGCTCTGAGTCGGACCCCCATCGCAGGCACCGACCCGATCCCGACGAGCCCGCCGCCCACCTGCAGCGCCCGGGGGAACCGCACGGTGCGATGACCCCGGAGCCCACCACAGAGCACGCCAGCCACGCTGTCACCGGTGGGCACGGCGACCCCGGGGGTGAGCACGGCGCAGGCCATGGTGCCGGTGGGCATTCCGGTAGCGGCGGCCACATGCACCATGCGGCCATGTTCCGGCGCCTCTTCTGGATCATGCTGGTGATGGCTGTCCCGACGGTTGGCTTTGACGCCAAGTTTGCCGAACTGCTCGGCTACCAGGTCCCGGATGGATGGTGGTCGTGGATCTCGCCGGTGCTGGGCACCGTCATGTATGTCTGGGGTGGCCGCCCGTTCCTGATGGGGGCGGTGGGGGAGTTCCGCCAGCGGAAGCCGGGCATGATGATGCTGATTTCGCTCGGCATCAGCGTGGCCTTCGTGGCCTCCTGGCTCTCCCGGCTGGGCATTCTGGCGGCGTCGCTCGAGTTCTGGTGGGAGCTCGCCCTGCTCGTGGTGATCATGCTGCTGGGCCACTGGCTGGAGATGGCCTCCCTGGCCGACACCACCTCGGCAGTCGATTCCCTGGCAGCATTGCTCCCGCTGGAGGCCGAACGGGTGACCGACACCGGTACCGAAAAGGTGGCACCCACCGACCTGCGGGTAGGGGATGTGGTGCGGGTGCGCCCGGGCGGCTCGGTGCCAGCCGATGGCAGCATCATCGAGGGCTCAGCCAGCATGGACGAATCGATGGTCACCGGCGAATCCACGCCAGTGGTCCGGGGGACGGGCGACCCGGTGGTGGCCGGAACCGTGGCCACCGATTCGAACCTCCAACTCGAGATCACCGCCACCGGGGATGACACCACCCTGGCCGGGATCCAGCGGCTCGTCGCCGAGGCGCAATCGTCGACGACTCCGACGCAGCGGCTCGCTGACTGCGCCGCTGGCTGGCTGTTCTGGTTCGCTCTCACCGCAGCTACGCTGACGTTCGTTGTCTGGAACCTGCTCGGCCAGCCCGAGGACGCGCTCACCCGGACGATCACGGTGCTGGTCATCGCCTGCCCGCATGCGCTGGGGCTTGCCATTCCCTTGGTGGTGTCAATAGCTACCGAACGGGCAGCCCGCAGTGGAGTGCTGATTACCGACAGGATCGCCCTGGAAACCATGCGCGATGTGGGCTCGGTCCTCATGGACAAGACCGGTACCCTCACGACCGGGCAGCCCCAGGTCATCGGGGTGGCGGGGGTACCGGGCACCGACGAGGATTCGGTGGTGGCGCTCGCTGCTGCCGCCGAAAGTGCCTCGGAACATCCGCTGGCTCAGGCGATTGTGGCCCTCGCGGGCGAGCGGGACGTCGCGGTGGCGGCGGCGACCGAGATCTCTTCACGTCCTGCGGTCGGAGTGCGTGCCACCGTCGGTGGCCAAACCATCGAAGTCGGCGGGCCAGCCCTGCTGACCGAACATGGTGCCGAACCGCTCGCCGACACCCAGCCCGGGTCAGCCGCCGGATCGATCGTGCTGCACGTGCTGGCCGACGGGGCGCCTATCGGTGCGCTCCGGCTGGCGGATGCTATCCGGCCAGAATCGGCCGATGCCGTGAACGCCCTGCAGGCACTGGGCGGCACCGTTGTCATGATCACCGGGGACGCTGAGCCGGTCGCACAGCACGTAGCCGGAGAGCTCGGCATCACCCGCGTTTTCGCCCACGTGCGCCCCGAGGATAAATCGGCCAGGGTCAGCACCGTGCAAGCTGAGGGCGGTCAGGTCGCCATGGTCGGTGACGGGGTCAACGACGCGCCAGCCCTGGCCCAGGCCGATGTCGGCCTCGCCATCGGCGCGGGCACCGACGTCGCCATTGCCTCGGCCGATGTGGTGCTGGCCAGTGATGACCCAAGGTCGGTGGTGTCCCTGATCCAACTGAGCCAGCGCACCTATCGGCTGATGGTGCAGAACCTCTGGTGGGCCGCAGGCTACAACCTGATCTCGGTTCCCTTGGCCGCCGGTGTCCTGGCTCCGGTGGGGTTCGTGCTGCCGATGAGTATCGGTGCGCTGCTGATGTCGGCCTCCACCATCATCGTGGCGCTCAACGCACAACGGTTGCGCCGCCTCGACATGAACCCGGCAGCCAGTGTTGAGTGGGCACTCACTCGGATCTGATCGCGGCCAGTGGGCTGAGCCGCATCGCGCGCTGGGCGGGGATCAACCCGGCGATCATGCCGATCAAGGTGGCGAACCCCACCGATGCGAGCATCAGCCATGGGGGAATCGACGAGATCTTCATCGGATCCCCCTCAGGGCTGGCCATGGCACCCAGGGTCGAGTTGATGCCGGCGGAGATGGCCAGACTGAGCACCACCCCGATCAACCCGCCGAGCATCCCGATCAAGGCTGACTCAGCCAGGAACATGTTGCGGATATCACGCAACGATGCCCCGAGTACCTTCATGACCCCGATCTGCTTGGTGCGCTCGTACACCGACATCATCATGGTGTTCGCGATCCCGATGGCGGCCACGAGGAGGGAGACGAAGCCAATCCCGCCGAACACTGCCTGGATGATGACTGATTGCGACTGCATCGCCCGCATGAACTCGATATCGCTCGAAACCTCATAGCCCTCCTCTTGAAGCTCGGAGGTGAGTTCCTCGGCACGCTCGGCACTGATCGCGGTCAGATACAGCTGGCTGTAGACGAATGAGGTGCCCTTGGGCTTTCCATCGGCGGTGGCCGGTTGTCCGGGGAGCGCCTGGCCGGGAAACGCCTTCTCCAATGCGGGCATGAGTGCGTCCAGCTCGGTGAAAACCGACATGTCGTTTGGATTCCAGGCTTGCTCTTCACCAGCCAGCACGCCCGTCACCGGGAGAAGCTGGCGTTTCCCCGCCGGAGCGGTCACCTCGGTGGGATTAGCACTCGCAGGATTGTCGTTGGTGAAGGTGATGAAAAGCTGCTCCCGCATCCAGTCGATGGGCTGTGCCTCCTCATAACCAAAATTCTGGTAGGTCTTGCTGCCGACTAGGGCGGTGAGCCCATCGGCGGGGAGGGGCAGCTGTCCCTCGGCCAGCTCGAATCCTTGGGCGGCCAACCCGTCTGCAGGCATCGCGGTTAGCCGGAGGTAGCCGGTTTGGGTGCCTACCCGCGCCTCGCATTCGACGGTGTAGACCGGGATCACCGCCTCCACCCCGGGGAACTGCGCCAACCGGGTGATGGTCGCATCATTGAGGATCTTCTCCTCCTTGGAGGAATCGTTGGGGCCATCGGTGAAGCCGGGGCTGAAGCCCTCCATCGCCTCCGAACCCTGGACGGTCACCCGGGTCAACGACGAGTTGGTGCTCATCGAGTTCATGATCGACTCGGTCATGCCGATGCCGAGCGAGACCATGAGCACCACCGACATGGTGCCGATCATCACCCCAAGAACTGTGAGGATCGTCCGTCCGAAACGCTGCCGCAGGCTGGTGATGCTAGCGTCCAGGAGATCAAACCAACGCATGATTATCTACTGCGGATCTTGAGGATAGAACGGTTCCGCATCCGCCTCGGCCAGATGCTGGGCGAGCGCCTGTTCCCGGCGCCGCTTGCGGCGACGGGCCACCACCACGGCAGCGATGATAGCGCCGGCGATCAGGAGCAGAACTATGAAGGGGACCATGAGCAGGCTGAGCAGGCTGGGTGCGGCCGTCTCCTCGGGAACCTCGTCTTCCATGCCCGGGCCGGTGGACACGTCGTCCTCGATAAGCAG
The DNA here is from genome assembly GCA_047973325.1 of Propioniciclava sp. Taxonomy (GTDB): domain Bacteria; phylum Actinomycetota; class Actinomycetes; order Propionibacteriales; family Propionibacteriaceae; genus Propioniciclava. The sequence goes on along the minus strand of JBKEBU010000059.1, from coordinate 27,360 downwards.
GTCCACCGTGCGTTCCATGGTGGCGGCGGTGCCGGTGGCGTCCTCATAGGTGATGGTGACCGTGACCGGTTCGGCCGTGGGCAGGTCGGCGGTGACGAGCATGTCCACATTCCCGGAAGTCCCGGGTTCGACATTGCCGACGAAGACCTCATCACCGGAGATGGGCAACCCGTCGGCGACACTGGCCCGGACGTTGTACAGCGGCACCTTCCCCAGATTCTGCAACGTGAAGGAGATGCTGGCTTCCTGCCCAACCATGACCGTCGTGGGGGTTACGTCTATGCCGCTGGTCTCGGCGCGCACCCGCTGCTTGATCAGCACCGCGACCGACTCTTCGGCGCTGAGCGGCGCCTGGTTGGACCGGTCTTCGTATTCGATACTCAGCGACAACGGATAGGGCCGCTCTTCCAGCGTGGGGAGGGCACGGAACTCGAGGGATCGGGAGGCTGAGCGCTTGGCGCCGATGGATTCGATGTAGACCGAAGAGGCTCCGGTGACCGGAAGGAGGGAGCCTTCGCCGGAGTTCACGGTCACCTTGATATTGCCCACCGCTGTGCGGGAGGACATGTTCGTGAGGGTGAAGGTGATGCCGAAGTTCTCCCCGGCCATCACCTCATGCGGAGTAGAGCGGAAGCTGGTGAGCATCACGCGGGGGGTTGAGCCAGGAGTGTCGTTCTCCCCATCTTGTTCGTTGCCGTTGTCGGCAGCCGCCGGTGGTGCTGCCCCCGGGCCGGACCCCGAGACAGCCGATGGGCCGGGGTTGGCGGACTGTCCAGAGGCTAGCCTGCCTGCTGCGGGTGCGGGCGCCTCGACAGTTTTGGGGGTGGTGGTGGTCACGGGGCTGGGAGCTTCGGGATCTGGCTTGGCCACACCGCTGACGTGCACAAAAATAGTGTGTTCGGTGACCAGCCGCTGGCTGGTATCGCCGTACTGGATGGACAGCGGCAGCGCGTAGTAGCCACTGGCCAGCCCCGAACGGAGGGTAAAGGTCCCTAGCTTGACGTCAGTCGTGGCCGCCGGTTCCAGATCACCAGCACCTACGGTGTAGTCGGTCTGGGTGATCTCGAACGGGAACGTGGCTGGATCGACTGCGGGCTTGGGGCTCACCAGCAGACCGACTGCGGTTCCCTTACCTCGATTGATCAGCGGCACGCTGACCTCCACCTTCTTGCCGCTGGTGCCTGACGGGATGGGTCCTTGCCCCAGGGAGACCTCGGGGGTCCCCTCGGTCGCGGAGGCGGTCGCCGGGGCGGTGCTGGGCTGAGTGGTGCTGGCCGGAGCGGGGTCACCTGGAGCGGCAGTTGCCACCGTCGACCAGGTGAGGAGGGCTATTGCGCTCAGGGCACTGGCCAGCAGGCGCATCGGGGTTCTCATGCGGGTTGATCCTGTTCGGTGGGGGTAGGCGAGGTCTGCTGAATCGAGGTGACTCGACCGTCGCTGATGTGGATGATGACATCGGCGAAGGACGCCAAATGAAGATCGTGGGTGACCATCACCCAGGTCTGGTTGAGGCGTCGGCACAGCTGTTGAAACAGCTGCAGGGTGGCTTCGGCGGTGCGTGAGTCCAGGTTTCCGGTCGGCTCGTCAGCGAAGACTATCCGGGGATCGACTACGAGGGCTCGGGCGATACCGACCCGTTGCTGCTGGCCCCCGGAAAGCTGATTAGGCCGATGCTGAATGTGCTGGGCCAGGCCCATCTTGCTCAGCACAACCGCGGCGCGGGCTAGACGTTCTGGTTTCGATACCCCTTGAAACACCAGGGGGAGGGCCACATTCTCCTGGGCCGTCATCGTGGACATGAGATTGAATGACTGGAACACGAAACCGACATTCTCCCGACGGAAGGTCACCAATTCGTTCTCGGTGTAGCGATGCAGCGGCTGCCCGGCGACCCAGACTTCGCCAGCGGTGGGCTTCTCGAGGCCACCTATCATGTTCAGGAGTGTTGATTTTCCGGATCCAGAGGTGCCGACGACCGCGGCGAAAGTCCCTCGTGGGATCTGAATGCTCACCTGATTGAGTGCTACCACCGGAGGTGCCGATCCAATTTGGTACACCTTGCTGAGGGCGCGAACGTCCACCACAACATCGGATGCCTCGACCCTGTCGGTCATGACGCGATTCCCCTCGCTGGGTTCCTGGAGGTAGCTCCACAGGGAGCTTAGCCGGGTGAGTCTGTGCCGATGGTGGGGTTAACTAAAGTTCACTCTTGGGGATGAGGGTCTGGTCCATACGAAGGATGAGCGTCAGGTCCCCATCGCGGTGTCGCGCACCTGACGCGGGCCCAGCGGGGTCACACCCTGAAAGGTCACTCGATCCAGCAGGCCGCGATCAGCTGAGGCCAGCCAGACCTGCTCTCCGCTGGCCAGCCACCGTTCACACTGCCGGACGATTTCATCATCCCCCGAGGCGGGCGCATGGATAACGTCGACGCCCGATCCGGTACGGACGGCTGCGCCCGCCCGCGCTCGGCCCTCCAGCACGATCACCAGGCGATCAAAACCCAACTGATTGTGCACCAATCCCGCGACCAGTCGGCCCGCTGCTCCCGCCCGATCAGCCCACCACCCGTCCGGTCGGCTGCCCACCACATTGGCAGCATCGACCACCAGCACGCGGCCAGCAGGGTCGTTCGACACGGAAACTGATCAGCCGAGCCGGTCGAGAATCGAGTTTAAGGTGGCCGAAGGCCGCATAGCTGCTCGGGTGAGCGCCGGATCGGGGCGGTAATAGCCTCCCAGTTCCACCGGGTTTCCCTGGACGCCCAAGAGTTCGGCATCGATTGTCGACTGCGCTGCCCCAAGGGCGGTGGCCACCGGTTGGAAGGTGGCGGCGAGCGCCACGTCCTCGGTTTGAGCAGCGAGCGCTTCGGCCCAGAACAAGGCTAGGTAGAAGTGGCTGCCGCGATTGTCGATCCCGCCCAGCTGACGGGTCGGAGATTTGCCCTCGTTCAGGAGCCGGCCAGTGGCCACGTCCAAGGTGTCGGCCAGCACCCCGGCTGCCGGATTTTCAGTGGTGCGGGCCAGATGCGCCAGACTCTCGGCCAGCGCGAGAAACTCACCCAGGGAGTCCCACCGGAGATAGTCCTCGGCCACCAACTGCTGAACATGTTTGGGGGCCGAACCGCCAGCGCCGGTCTCGAAGAGGCCGCCGCCATTCATCAGCGGAACCACCGACAACATCTTGGCTGAGGTGCCCAGCTCCAGGATGGGGAACAGGTCAGTGTTGTAGTCGCGCAGCACATTCCCGGTCACCGAAATCGTGTCCAGCCCCTGGCGAGCTCGGCCCAGGGTGACCCGGGTTGCTTCCACTGGGGAGAGCACCTGCAGGTCGAGCCCGGTGGTGTCCTGGTCGGCGAGGTAGCGCTCGACCAGGCTGATCAGATTGCGGTCATGCGCCCGCTCAGGGTCGAGCCAGAAGATCGCTGGCATGCCGGAAATTCGAGCCCGGGTCACGGCTAGCTTCACCCAGTCCCGGATTGGGGCGTCCTTGGTCTGGCAGGCCCGCCAGATGTCCCCAGCCGACACGGGGTGTTCGATGAGCACGGAACCATCGGACGCGCACACCTGTACGGTGCCGTCTGCTTCCATCTCAAAGGTCTTGTCGTGGCTGCCGTACTCTTCGGCCTTCTGTGCCATCAGGCCCACGTTCGGAACCGTGCCCATAGTGGTGGGATCGAAGGCGCCATGAGTCCGGCAGTCCTCGACGACTGCCTGGTAGATCCCGGCGTAGCTGCTGTCCGGAATCACGGCCAGCGTGTCGGCCTCCTCGCCGTCGGGGCCCCACATCTTCCCGCCACCACGGATCATGGCTGGCATGGATGCGTCGACGATGACGTCGCTGGGCACGTGCAGGTTGGTGATCCCGCGATCAGAGTTGACCATCGCCAGTCGCGGCCCGGCGGCAATCTCGGCCTCGATCGAGACCTGGATCTCAGTCCCATTCGCGAGCGCTCCCAACCCCGCCAGGATCGAGCCGAGACCGTTGTTTGCCGATAGCCCGGCAGCGGCCAGGTCGTCCCCGAACCGCTCGAAGGTCTGGGGCAGGAAGGCTTGGACGACGTGGCCGAAGATTATGGGGTCGGAGACCTTCATCATGGTGGCCTTGAGGTGGACCGAGAACAGTACCCCCGCATCCTGGGCCTGGGTGATCTGGTCGCGCAGGAAGGCAGCCAGCGCACCCACACGCATCACGGTGGCGTCAATGACTTCCCCGGCGAGCACCGGGAGGTCTGCACGCAGCTGGGTGACGGTTCCGTCGGCAGTTACGTGCTGAATCCGCAGGGTGTCGGCGGATGGCATGATGATCGACTGCTCATTGTTCCGGAAATCATCGCTCGCCATGGTGGCCACGGTGGTCTTACTGGTGGGCGACCAGGTGCCCATCCGGTGGGGATGGCTCCGGGCGTAGGCCTTGACGGCCGCGGGAGCGCGCCGGTCGCTGTTTCCCTCCCGGAGCACCGGATTTACTGCCGAACCCTTCACCGCATCGTAGCGGCCGCGAATGTCGGTGGCCTCGGCGCTGGTGTCGTCGGCGTCGGGGTAGTCGGGCAGGGCGACGCCTTGGGCCTGTAACTCCGCAATGGCGGCCTTCAACTGAGGGACTGACGCCGAAATATTGGGCAGCTTGATGATGTTGGCTTCCGGAGTGCCGGCCAGCCGACCCAGCTCAGTCAGGGCGTCCGGCACCTGCTGGTCTGCGGGAAGCCGATCGGCAAAGGCGGCGAGGATCCGGCCGCTCAGTGAGATGTCTCTGGTCTCCAGCTGAACCCCGGCGGGTCCGGTGAAGGCTTCGACGATGGGGAGCAGCGAATACGTGGCCAGGAGTGGCGCCTCGTCGGTGAGGGTGTAGATGATCGTGGCCATGCGGGTGCATCCTCCTGTGGGTCGCCGGGTTGCGCAGGGTCAGCCTATCGGCCTCGGGACGCACGATGATGCCGGAGGTGATTGACCATGGTGGGGGTGCCGATGTGTGGGGCCCCCACGCGAAGACCGCTGACCCCACACGTCGGCTGGCCAGAGAAGCTGTGACGATTCCAGCCTTTGACCTTCCGGACGAACTGCCCCTCAAACCACGTCACCCCGATGAGTGGCAATCAACCATTGCCCCTGGACAATCGTTCGGAACATCCGACGCCCCCCACATTGAGGGCTGTACCCAATTTCTAGCGGTTCTCCGGGGGAGGTTTCAAGACCCGGGCGTGTCGTCCACATCCTTAGCAGGCAGTCCACACAAAAGCGGGGACAATCCACAGCCCTATCCCCAATTTGCTGTGGATAGGGCGGCGGTTCAACGCTGATCCATGGCCACGAACTCGCGGGTCCGCTGGCCGGTATAGATCTGCATCGGGCGAATTATCTTGCCCTCGGGGTCGGTCACTCCCTCCAGCCACTGGGCGGCCCAGCCGACGGTACGCGGAACCGCGAACAACACGGTGAACATTTCCGGCGGAAACCGCAGTGCCTCGTAGATCAACCCGGAATAGAAGTCAACGTTTGGGTAGAGACGCCGTTCGATGAAGTAGTCATCGTTCAAGGCAATCTTCTCCAGTTCCACTGCGATTTCGAGCAGTGGGTTCACGCCGGTGACCTCGAAGACATCGTTGGTGGCCTGCTTGATTATCTTCGCGCGTGGGTCGTAGTTCTTGTAGACCCGGTGCCCGAAGCCCATCAACCGGGCGTCTCCGTTCTTGACGCCCTCGACGAACTCGGGGACCCGGTCGATGCTACCGATCTCACGCAGCATCTTGAGCACCGCCTCGTTGGCACCCCCATGGGCCGGTCCGAAAAGAGCACCCACACCGGCTCCGGCGGAGGTGTAGATGTCGTTGCCAGCCGAGGCGACAGTGCGGACGGCGCTGGTGGAGCAGTTCTGCTCGTGATCGGCGTGGAGGATGAACAAGACCTCCATAGCGCGGGTCACCCGGGGGTCGGGGCGATACACGCGTTGCTGACTTTGGAACAGCATGGCGAGAAAGTTGTCCACATAGCCGAGCTCATCGTTGGGGTAGACGTAGTGGCGGCCGATGGAATGCCGGTAAGACCAGGCCGCCAGGGTGGGCATTTTCCCTATCAGCCGGATGATGTTGCGCTGACGTGACTCGGCATCATCTATCTGCCGGGCGCTGGGATAGAACGTCTGCATCGAGGCTACGCCGGACATGAGTTTCGCCATCGGGTGTGCGTCATAGCGGAAGGCCTGGATGATGCTCCGGACGTTCTCATGAACGAAGCGATGGGTGTTTATCTGCTTCTCCCAGGCGGTGAGCTGGTCCGAGGTGGGCAGCTCGCCATACAACAGAAGGTAGGCCACCTCCAGGTGGGTGGAGTGCTCGGCCAGCTGCTCGATCGGATACCCCCGATACTCCAAGATCCCCGCGTCGCCATCGATGTAGGTGATAGAACTCCGGCAGGCCGCGGTGTTCATGAATCCCGGGTCAAAGGTCGCCAGGGGGCCGCTGGAGGTTGGGATCTGCCGTAGATCGGTGGCCCGGATAGTCCCATCCGTGATCGGGAGGTCGGCCGTGGTCGTGTCCGACGTGATGTTGAGAGTGTCCGCCATGAGCCCACCCTACGGGGATGTGCTGACCCGGACGCGGCCGTTCCAGAACTTGCGGAGGGTTAGCGGCTAGCGGGAGTCTCTTGAAGGAATCGGAGCCGCCAGGAGTCGCCATGGCGCATCCATACCGAACTGCCGAGTACTGTCTGGTCGCTGAGTTGCAGACGCCAGCGGAGCAAGACCGCCCACGGGGCGAGTTCATCTATACCGATGATGGTGAGGTCAACCACCGAGCTTCGTTGCTCCCAGGCGGCGAGTGCTCTGGCCTTGTTGCGGGCCTTGCCCCGGCCGTCATGGTGGGTAAAACCTGGATGGAGTAGGGCAGCCAGCGCCTCGCGATTGGAGCGAAACTCATCGCGCCACAAATCCCGTTGCAGGGGGATTGCCGGGTGCTCATCAGTGGGTTTCTCGACTGATGTCAGCTCATCGAGGGAGAGGAGATCTGGTTGGGGCGCTGGGCTGGGTGCAGCTGGGCGAGTGCCAGGGGTTCTGACCTGCGGCGAGAATCCAGGGCCTTCGGATACCGGAGCGCCGCGCCGAAATGCCTCGGCTGCAGCCCGAGCGCGAGCATCTGCGGCCTCGTTGAGATCGTGGCCACTGTGGCCTTTGACCCATTCAAAGGCCACGTTGCGCCCGCGCAGGGCCACATCGATCCCCTTCATGAGTTCGACATTGAGGACCGGATTGCCATCGGCCTTTTTCCAGCCCTTGCGTTTCCATCCAGGCAGCCACTTGGTGACCGCGTTGATGACGTACTGCGAATCGCAGTAGACCAGAAGATCTTCTCGGGCTTGGGCGGTCTGTTCCAGGAGATCGAGCACAGCCATGAGTTCGCCCATGTTGTTGGTGCCGTGCTCCCAGCCGCCTGCTCGCCACCGGGCCTCGTCTATGAACCAGGCCCAGCCTGCGGGCCCCGGATTGGCCAGCGAGGATCCATCGGCGGCGGCGACTATCACGGGGCCATTGTGCCGGGTTTCTCAGGTCAATGGGGGTGGTAGTGCCGACCGGGGTCGAGTTCGCTGGCATCTGGGTCGAGGTGGGGATCGTCGATGAAGGGTGCAGTCGGGGTCCCGTGGAGTGATCCCAGGCCGTAGGCGCGGGTGAGGAGCGCGGTAGTCAGCACGTCTTCTGGCGGGCCGGCGGCCAAGCACTGGCCACTCATGAGCACCACCCAATCGGCAGCTCTGGCCTCCTCAAGGTCATGGGTGGTGAGTACGACGGCATGGCCGCGTTCCCGTTCGGAGTGAATTATCTCGTCGATAGTGCGTGCTGAGGTGAGATCGAGCCCGGTGAGCGGCTCATCCAGCAGCAACGCCTCATGATGCTGGGCCAGCCCTTGAGCCACATACACCCGTTGCCGCTGGCCACCGGATAGTTCGTCCAGATGCCTGTCCGCGAGCTCGCTGACCTGCAACCGATCCATGGCCTGGGTGACCCGGTCCCGGTCGCTCGCCGTGGGCCGGCGAAACCAGCCGAGGTGTGCCCACAAGCCCATACCGACGGCCTCGCGCACGGTTATCGGGGTACCGACCGGTGTCGCGAGGGATTGGAGCACATAGCTAGCGCGCGGTGGTCGGAATGTGGGCGGCTCGCCTAGAAGGCTCAGGCTGCCGGACAGCGGGGTGAGTCCCCCGGCTAGGGCGCTGAGAACTGTCGATTTTCCGGATCCATTGGGTCCGATAATCGCTGTGACCGCTCGGTGGGGAATGGTGAAGGTGGAGGCTTGGACGGCGATGCTCGAGCCGTATCCGAGGACGAGGTCGGTGGCCTGGGCGAGGGAGTTCATGTGCTGCCTAGTTTCTGGTGGTACTGGCGGCCGACGGTGACGCCACGCTTCGCGAACAAAACACCAAAGAAGGTGACGATGGCTACCAGGGCCATGGTCGCGGCCCCGGCCGTCTGCCAATGGTAGGACAGGACGAGGCCAAGCAGGACGGAGGTTGCGCTGAATCCCAGGGACCATCCGAACATCTGCGGCACGGTGCGGCTGACCAGGGCGGCGGTGGCTGGGGGGCCGACGAGAAGCCCGAAGACGAGCAGCGTACCCACGGCCTGGAAGCTGGCGATGACAGCAGTTGCTATCAGAACCAGCAGGGCGGCATGGGTGAGCCGGGGTCGCATTCCCAGGCTCTGGGCCTTGGCTGGTGAGAAGCTCAAGGCGAGCAGCGGACGGTACAGGAGGGCCGCGCCCACGATGATGAGGGAGCCCAGGATCATCATGGAGGCCAAGGTGTCCTCCGTTACCCCGAAGATGTCGCCAAAGAGGATTGCGGTCAGGCTGCCGGTGAAGGTGCTTGATCTGCTGATAATGGCGACCCCGAGGGCCATCATGCCTACGAAGAGCAAGCCGATGGCGGTGTCCTCTTTCAGTGAGGTTTGGCGATGGATCAACTCGATGCCGCCCACCATGATCAGGGCGGCAACCCCCGCGCCCAGATAGGGATTGAATCCGAAGATGACGGCCGCCGCGATCCCCGGAAGCACCCCGTGCACAAAGGCGTCACCGAAGAAGCTCATGCCGCGCAAAACCAGCCACACCCCGACTGTGGAACACATCACAGCGGCCACCAATCCGGCCAGGAGGGCGCGTTGTTGAAATCCGAGCTGGAAGGGCTCCAACCACCAGTCCATCGGGCTACTCTTCGGCCAGCGCGTCGGCAATGCGCTGGGCATTGGTGAGCATCATCCCAGAGTACGTCTCGGCTCCCGATCCAGGCTCACCCAGGGAGCCGGTGTAGAGCTGGACGACGGCGACGTCCCCGCCGACCTCGGCGGCGAGGGACTCCAGGACTTGTGGACTGAGGGCATTGTTGCTGAACAGTGCATGGACGTCGGCCCGGTCAATCACCCCCGCCAAGGATGCGAGTTCGGCGGAACTGGGTTGGGCATCGGTCCCGCCCCCGGGAATAACTACGCCTGCGACCCGGAAGTCATAGGCCTGCGCGAAGTAGTTGTAGGCCTCGTGATCGGTTATCAGGATGCGGCGGTCCTCCGGGATGGTGGCCAGAGTATCGCGTACCTGGCTATCGGTGGCCCGGAGTTGGGTGGCAACGTCGGCGGCGCAGGTGAGATAGTCGTCCTCGCCGGTGATCTCGGCGATCCGGGTGCCTATGAGTTCAGCGGCGGTGGCGGCTCGGCCCGCATCGAGGAGGACATGCGGGTCCGTCGGGCCGTGGTCGTGCCCATCGTCGGCCTCGTGGTCGTCCTCGTCGGTCGCTGGATCTGAGTAGCTGAGTGGCTCCAGGTTAGGTGCGACCTCATAGAGGGTCCCGCCATCGGCGACGGCGTTGCTCAGGGCTCCATCGAGGCTTTCCTCCAGGCCTAGGCCGTTGGCTACGACCAGATCGGCGCGCACCAACTCGGCCACTTGGGCCGAGGAGAGCGCGAACTCATGCGGGTCATCGCCGGGCCCCATCAGCGTGGCGGTGGTGCCACCGGCGCACGTGGTGATGTCGGTGACTATTGATCCCAGTTGGGTGGTTGTCGCCACGATAGTTGCCGATGAGGGCGTGGTGGTGGGTGTGCTGTTTCCCGGTGCGGGTCCCGTGGTGCAGGCCGCCAGTGCCATCGTGGAAGCGCAGGTCAGGATCGCCCAGTGCTGGGTGCTCGGGCCGGTGCGGTAGTGCATGGCGCGAGACTAGCAAAGTGAGAATGATTCTCAAAGTGCGCCAGGTGGGGGCTGTTGGCGGGCAGTGGGGGTGCGGCCTGCGGTGGACTTTTGGTTATGATGACCATTAGAATCGTGCTGAACTAGCCCGGGCATCTGGGGACGCACTGTCGGCGACCGGGTGGTTGACGCGGCGCTGCTTTTCCTGATCCGGACCACAGCGAAGCGTCCTGTGGCCTAGCCTCAGACACGAAGATCCCATGACCCGAGGAAGGGCAGATGAGCGAATTCAACTGGACCGATCAGGACTCTCAAGCGGTAGACCTAGCCCGTGTGCTCGCGGCGGACGCCGTGGAGAACGTCGGGAACGGCCACCCCGGCACCCCCATATCTCTGGCACCTCTTGCCTACCTGCTCTACCAGAAGGTTATGGCGGGGGACCCGGCTGATCCGAGGTGGCTGGGTCGAGACATCTTCGTCTTGTCCGCCGGTCATGCGTCGATGCTGCAGTATGCCCAGCTCTACCTCGCTGGCTATGGGCTTGAGTTGGACGATCTTCGGGGCCTGCGCCAGTGGGGGAGTCAGACCCCCGGCCATCCGGAGTACGGGCACACGGCTGGCGTGGAATGCACCACCGGACCCCTGGGCGCTGGCGTGGCCAATGCCGTTGGCTTCGCCATGAGCGCGCGGCACAATCGGGAGCTCTTCGATCCGGAAGCCGCGCCTGGGCAATCGGTTTTCGATCACTCGGTCTACTGCATCGCCGGAGACGGCTGTCTGCAGGAAGGTGTGAGCGGGGAAGCATCCTCGCTGGCGGCCACCCAGAACCTGGGCAATCTGGTGTTGCTCTATGACGACAACCGGATCTCGATTGAAGGCGACACCAAGATCGCCTTCTCCGAGGATGTTTCTGCGCGCTACGCGGCCTATGGCTGGCATGTGCAACACGTCGACTTCACCAATGGCCTCACCTCCTATGAAGAAAAGGTGGGCGAACTCTATGACGCCATCGCGGCGGCGCAAGCGGTCACCGATCGGCCCTCGTTCATCAAGGTGACCACTATCATTGGCTGGCCGCTGCCCACCAAGGCCGGCGACCACAGTGTCCACGGTGCCAAGATCGGCGCCGAGGAGATCGCGGCGCTCAAGCAGCATCTTGGCATGAGCGCGGAGCCGTTTGCGGTGGATGCCACCGTGGTGGCCGCCACCCGTGCTCAGGCCGCTGAACGGGCTGCGGCCGCCAAAGCCGAGTGGACCCCCCGATATGAGGCGTGGCGGGCGGCTCACCCAGATCGGGCGGCGTTGCTGGATCGCTGCCGCAACCGGGAGGCCCCCGCGGGTCTGGATGCGGCCCTCCCCGTTTTCGAGGCGGGCACGGCGATGGCTACGCGGGCGGCCTCTGGAAAGGTGCTATCCGCACTCGCCGAGGTGGTGCCGGAGCTGTGGGGCGGATCTGCCGACCTGGCTGGATCCAACAACACCACCATGGCCGGGGTGAAGTCATTCTTGCCTGCGGAGCGCAGCAGCCACGACTGGGAAGGCGGCATCGGGGGTCGCACCCTCCACTTCGGCATCCGTGAGCACGCCATGGGTAATATCGTGAACGCTATCGCCATGGAGGGAATCACGCGTGCCTACGGCGGGACCTTCCTCGTGTTCGCGGACTACATGCGCACCACCCCGCGGTTGGCAGCGCTGTCGAAGGTGCCGAGCATCTTCGTGTGGACCCATGACTCGGTGGGTGTGGGCGAAGACGGCCCGACCCACCAGCCGATCGAGCAAATCATGAGCCTGCGCCTGATGCCCAACCTGGCGGTGTGCCGACCCGGGGATGCCAACGAGACGGCGCATGCGTGGGCGCAGATCCTACGTTCCACTGATCAACCGATTGCCCTGATCCTGTCCCGGCAGAACCTGCCCACCTTCGACCGCACCGACGGTTCGGGCATGGCGTCGGCAGCCAATACCGCACGGGGCGGCTACACCCTCAAGGAGAGCTCCGCAGCCCCGCAGGTGGTGCTGGTCGGTACCGGCTCCGAATTGCAGCTGGCAGTGGCGGCAGCCGAACAGCTTGAGGCCGACGGGGTCGCGGCCCGGGTGGTGTCCATGCCGTGCGTGGAGTGGTTCCAGGCCCAAAGTGAGGACTATCGGAGCCAAGTGCTCCCGGCCGGTGTGCCCACGGTTGTGGTCGAGGCTGGCTCCACTGTCGGATGGAAGGATCTGCTCGGTGCCGATACCACTGCGGTGGGCATCGACACGTTCGGGGCCTCGGCGGCTGGTGATGTCGTCATGGATAAGTACGGCGTCACGACGGCAGCGGTGGTGGCCGCTGCCCGGGCTGCTATCAGCTAGGCCCGGCATCGGTCGGGCGCGGCCCGGGTTACTGGTGGGAGGATTCGTGACCCGGGTCTGTTCCTTTTACCATGGAGGAGTACCGACCCGCATTCTGAGAGTGACGTTCTGTGAGCAGTCAGCCTGGCAAGTCCGCGAAGCGCCGTGGCCTGGTGGTCGCGGCGGCCATTGCTGGCGGGATGTTCTTGCTCGTCGGTGGTGCCTATGGAATTGGCTATGCCATGTCCGGGGAGACCCTACCGCCGCAGACGACTATCGAGGGGATCCCCGTGGGGGGCATGACCCCTCCGGAAGCCGAGGCTGCTCTGGCGGCGGCGTTCGCTCCCCGCACCAGCGCTGATCTGACCCTGGTTGCTGGCGACCTGGAACTTGCGGTAGCGCCTAACCAGGTGGGTGTGACGCTGGATGTGGCCGCGTCGGTCGAGGCGGCCATGGCGCACAAGAGCTTTCACCCCGGCACGATCTGGACCAGCCTCACCGGTGGCGGTGAACATCCGGCGGTGGTGACGCGCGATGCCGCTGCGCTCACTGCGGTCACCGATGAACTGAGTCAATTGGCCAACCGGGATCCCCAAGATGCCGCGATCACCGTTGCCGATGCCAAAGCGACGTTGGTGAACGGGAATGACGGCCTGATGGTTGACGTGGCCGCCACCCAGTCGGCCATGGTCGACAAGTATCTGCATGCTGATCGCATCGACGCCGTGGTGCAGGTCTCTGAGCCTGACGTCACCACTGAGGAGGCCACCACCACCTTCGAGAAGGTCGCCAAGCCAGCTTTGAGTGGTCCGATTACCCTCACTGCGGCCGACAAGAGTGTGGAGATCACCCCGAAGATGATCGCAGCCGCCCTCTCGTTCGAAGCCGCCGATGGCGGCCTCAAACCTGTTCTGGACTCGGACAAGCTATCCAAGGCTGCCGATACCGCACTGCAGAAGTTCGGGTTGTCGAAACCGGAAGATGCCACCATAAAACTGGTCAACGGCAAACCCTCGGTGACCCCGTCCAAAGATGGCACCGGTATAGCGAAGAAGGAACTGCTGCGGGTGGTCACCGAGAAGATGACCTCGTCTGACAGTCGGACCGCAGATATAAAAATCACGGAAGAGAAGGCTAAATTCTCGACGGCGGACGCCAAGAAGCTCGGGGTCAAGGAGGTTACCGGTGAGTTCACGACCTCCTTCCCGGCCTCGGCCTACCGGATCAACAACATCGGCAAGTCTGCCCGGTTGATAAACCACACCTTTCTGAAGCCTGGGGAGACCTTCAGCATGAATGCCGCACTGGGGCCGCGTACCCTAGCCAACGGCTGGATGGCTGGGGGGGCTATCGATGGTGGCCGGGTGGTTCAGCGGATGGGGGGCGGCATCTCGCAGACGACGACCACCCTGTTCAATGCTATCTTCTTTGCCGGTTTGGAGGATATTTATCACAAGCCGCACTCCCTCTATTTCAGCCGTTATCCCATGGGCCGGGAAGCGACGCTGGACTACTATTCGGTCGATATGAAGTTCCGGAACAACTCCGACTACGGGGTGCTTATCCAAGCATTTACAAACAATCCAGCACCCGGTGGTTCGGGGAAGGTGACCGTCCGCATCTGGTCGACCAAGGTCTACGACGTGAAGGCAACCAAACCGGTGCAGAGCAACGTCAACAGCGGCGGCGCCACCATCCGGGACAACTCCGCGGTTTGCAGCCCCCAGAGTGCCATGAAGGGCTTCCGGGTGGACTACAAGCGGCAGTTCTACCAGGGCGGAAAACTGGTTCGCTCGGAGCCATTCACCTGGACCTACAAGTCCCTCACCCCGGTCGTCTGTACGAACCCCAATGCCCGTCCGGATAGGATCGAACGCTAGTCCTGGGCGCGCTCAGCCCAGGTGCAGACTGAAGCCGCGCGCCTGCAGATCCTGGTTGATCGCCGGAGTGGAGGCCCGTACCTGGAGACTCCGGGCATTGCCCCGGGTAGCCCACCACCCGGCGGCGGTCCACGTGTCGGGGTCGCCGTCCTGGAGGGTGGCCCATTCTCCCTCGATGCGCACCCGGGTGCCGCGGATTGCTGCGGTGGCGCCCCAGGCGGGCACCTGCGCTGGCGGGGGTTGCTGAGCGAGCAGTTCAGTGATCCGGATAACCCACGCCTGGCCCACCGCATCTGCCCGGGCAGCGAGATCGTCCAGTAGTGCGGCGGGGGCAGCGAGCGGGTTGCGCCCCCGGGCCACCGGAATACGGCGAGCAGCGGACAGGGCTGCGCGTGGCAGCTGATGCTCCTCGCCTTGCCTGTCGATGAGGGTGACGTGGCTGGCGGTCAGGCAGAGGACGAACCCCATGATCTCGGTGGCGCCTGGGGGTGTGGTGCCCTCCACCCGCAGGCTCACTCGGTCACCACAGCGCACCGGCGGCCGGATTCGGGTCAACGGATCGATGGGCGGGTGCACAGATTGGCCTCCAGTCGGTTGTACAGTGTCCTCATCTTGTCGGCAGCCTGATTGAGGAGCGGCATTCATGACCTATGTGATCACCCAGCCCTGCGTTGATGTCAAGGACCTCGCGTGCGTTGAGGAGTGTCCGGTCGACTGCATCTATGAGGGTAACCGGATGCTCTACATTCATCCCGACGAGTGTGTCGACTGCGGCGCCTGTGAGCCGGTGTGCCCGGTGGAGGCCATCTACTACGAGGATGATGTTCCCGCAGATCAGGCCATGTACTACGACGTCAACGTCAAGTTCTTCGATGACATCGGTTCGCCGGGGGGTGCCGCGCGTCAGGGCAAGATCGACGCCGATCATCCGGTCGTCGAAGCGTTGCCACCCCAGGGCGAGTGAGCGCTCATCAGGTGAATCCGGCACTTTCGGGCCGACTGCCAGACTTCCCGTGGGACACCATCGCGGATGCCCGAGCCCGGGCCGCCGCCCACCCTGAAGGGCTGTGTGACCTGTCGGTGGGGACGCCGGTCGACCCGGTACCGGAACTGGGGGTGCGTGCGCTCGCAGATGCCGCGTCTGGGTGGGCGGGCTACCCAACTGTGTGGGGGACTCCTGCACTCCGGGCTGCTATCCGCAGCTATCTGGCCACCCGCTGGCACAGCGTCGCGTTGAGCGATGAGAACGTGCTGCCGGTGGTGGGCACCAAGGAGTTGGTTGCCCAGCTGCCGCTCCAGCTGGGATTGGGGCCGGCTGATCTGGTGGTAATTCCGACGACGGCGTACCCGACCTATGAGGTAGGTGCCCGGATCGCCGGAGCCCGGGTGCATGCGACCGACGATCCGGCCGAGGCGATCTCCCTGCGCCCATCGCTGATCTGGATCAACTCTCCGGCCAATCCCCACGGTGCCATCGTGGCGCCGGAGATGCTCCGCGCCTGGGTGGCCGCTGCCCGGGAGGTAGGCGCAGTCCTGGCCTCGGATGAATGCTATGGAGAGTTTGCCTGGGAGGCCGAACCGGTCTCGATCCTGGATCCGGCCGTGAATGCCGGGTCACTCGCCGGGCTGATAGCAGCGTTCTCGCTGTCCAAGCGATCGAATATCGCCGGCTATCGGGCGGGATTCCTGGCCGGGGCGACTGACCTGGTCACCGAATTGCTGGCGGTGCGCAAGCACTCTGGTCTCATGCTCCCCGGTCCGGTGCAGGCCGCGATGGCGGTCCTGCTGGGGGACCAGGACCATGTGGACCGGCAACGCGAGCGTTACCTGAAGCGGCGGGGGACGCTGCGCCCGGCCCTGGAGGCTGCGGGCTTCCAGATCGAGCACTCCGAAGGTTCGCTGTATCTGTGGGCCACGCGGGCAGAGCACTGCCGGAACACCATCGACTATCTCGCGGGTCTAGGAATCCTGGTTGCTCCGGGAGACTTCTACGGTTCGGCGGGGAGTCGGCATGTGCGGATCGGGCTGACGGCATCTGATGAACGGATCGAGGCGGCTGCGGCCCGGCTGGCTCGCTAGCGGACCGGGGTTGGCGTCGGAGATCCGGTGTCGAAGCGCACAGTGACCGTGGTGGCATTGGTCTCTTCACCCTGCCAGTCCGCCAGGGAGGTCGGGCTGGGGGTCCAGGTGCGGCCGCCGATCTCCACACCGCTGAGACCGAAACGCCCCAGCTGAGCCACCGAGATCTGCGCGGCCGACCACGCTATCCGGTTGTCTGGGGTGGCGATGCTCACCCGGGTAGCGTCGTGGGTCACCGTGACCGTCGGGGGCAAGGTCTTCTCCAGGAAGGCGGCCAGGCCAGCAGGGTCACCCGGCGGTGGATCCCGAACCACGCAGGAGAAAGACGCCGGGGTCTGGCCGGTAAGTGAACTCGCGAGTCGTCGGGCCTTCTCCACGTGCCGGGCGTAGGCATCCGGGTATCCGGAGCGTTGCACCGCTTGGGCGACGTCGTTGACGTTGCCGCTCTCCCAATCGGGGATGGTGACGAGCACGTCATAGAAGGCCCCCGCAGAGTAGTAGGGATCCATGATCTCTGCCGGGCTACCCCAGCCTTGGGAGGGGCGCTGCTGGAACAGTCCGAGTGAGTCCCGGTCCCCATAGTCGAGATTGCGCACGCCGGATTCCTGATAGACGGTGGCCAGGGCGATGGTAGCGGCGCGCGGGACGAGGCTGCGTTGGGTGGAAACACCGACGATGATGCTGGCGTTGAGGGTCTGCTCAAGATCCAGGCTGACGTCGGCCTCCTGAACCCGGGCGACACACTGGTCCATGGTTGGCAGTGGAGTCTTGTTGTACCGGTAGAGCAGGGCCAAGCCGATGGCGATCACGCCGCCCAGAAGACCGGTGATTGTCAAGGCGACGATCACGCGGCCTAGCGCGCGCATCGGACTAGTTGGCGTGCAAGGCGGCGTTGAGCTCCACCTGCTGGCCATTCCGGGGGCGAATCCTGACCGCGCCGGAGAGTGAATCCCGGAAGAACAGCAGTCCGTCGCTGCCCGACAGCGCAGCCGCTTTGGCTACCGAACCGTCGGGGAGGGTGACCTTGGTTCCGGCGGTCACATAGAGCCCGGCCTCGATGACGCAGTCGTTTCCGAGCGAGATGCCCAGACCAGCGTTGGCCCCCAGCAGACACCGTTCTCCGACGGAAATCTGCTCGGTTCCTCCACCGGAGAGGGTGCCCATGATGGAGGCCCCCCCGCCAACATCTGAGCCATCACCAACCACGACCCCGGCCGAGATCCGGCCCTCGACCATGGATGCGCCCAGCGTGCCTGCATTGAAGTTGACGAAGCCTTCGTGCATGACTGTGGTTCCGGGGGCCAGATGCGCGCCCAGGCGCACCCGATCTGCATCCGCAATCCGGACCTCGGTGGGGACGAGGTAGTCGACGAGCCGCGGGAACTTGTCCACCCCGAAGACAGTGAGATGCCCGAGCCGGTTTCGCAGCGCTGCTCGGGTGCTTTCAAAGCCGTTGACGGCGCACGGCCCGGCCGAGGTCCACACCACGTTGGGCAGGACCCCGAAGATCCCGTCCAGGTTGATAGTGCGGGGTGCGCACAAGCGGGCAGACAGGAGGTGCAAGCGCAAATAGGCGTCGGGGGTGGATGCTGGTGGGGCATCCAGGTCGATCTCAACACCGATGGCCTGGATCGAGACCCGCCGATCCGGGTCGTCGCGGAGGCCATCGCGGACTGGGGCCGGGGCTTCTGGGGAGATGCCGGTGCCCAGGTGTGGCTCGGGGAACCAGGTGTCCAGGACAGTACCGTCGGCGGTGGTCGTGGCCAGGCCCCATCCCCAGGCTGGGCGCGCGGGCGGGGATACGGGATCGGTCATGACGGCAAGCCTACCGGGGGTTAGGGATGCGCTGATTAATGCTGTCCTGTGCGAGGACGTGCCGGGCGGGATGAACCGCGACCCCGCATGTGGTGGGTGTACTGGATGTCCATCGCCAGGTGTGGGGGACGTGGTTCGTCCGATCCGGTGCGCCGCAGCCAGGGCATGATCGATCAGCGCATCCTTAGCCTGGATCCGTGGAATCTCGTCTGCTGCGCGACCCCATTCGGGCCGGCTGGCTGCACCGACCTTCCACGGATCCAGGCTTAGGTGGTGGCTTGGCCGGCTCAATCCCAGACGGCGGCGAGTGGCTCCTGGGTGAGATCGATAGTCCAGCCGCGGTTGGATTTGGACACCAGCCTCGCTAGCCCGGTCCGCCCCTCGAAGGTGGCGGTTGCGGTGATGGTGACCTCAAAGCTGATCCTGCCGCTGGCCGTCATTGCCGCCGGATCCAGCAGGGCTGAAAAATCCTTCCATGGGTCGTTCTCGAGAGTAAACCTGACCGAGCCGGGTTCCACCTGCGCTTCACCGGGATTGACGCCGAACGGGCAGCCGTCCGGCTCAGTCTCCGTTGCGGCGAGGCACTCGTCGAACTGCTTCTTCACGATGGCCTGGACGCTCTCGGCGCCCTTCTTGCTGAGAGCATATTCCGGAGTCAGGATGGCATCTTCATCGGAGGGATCGGTGACCACCGCCGTGGTCTGCTCCCCCAACGTCAACAAATCTGAAACCGGGGTTGCGGTGTAGGTGCCCGGGAGGACCGAGTAGCTGGGTTCACTCACCTCGGCACCGTTGACGGTGAGGGCGTCGGTCCCGGTGAGAGCCAGATTGCTGAGGCCATCACTTATCCGCCAGGAGGTCCGGCCATCGCCCACCAGTGACAAGGTGACCTCAATGGCCTCCTCTCCGAGGGAATAGCTGACCGCAGCGGTAGCGGTTTCCCCCTCAGGCGTGACCGAGGCCACCATCGGATTGGTGAGTGGTGCGATCTCGCGTGAGGCAGCCAAGACCTCGTTGCTAATCAATGTGGTGTTCTCGGGCGCTTGGTCCAGGGTTTCCAGGGCCGCTGCCGCATCTGCGTTGGCGATGGCATTGAGGTAGTTCGTGGCGGTCTCGGTGATTGCCTGTTCACGCCGGGCCTTGGAGCTGGTGTCCCACCAGAAGTAGCCGCCAATACCGGCCACTATCAACGCGAGGATCAGGGCGAGCGTCCAGCGCCGCCGCCGCTTCGCCCGGGAAACCTCACCGGCGTCCACCCAGCTGCCATCGTCCTCGAGCAACTCGACCGGATCGAGATCGGGTTCGGGTTCGGGTGACGGGGGCACTGGCAGGATGCTGGTTGGTTCGGCTGCGAGGGAAACCCGGTCCGCAGCGTCGGTCGGGGCGTCGGCATTGGCTTGGGCATCCTCCGTCTCGGCCGCCTCTGCCTGGACACCCTCGGGGTCGGTGGCGTCCACTGGGCTCGCTGACGGGTCCGTGCCGTCGGCTGAGTCGGACCGTGGGTCCTCGGGCATGCTTCCTCCTCCTGGGTGGGCACTGCCATGATGCCATCTCGGCACCCGGAGGTGGTCCGGGGCCCGCTCCGCGTAGGGTGACCGCCATGACCTTGGATCTGACCGGAGATCGTGCCGACCTGTTGCAGGCCCTCGTTGATATTGAATCCGAGAGTGGGCACGAGGGCCCCTTGGCGGATGCGGTGGCAGCGGGGCTCAGCGGCAGCCGCCATCTGGAGCTGATTCGGGACGGCGACGCCGTGATAGCGCGGACGCATCTGGGGCGTGACCGCCGGATAGTCATTGCCGGGCATCTCGATACGGTTCCGGTGGCCGATAATCTCCCGTCACGCCGAGTGGATGGACTGATCTACGGCCGGGGTAGTGCCGATATGAAGGGTGGGGTGGCGGTTGCGTTGAGCGCCGCCGTTGCTCTGGCCGAACCGCAGCACGACCTCACCTGGATTTTCTATGACCACGAGGAGGTCGAAGCCTCGAAGAACGGGCTGGGGCGCGTCGCCAGAAACCGACCCGAACTCCTGGCGGGTGACTTTGCGGTGCTGATGGAACCCACGGGTGGCATGGTTGAGGGCGGTTGCCAGGGAACCCTGCGGTTCACTGTCACTGTCGGCGGAGTGGCGGCCCACTCGGCACGGAGCTGGCTGGGAAAGAATGCGATCCACCAGATTGCGCCGGTGCTCACCCTCGTGGCCGACTACCAGCCGCGTACGGTTCTGGTGGAGGGGCTGGAATACCGGGAAGGGTTGAATGCGGTCGCCATTGCCGGTGGCATTGCCTCGAATGTGATCCCGGATGCCTGCCAGGTGACCATCAATTTTCGATTTGCCCCCGATCGCTCGCTCGAATCTGCGACCGAATACTGCCGTGCTCTCTTTTCCGGCTACGAACTCCAGGTCACCGATGGGGCGAGCGCGGCCCTCCCCGGCCTGGATCGGCCAGAGGCTGCCGCCTTCGTCGCTGCTGCCGGGGGTGCGGTGCGCGCGAAGTACGGGTGGACGGATGTGGCGCGCTTCGCTGAGTTGGGAATACCGGCGGTGAACTACGGTCCGGCCGATCCCGGCCAGGCCCACAGCGATGACGAGTGCTGTCCGGTAGCAGATCTGGAGATCTGCTACGAAACCCTGGTCCGCTGGCTCTACTAGCTGCGACAGGCTACTAGGTAGCGTGTCGCAGCTGATCTCTTGTATTCGTGACCCCAGGTGAGTCCTGGGCTGCGTCGTTGATCCTCATCGATACCCCGGCATCGATTCCGGATCCCCGTCTTGCCCAGAACTCACCTGACGCCGCTCGGTACCACACATCTCAGCTGCGACAGGCGCTGGCGCCCAGATGATCGACAACGTGTTGTCGATGTGGCCTATCCGGCGGCGGGCGTGGTGCTGCTGCCAAGTCATAGCTGCCCATCAACAGATCTCGGTATTGTTCGGTGAACTCAGGGGACACTGCTCCTCGGTGGAGTCCCGGGAGCGGTGTAGCGACCTATGGTCGCTAGAACTCGACGTGCCTCAGCTCCTTTGAGCTCGTTGGGTGGTGGGTGCCTCAGGTGCGTTGAGCGCGAAGCTTGCCTGTGTGGGAGGCAAGATACCGATGGCCGCGAGAAGGCATGTCACGAACAGGCTGCGGGCCGCTTACTGGCAGCCGTCCCATGTCGTCCGCAAGCACGCGTTCCCCTGGCGCTACGACCCCCCAGATGCCGGGTCCAGACTCGGCGGTCAGAGGCGGAGCCTCGGTAGCTTTCTGCCGGAGGTCCGGGCAGAGTGGGGGGATGCATGACCTGGACCAACTCCGCCGCTGGGTTGCCAGCGGTGCGGGTTGGCAGGTGCGCGCGCTGACCGCTGCTCACGTGGAGCTTGAGCTGCTGACCTGCGACGGTGGTGAAGTGGTGGCGGTGATGGTCTCCTCGGATCCGGAGTTGCGTGCCTATGTGTGCGACCGCGGTGAGGATGCCGGCCGTGAGCGGTCGTAGCTGGCGCCAACAGCCGGACTGGTTCCCCCGCCGTGAGCCCGCGCATCTGTGCCACCCCCCGTGGCCACCCGGGGGCGTCTGCTCAGGTACTCCGTTGCATATCGACGAAGCGGCTGAGCGCACCCTGGAAGGCCACCGGAAGGGTGGTGGTGGCGCCGTTGCGGTGCTTGGCGATGATGAAGTCGGCCTCGCCCGCGCGCTCGGAGTTCTTATCGTAGGCGTCTTCGCGATGCAACAAGATCACCACGTCCGCGTCCTGTTCCAGGGAGCCGGATTCGCGTAGGTCGGACAGCATCGGCCGTTTGTCATTGCGGCTTTCGGGGCCACGGTTGAGCTGGGAGAGTGCCACCACCGGAACATCTAGCTCCTTGGCGAGCAGCTTGATCTGCCGGGAGAACTCCGAAACCTCCAATTGGCGGCTCTCGACCTTCTTGCCGGATGTCATCAACTGCATGTAGTCGATGATTACCAGCTTGAGATCGAAGCGCTGCTTGAGCCGACGGGCCTTGGCCCGGATCTCCATCATGGTCAGATTGGGGGAGTCATCGATGAACAGGGGTGCGCGCGAGATCTGGGCGGTCTTGGCGGAGATCCGGCCCCAGTACTCCTCACTCATCTCACCCTTGCGGATATGGCTGAGCGGCACCCCGGACTCAGCCGACATGAGCCGCATCACGATCTCTGACTTGGTCATCTCCAGGCTGAAGAAGACGCTGCACAGGCCGTTCTTGATGGAGGCCGCCCGGGCGAAGTCCAGCCCGAGTGTGGACTTACCCATACCCGGGCGCGCGGCAACGATAACCATCTGACCGGCGTGCAAGCCGTTGGTCAGCTGATCGAGATCAATAAACCCCGTGGGTACCCCCGCCATGACCCCGTGCTGGGCGAGGTCTTCGATCTCATCGAGGGTGAGCTCGACTAACTCACTCAGGGGCTGATAGTCCTCCGTGGCACGGTTGTCGGCCACCTCATAGATAGCTTGCTGCGCCCGATCGACGATGTCATTGACGTCACCTTCGGCGGCATAGCCCATCTGCGAGATCTTCATGGAGGCATCGACCAAGCGCCGGAGTACGGCCTTCTCCCGGACGATCTCAGCGTAGTAGGTGGCATTGGCTGTCACCGAGACCGCGGATACGAGTTCGTGCAGATAGATGTGGCCGCCAACCTGGGTCAGGTTCCCGTTGCGGCCAAGATTGTCGGCCACAGTGATGGCGTCGACGGGTTCCCCCCGGCCGTACTGATCCATGATGGCGTCGTGGATCAGCTCATGGGCGAGGCGATAGAAGTCCCGCCCCTTGAGGACTTCGGTCACCTCACCGATGGCATCCTTGCTCAGCAGCATGGCGCCCAATACTGACTGTTCTGCTGGGAGATCTTGCGGTGGGGTTCGGTCGCCCGCGGAGCCACCGTGGTCATAGGGATTGTTGTCGTAGGGAGCCGGGGGAGCCCCGGACCACTGGCCCTGCAGATTGTCCAGCGACACCGACTCTCCTCTCGCTACACCCACCATCCAAGCGGGCACCCCTGACACTCTTGGGTGACTGTCTCGGGGCTGTTATCCGCCTGATTCCATCAGGGGTGAGCTCAGGAGACGGTATCTCAATCTCGCGGCCGACCTCGGGGTACCGGGTGTGGAAGCTGTGGATAACATGTGGAATGGTGTGGAGCGGCGCCGGAGTGCCTGTGTACGACACGCCGATGTCCCTGGGGATCCAGGTGGCCAACTCATAAGAATATGGGTTTGACTAGTAGTTATACCCGCGGTCAGGTGTGAGTTGCAGACTTTCCTGGGGGTGTCCGGATTGTGGACGAAGGGGGGCTGACGGGGTTCGCCGCGTTAGGTGCTGCTGATGTTAACAACAGCTTGTCCACAGGGGCATTCGCCTCAGCGACGGCCGGGTGGCCGCTTGCGCCGAGTACCCCCATGGGGTATGTTTCTGGGGGAGGTGAGACATGGTTGAAGAGAATGTGACCACTAACGGAACGTCGCTGGCGTCGCCAGCGGCGTGCTGCGCCCAGGGCACGGAGCAGGCCGAGTGCGGGAATGCCGCCCATCATCATGGCTACATCCAGGCGAAGGCCAACTACCAGCGGCGGCTCCGCCGGATTGAGGGTCAGGCCCGAGGCCTGCAGCGGATGGTCGATGAGGAGCAGTACTGCATCGACATCCTCACCCAGATCAGCGCTATGACCAAGGCGCTGCAAAGCGTTGCGCTTGAACTTCTCGAGGACCACCTCAACCACTGTGTGGTCGCGGCCGCGCGTAGCGGCGGTGCGGAGTCCGAAGAGAAGATGCAAGAGGCTACCGAGGCCATTGCCCGCCTGGTCCGGAGCTAGTCCGGCCCCTGCCCACGATAAAGGCCCCTGACCACGACAAAGGAGAGAACCATGGTTGACCTGAACATCAAAGATGCCGAGGCGACAGGCGGTGGCTGCGGCTGCGGTTGCGGTCATGAGGCCGAGGCCTCCGCCCCTGTTCAAGCGGCTACTGGCGGAGCGACGACCGCTACGTACACCGTGACCGGGATGACCTGTGACCATTGCGTCAAGGGGGTCACCGAAGAGGTGCTGGCCGTGGCTGGGGTCACGTCCGCCACCGTCGACCTCGAGACCGGCCGTCTGGACATTCAGTCGGCCGAGCCCATCGACTTCGATCGCATTGTGGAGGCGGTCGCAGAGGCAGGCGACTACAGCGTGAGCTGAGCGTCCGTCCAAGGCGAGGTTCCCGGGCGTGCCTCCCTGGTCGCCCGGGAACCCGCACCCCGGTACCTCGACAACTGAATAGCCCAACCGCCAGGGTGGGTCCGTCCGTAGCCAGGTGCTTGAGGCTGCCCACGCGCCCACCCTCCGCATCTGAGGAGAAAACTAGTGTCCACCGACACCACCAGCCAGCCGCTGCGGGATGAGCGGGTCTCAACCGACCTGGCCATCGATGGCATGACCTGTGCCTCCTGCGCCGCCCGCATCGAAAAGAAGCTCAACAAGGTCCCGGGCGTGGCCGCGAGCGTGAACTACGCCACCGAGCGGGCCAGCATTTTGCACGCCCCGGGCGTGACCACCGCGGCACTGATTCAGGTAGTCCAGGATGCCGGCTACGGGGCCGAGGAGCCCACCCCCGAGACGGTACCCCCCGATCGCGCGGCCATCCTGCGCCGCGATCTCCTTCTTGCGGCAATCTTCAGCGTGCCGGTGATCGCCGTCGCCATGATCCCAGCCTTGCAGTTCCCGAACTGGACCTGGGTTTCCTGGGCCTTGGCCACCCCCGTCTATCTCTGGGCTGGGCGCCACTTTCACAAGTCGGCGTGGGTCAATCTGCGCCATGGCGCCACGACCATGGACACGCTGATCTCTCTGGGCACCTCGGCGGCCTACTTCTATTCAGTGTGGGCACTGTTCTTCACCCACGCTGGTTCGCTGGACTACACCCATGGCTTTAGCCTGATGCTGGGCCGGGGCGACAGTGCCTCGGTCTACTTCGAGGCAGCCGCCGGGGTTACCACCTTTGTGCTGGCCGGACGCTGGTTCGAAGCACGCGCTAAGACCCAATCCTCGGATGCCCTCCGATCCTTGCTTGACCTCGGGGCTGCGTCGGCTGCTGTTCTCCGTGATGGTGCGGAGGTGACCGTCGGCATCGACGAGATAGTGGTGGGAGATAGCTTCGTGGTCCGCCCCGGCGAGAAGGTGCCGACCGATGGCCGGATTGAGGAAGGGGTGTCTGCTGTCGATGAGTCGATGGTCACCGGGGAATCGGTGCCGGTCGACAAGGGGCCTGGCGATGATGTGATCGGGGCAACCGTGAATGCCAATGGCAGGCTTATCGTCCGAGCCACCAGCGTTGGTGCTGATACGGAGCTGGCCCGAATGGCCCGTCTGGTCGAGGAGGCCCAAACCCGGAAAGCTCCGATGCAGGCGCTTGCTGATAAGATCTCGGGCTTCTTCGTGCCGGTGGTGCTGGCGATTTCAGCTCTCACCCTCGTGGGGTGGTTGGTTGCTGGCGAGTCGTTGCTCTTCGCGGCCACTGCTGCCGTCGCGGTGCTTATTATTGCCTGCCCATGCGCGCTGGGGCTGGCGACCCCGACGGCATTGTTGGTGGGGACTGGTCGGGGCGCACGGCTGGGTATCCTGCTCGGTGGTGCGGATGTGTTGGAGCGGGCCAAGTATGTCGAAGCAATACTGTTGGACAAGACCGGGACCGTCACTACTGGTGACCTCGCGGTGACGGAGATTGTGGCCACGCCTGGAGCCGATCCAGCCGAGGTGTTGCGGCTTGCGGCGGCCGCCGAAGCTGGCTCGGAGCACCCGATTGCTCGGGCCATCGTCGCCCAGGCCCGGACCCACGGTCCGCTACCGGAGGCGAATGCCTTCGAGGCCATTCCGGGAGAGGGAGTTGCCGCCATCGTCGATGGTGTTCAACTCACGGTGGTGCGTCCGGATGCACTCACCGGGCTGCCTGAGGTCCTTGCCACAGCTGTGGATGCGGGAGAGGCCCAAGGGGGTACCTCAGTGGTGCTCACCAAGGATCAGCTGCCCCTGGGGGTCGTGACGCTGTCCGATCACGTGAAGGAGACCTCACCGCGGGCTATCCGTCGGCTAACCGAGCTCGGGCTCACGCCGATACTGCTCACCGGCGACAATGAGCGGGCGGCCCGCGCGGTGGCTGCTGTGGTTGGCATCGAGAGGGTGATTGCTGGGGTTCGTCCAGATGGTAAAGTGGGGGTGGTCCGCGACCTGCAAGCGGGTGGCACAACCACAGCTATGGTCGGTGATGGCGTCAACGACGCCGCGGCATTGGCCAGCGCCGATCTCGGGATCGCCATGGGTACCGGCACCGATGCTGCCAAGGAAGCTGCTGGGATCACGTTGATGCGGGGTGATCTGATGATTGCCGTGGATGCAATCAGACTCTCCCGGGCGACGTTGCGTACGATCCGGGTCAACCTCTTCTGGGCCTTCGCTTACAACGTGGCCGCGATTCCGTTGGCAGCGTTGGGGATGCTTACCCCGATGATTGCCGGTGCGGCCATGGCGTTTTCGAGCGTCTTTGTTGTCGGGAACAGCCTGCGCCTGCGCGGTTTCCGGGCTGAGGCCTCGTAGCCTGTCGCAGCTGATCTATGGGTGGTGCTGCTCAGATCTGTAGAAAGGGCCTCCCCCCTCCGCCAGGCTAGACGGAGGGGGGAGGCCCTCTGGATGGGTCAACAGGTGATTGCCGCGTGACGCGTCACATCGGTGGCCACGCGGCTAGCGTCACCTCTTGCAGCACACTGTAAAGCCCTTGCTCCAACCCTTGGTGTTCTTCTTGGCGCCGGAGTTCCACTTCACGCCGACGTTCTTCTTGATGCCGGAGTTCCAGTTCCAGCCAAGATTCTTCTTGACACCAAAATTCACGGTCAGGCCGAGCTTCTTGATGTCGCCGAGATTCCAGTTCCACCCGCTGGTGCCAGCATTGCCGGTTGAGCTGACGTTCACGACGCCGCCCGCTCGGCACACCCACCAGCAGCCGGAAGTGGCCGTAGGTGTGGGGGCTGGGGATGTTGTCTGGCCGGTGACCACTTCAGTGCCTGCGCCGGGTGTGGTGGCGCCGGGTGTGCTGCTGCCGCCGGGTGTGGT
>JBKEBU010000037.1:0-5580 GCA_047973325.1 Propioniciclava sp. | reverse complement strand
GTCGGATTCGACCTGATGTAGTCCATTGCTTGGGTGACAGTCACACGAGAGCGTTCCGAGGGGCCAGGCGGCATATCAAAGGTACCCTCATCACAACCACGGTAGTACGCGGCGCGACAGCCTGGGGACTTGCAAACCCCTCCTCGGAGACCGGTGCTGCAACGAAGTTTGACGCCGCACTCTCATCTATCCCGACTGACCATACCGTGTTGCTATGCATAGGGGAGGTTGATGTCGGGTACCTGCTCTGGCGTATCGCCCTCAAGCGTCAATGCTCAGTGGAGGATGTGATGGACACATCCCTTCAGAGACTACAGAACTTTGTTGTATCTAGTGGTCGGCAGCATATAGTCATTGTAGGGGTAACCCCGCCTACTGTGGAGGACTATCGGGCCTTTAGTGGGAATACTAATCCCCGCTACGGCCTTGATGCACCGTGGTCCGAGAGGTCTGCTCTTACCCAACGATGGAACTCGGCAGTCTCATCATGGTGTGCTCAGCAAGGGCACATTTATCTCGATACATACTACGAAATCAGCCATCCAGAATCTGGACAGATTCTGGACAATTTTAGACCAGAGTCACAGAGTGACCATCATGTCAATTACACTACATTCGCACAGTATCTTGGGAAGGTGGCGCTACCTCGCTCCCTGCAACGGTGGCATCAGGCAGTTCGTTGCCTACCGGATACACCAACTGCCAGCCATTGAGACTCGTTGGTCACGATGACCCACTGGGCGGTGCGCAGCCACATCGCACGATTCTTGAGGACTGTCAGATCCGGCCCTTTTGACTCTGGTGTGTGTGTTGCGTCTCGGCGGGGTAAATGTCACATCGAAGGGAGGCGCCGACATCGTCAATCCTGGCGCCGCCGCGCACACCACCTATGTGACCGGTGGCAGCAAGTCCAACCGACACCAACGACACGCCCGGCTCGTCCTCGCCGCACCCGGCTCACCGACCCCGCCCAGCTGTGGCCCGACTGGCGATATCACGCGTTGGCAACCAATATCGAAATGCTCCGACCCCATCCACCGCCCGAAGACCCAAAGTGGTCGGGCCACCAGCCAACCAGCCCCTTCACAAAAGGCCAGTTGGTGGATCAAGTTCGAGCCGATCAGCCCAGCTGCCAAACACCGCCATGTCCCAGAGTTCGTAGGCATGGTTATTGCGCCCTGACTGGTGCTGATCCCAGGCCAGTCGGATCAGATCGTCATTGAACATCCCCGACTCGCTTGCAACACGAATCTGGTCGCCGGCCCAATCGCGCAACGGTCCGCGCAGCCACTCCGCGAGCGGTACACCGAAGCCTGTCTTTGGCCGCTCGAACAATGCGGCCGGCACCGACCGACTGAGAAGCCGGCGCATCGGCCACTTCGTCTTGCCATCACGCAAGCGGAACTCCATTGGCAAACTGGCTGCGAACTCGACTATCGACCGATCTAGAAGTGGAACCCGTCCTTCGAGGGACACCGACATCGTCGCCCTGTCCACCTTCGCGAGGATGTCATCAGGCAAGTACGTAACCGCGTCAATCACTGCCATGTGCTCCGCAACACAACTGGTGGAAGGCCATCGAGTTGGGTCGGTGTGCATTGTCGGTGGCTCGGCTGCCCTCCGCACCAACATCTCGGGGTGCTGCCAATGGCTGACCAGCCGGAGGAACATCTCCTCAGGAGTTGTACAATCAGCTACTCCAGCTACCTTCGCTACCTTCACACCCAGCATCCGAGGCCTGTATCGCTGAGGCAGAACCTGGCCCGCACGATCCCACCACAGGGGTGGTACCCCCTCCACCACCCGCGCAGCAGGGCTCCGAATACCGGGGGGAATTCGCTCCAATCGTTTCCAAATGGACGGCAACCAGCGATACCGGTTGTAGCCGAGGAACAGCTCGTCTCCGGCATCACCCGACAGGGCCACAGTCACGTCTTGCCGCGCTAATTGTGACACCAATCGCGTCGGGATCGCGGATGAATCCCCGAAGGGCTCGTCATAGATCGTCCCCAGATGCTCGACCACCTTGAGCGCGTCAGCATCGGTTACCACGAGCTCTGTGTGGTCTGTCCCAAGGTGCTCAGCCATCGCTCGCGCCGCTGTGGATTCATCAAAATCAGCCGTATCCGAGCCGATAGTGAATGTGCGGATGGGGGAGTTCGAAACCTGCTGTGCGATAGCTACCACGGTCGAGCTGTCGATTCCGCCGGAGAGAAATGCACCCACTGGCACGTCGGCAATGAGCCGCCGCTCGAGCGACCTTCTCAGGAGGCGGTCGAGCTCGTCGACTGCATCCTCCGGGCTCCCTGCGAAGGTTGAACCACGTTCCACAACGTCGAAGTAGGACCAATATGGCCGAGGCGCCCCAACGGTTGCATCATCGGTCACCTCGACGGTGCATCCAGGCTCGAGCTTGCGTATTCCCTCCCAGATCGACCACGGCGCGGGCACATACTTGTGCCGGAGGTACAATGCGAGGGCGT
Organism: Propioniciclava sp.; assembly: GCA_047973325.1. Lineage (GTDB taxonomy): Bacteria > Actinomycetota > Actinomycetes > Propionibacteriales > Propionibacteriaceae > Propioniciclava. Next base: position 3,097 of record JBKEBU010000037.1, on the reverse strand, counting down.
TGTGGTCGATTCTACGGTCGAAGTTCGGGTGCTCGGAGAGTGCGTCGAGACTGGACCCAAACACAAGGACTCCGGCGCCGATTGACCCGTAGTAGAGCGGCTTTTCGCCCATGCGGTCGCGGGCAAGGGTGAGGCAGCGCTCCTCACGATCCCAGACACCGAAGGCCCACATCCCATCGATCCGGTCAAGAATCGCCTCCACTCCCCATAGCGCGATCGCTTCAACAAGCATCTCGGTGTCGGAATGACCGCGGAGCTTCACCCCAGCAGTATCCAGGTCACGCATGAGGTCCTGGTGGTCGTAGATCTCACCGTTGTAGGTGATGACCCAACGCCCGTTGCGCGAGACCATGGGCTGGGCCCCGTGCTCGGACAGGTCCAAGATCGACAGTCGCCGGTGTCCGAAACCGACTCCTACCTCCTCATCGGCCCAAGTACCGGAACCATCTGGGCCGCGCTCGACCATGCGCGACGCCATCCTTTCGAGCAGTTGGTGCATCTCCTCGCCACTCGCTGCCCGGCGAGGGTCGACCAAGCCAACAATCCCGCACATCAGCGGCCACCGCCGCTGTGCCGAACGTTCACCCCACCGCGCAGCCGCGCATAGACCGTCTCCTGGTGCTCCACAGCAACTCGGGCATCGAACACCTCCGCATGGTGAGCTGCAGCTCTACCCAGGCGTGACCTCAGTGCTGCGTCAGATACAACCCGCTTGAGGGCGCGTGACAACCCGGCTACGTCACCCGGCTCAACCAGAATCCCCGATTCGCCATCGACAACATGGTCGGGAATCCCCCCGGCCCGAGTCGACACCGTTGGAAGACCAAGCGCCATGGACTCCATCAACGCGAGCGGTCGTCCTTCCTGGCGCGACGAGATACAAAACACATCCGAAGCTCCGAGGATCGCAGCAGCGTCGTCACGAAATCCCAGGAACCTGAACTGCTCACCCAACCCGAGGTTGCTGTGCAATCGCTCGAGCTCTTCCCTGCGCGGGCCGTGGCCAACCGACAGAAAAACCACCTCGGGATGGTCGGTAATCACATCTGCGGCGGCCCGTAGCAGATCCTCCTGTGCCTTCTCGGCGCGCAGGTGTGCAAGGTTCGTCACGACAACCTGCCCGGGCGCGATTCCCAGCCGCACCCGGGTCTGTCCCGGGTCGCCGACCTCGGCACGCAGGCCTTCCAGGTCGATGCCGTGGGTCAGCACTTCAGCTCGACCACGAAGCAGCCTCGGCACCGATGCCAGAGCATCCTCGGACACCGCGAACTGCGCATGGTCCAAGCCGAACGTGACAGCATTCGCGGCACGCGTCGCAGGCGAGTAACAGTCCCAGGTGTTGTGTTCGGTATAGACCAGGCTCGGCCCACCTTTCATGAGGCGCAGTGGGCCTCGTGCCATGGCCGCGGGATACGGCGAATGAGCGTGAACCACGTCTATTTGCCGGTCGCGCACCAACTTGCGCAGCCTCGACACCCACCGCGGGTTCGCGGAGCTCGAAGAACTGAGGTGCACACACTCTACCTCGAGATCCTCAAACTCTGTGACCAATGAGTCAGGCCGGTCTACGAGGTAGGCAACGGTGTAGTCGAATCTATCACGGTCACCATTCGCGACATGGTGGACCAACAAGCGCTCCATTCCACCGGGTCCGAGCCCTTTGGCCAGGAAGAGGACCCGGTACCTAGCGCTTTGACCCGTCCTCGTCACCACGTCTATCGCTCCAGCGATCTTGCCATGCAAGTCCAATCGGTAATTCTGCCAGACTCATCGGTTGTGTCCCCTATGCGTAGCCAGAACGAGTGATGCGGGTTCTGCAGGTCACCACAACAAGCTCCCGGCGTGGTGCTGAGATGTTCGCCCACCAGCTCGGACGGGCGCTCACCTCCCGAGGTCACGACGTGCGAACTGTGGCGATGGAACCAGCCTCGAGCACAGTCGCCTTGCCGTTCGAACACCTTGAGTTCAGGCGTCGTGACCCTCGAGCGGCAATGGAATTGGCACGAAGGTCACGCAACAGCGACGTACTCGTCGCCCACGGAGGAGCCACACTCGGATTCACATCGCTGGTCTCAGCGATTGCTCGACGGCCGTTTGTGTACCGCAATATCGGCGATCCTGCCCACTGGGGACGAGCGCGTGGGGCGAAGCTGCGCATCGGAGTCCCCTTGCGAAGAGCCGCCCATGTCGTGGCCCTATACGACGCTGCGGCACGGTACATGTGTGACCGCTACCGGCTACCGCCATCGCGCGTATCGGTCGCCGGCAACGCTGTTGAGGAGATTGAATTCCCTCGGTGTACCGAGGACACGCGCTCCATTGCTCGACAGGCGTTCGGGTGTTCATCAGATCAGGTGATCTTGGGATTCCTGGGCAACCTCTCTTCTGAAAAGCGCCCGGATTGGGCCATATCGACCGCCCGCGGGATCCAAGGGTCGCGCCTGTTGATGGCAGGAGTTGGCCCGATGCGCTCGGTACTAGAACATCGGGCACAGGCGGTCGATGCACGTACCCGCCCCGAGACCATCAAGCTGGTCGGGCCCGTGCCCAATCCAGCAGTGTTCTTGTCGGCGCTCGACGTACTGCTGATACCAAGTGCCACTGAAGGGATCCCCGGCGTGCTGCTCGAGGCAGCTCTGGTTGGAGTCCCGGTAGTCGCAACCGCGGTGGGGGGTGTCCCAGAGGTGATGGACGAACTGGGTGCCGGTGTCACAGTCCCACCTGATGACCTTGGCGGGTTCATCGATGCAACCCAGTCCGTCGTCGCGAACGCACGTAGCTTCCGGGTACCTCGAGAGGTAGTGAGCGCCCACCACGGGATGACCGCCACTACAAACAAGTGGGAATCAGTGCTTGGGCACGTAGTTCACCCAAGCTGAACTGCAGTTGGGGTCCGGACCTATCGAGCCGACCGGTAGAGATGATCAGAGCGTAAAGGGAGCCAGAACCGCAGCGATCACGCGCTCGACATCCGCATCGGTCATCGATGAACCACTCGGCAGGCACACGCCACGGCTGAAGAAGTCCTCTGTCACCGACCCACCCACGGTGGGCACACCCTCGAAGGCTCGCTGAAGGTGCATCGGCTTCCATGCAG
>JBKEBU010000179.1:0-8947 GCA_047973325.1 Propioniciclava sp. | reverse complement strand
CGGTGAGGGCGAGGGCGTATTGGACGTTTTCGTGGCGGGCGTTGGGTTTGTCGGGTTCGTTGCCGGGTGAGGTGTCGGCGTCTCGGGAGGTGCCGGTGGGGGAGTTGCAAGCGGTGGTGGTAGCGCCGGAGCGCTGACACCTTATGCGGCCATCGCTGGGCTGTGGACCGTACCCACGTCCTCAGGTAGGTGGGTGGCTACGGTGGTGCTCACGGAACCGTAGGCTCCGACGGCGATCCTGGCGGTGTTGAGCAGGGACTCACTCGCGGGGCGGTGGTAGTTGCAGTGGCCAGTGACGTCGCCGCAGCGAAAGCGGATGGCGCCTAGTTCGGGGTGAAGGGCTGCCCGGCCCAGCCCGATGCTGCCCACCCGTAGATGAGGCGACCAGCGGATCCAATCGGAATCGCCTTGGGCTGCCCACAGGCGGACTCCGCCCAACTGGGTGTGCCGCCAGACGCCCATGCCAGGGCTTCCGAGAGCGATGCAGTCAGTCGCTGTGGACGTGGTGAGCGCGAGCCCGCAGACCGTGGTGCCATAGCTGTGGCCGACCAGGGTGATCTGCGCCGATGCAGGCAGCAACTGTGTTAACCGCGCCAAATCCGGGGCACCGGTACGGGCGGGGCCATTCGTCCAGGCAGCAGCCAGATTGGCTGGGGTGTGATAGCCAACCCAGGTGATTACGGCCAGGCGACGGCTGGGGGCTAGCGCCTGCATGGTCGCCAGTAAGAGCTCACCTCGGGCGTGCAGACTGTCTGCCTGGTCAGCATTGCGCAGATAGTTGCGCTGGTTGTGCCCATTACCGGGGACCATGACGGCGATGTGCTCGGCGGCGTCCAGGTCCCCCAGTGCTTCGACGATACGCGGGCCGTTGAGGTCACGGGCTAAGAACGTCCGCCCGCCAATCTCGTGGCGGGCGTAGACCAGTCGCCGGAAGTCGGCTGAACGGTGGGCTTGGTTGAGCATGACCCGGACCGTAGGCAGCAGATGCTGGTGAGCACATCGCCCGCTCGGGCCATCGGAGATGATACCTCCGCGGTATGCCAAGCCTGATGCTCAGGGCGCGTTCGTCTGCCGACTCCACCGCAGAGGCACCCGCCATCCCATTCTGTGTTTCAGGCCAGCCTATGCTTCAGCCCACCGGCGCCACCGGGACGCTGCAGCGCAAGATGAGAGCACGATCGCGGTTGCAGGCGGCCCAGCCCGCCAATGTTGCGGAGCCCATGAGCGTGCGTGCGCCCGGATGTCGTTGCTGCTTGTGGCCGTAGAGATACTGGGCGCATGCCTGTGATGTGGGGGACGTTGCTGGGGGTGGCAGCGCTGGTCACTGCCCTGGGTTTTATCAAGCCGGTGTGGTTCGTCAGCGTTGGTTACGGCTACACGATCGCGGCGCTGGCGGCGACCACGGCCGTGCTGGGGTGGGCGGATCTGACAGTTGCATCGGTGACGCACCTGGTGCTGCTGTTCGCCTGGGGGGTGCGGCTGTCCACCTTCTTGGTGATCCGGGAGCGGCAAGCCTCCTATCAGCAGCGACCAGATGCTATCGAATCGGCCGGTACTCGCTGGGGGATCCGGTTTGTGTCCTGGATAGGGGTTGCGCTGCTGTATCTGGCGATGTTCTCGCCGGCGGTCTACGTTCCATCCGGGGATTCTGAACCCACCGGTACCGGCGCGGTAGTCCGCTGGATCGGGCTGGCTGTGCTGGCGGTCGGACTAGTGATTGAGGTCACCGCCGATGCCCAGAAGCAGGCGGCCAAACGGGCTGAGCCGTCGGCCTTTGTGCGTACCGGTCTGTTCTCGTGGGTGCGCTCACCGAACTATCTGGGTGAAATCCTGGTCTGGGTGGGTAACCTGGTCGCCGGGGCGGCGCTGCTCACCGACGGTTGGAGCCTCGGGATCGCGGTGACCGGGGTGCTGTTGCTGGTGCTCATCATGATCGGGGCCACCCGGCGACTCGAATGGGTCCAGGGGCGCCGCTACGGGGACCAGGAAGCGTTCCAGTCCTATATACGCACGGTTCCGGTGCTGATCCCCTGGGTGCCGATCTACTCGGTGGAGAAGACCAAGATCCCCATGGTGTAGTCACCAGACGAACAAGTGGTGGGGTGGGAGGCAATGCAACCACGGGAGCCGCCACCTGGCCGACAGTGCTACGCGCTGCGGGGACAGGTGCGCCGGACACGTTCGCCGAACTGCTGGCGGCCGCGCTCCGACCGGAATGGCACCCCGACGAGCTGGTGGTGGCGGCCTGCCATGCACTGGATACTGATCCGCACCATCCGATAAGCGACCTCGCCGCCTCCCTCAAGGTCGCCCCAGGCAGGTTGCTCGCCCGGTTTCGGCGGGCCTGCGGGATTGCACCCAAGGCCTACGCAGACCTGGCGCGCTTCCACAGGTTCGTCACGCAGTTTCCGTTCGAGACGCCATTGCCGCAGTGGAGCCAGCTGGCGGTCGAGGCCGGCTACTACGACCAGCCGCACTTCATCCGGAGCTTCCGTAGCTTTGTTGGCTGCACCCCGACCCAGTATTTGGCCGCAGTTCGGGAACACGGCAGCGACTACGCCCTGTTCGTTCCGCTGGAGCAGGCGTGATTTTCTACAATCCGAACTGCCGTCACCTCACCTAGGCTCGCTCCGCCCCGGCGATGGCCGGGGACTCACGGGAAGGGGCCCAGATGGAGATCAGTATCAACTGGTGGGGGGTCGTACTGGCGGCGGTGTCGGCGTTCATGGTGGGGGGCCTGTGGTACTCGCTGCTGTTCGCGCGGCCGTGGGCCCGTTTGGCCGCGGTCACCGAGGACCGGTTGCAGACGGGTTCGTTGCGCGTGTTCGCCGGCTCCTTCCTGCTCGCCATCGTGATGGCAACGGTCCTGGCAGCCCTCATCGGCCCGGCCGGTGCCGGATTCGGTGCCCTGGCCGGGTTGGCCGTTGGTGTCGGCTGGGTCGCGACCAGTCTGGGAATTATCGCTCTGTTCGAACGGCGGCCACTGGGCTATTGGGCGGTGAATGCCGGGTATGCGGCGGTATCCCATCCGGTGATGGGGGCTATTGTCGGGGCGTTCCAGGGCTGACCCGCGGAAGACAGGAGTCAGTGCACTACCGAGGCGGAGCCTCGGTAGAGGGCGCAGCCTGGCTGGCTGCGAGCGTCCATAGTCGATCCGCACATCCATTGCTCTCCCTGGTTCCCAGCGCCGGAGGTATGGCAACCGGGCGGTGCCGGCATGCGGGGCCGATGGACTAGCCTCGCCGAGAGGGGAGGTGCCATGGCCATAGTAGTTCTGCTTCGACACGGCCGGACCAGCGCGAACGCGAGCGGGATTCTGGCCGGGCGTGCGCCCCGGGTCGGCCTGGATGCCCGGGGGCGGTGCCAGGCGCGGGATGCCGCCGACCGCCTGGCTGGGGTGGAGTTGACCCGGGTGGTGTCCAGCCCGTTGCTCCGGTGCCGCCAGACCGCCCGCGCCGTGGTGAGAAGTAGCTCGGGTCTGCCGGTGGTCATCGACAAGGACCTCACTGAATGTGACTACGGCGACTGGCAAGGCCGGGCTCTGGTCGATCTGGCCCGGGAAGACCTGTGGCGCACTGTCCAGAGTCATCCGTCTCAGGTGCGCTTCCCGGGTGGGGAGACCATGGCCGGGATGCAGGCCCGTGCGGTGGCCGCGGTGAGGCGGATTGACGCTGACATCAGCGCTGGCGGGTCGCAGGTGTGGGTCGCGGTCAGCCACGGGGATGTGATCAAATCGATCCTGGCGGACGCATTGGGGCTGCACCTGGACTTGTTTCAACGGATAGAGGTGGGGCCAGCGTCGATCTCGGTCGTGGCCTACACCCCGGCCGGGCCGCGGGTGCTGCTGACGAACAGCACCGCGGGGGACCTGTCGTGGCTGGCTACGGCGCCTGCGGCGGCCCAGGTTGGCGGTGGGTCTGGCCCACCGCAGCCCCGGCACTCGTAGCATGGGGGGGTGACGACCCTCGTGCATTCCTTCAATTGGCCGGACAGGTTCGTGATTGGCACCGTCGGTGAGCCTGGATCACGTACCTTCTACGCGCAGGCTCGCACCGGGCGGCAGGTGATCAGCGTGGCCATGGAGAAGCAGCAGGCGGCGGCATTGGCCCAGGGGATGGACACCTTGCTGGATGAGGTTATGTCTGAAGAAGGCAACCCTGCCAGCGTCCCGGCAGCCACCCCAGAGGGACTGCAGGACGACGGCCCGCTGGAGCAGCCATTGCTAGAGCAGTTCCGGACTGGATCGATGACGCTGTCCTGGGATCCCTCCAAGGCTCAGGTGGTGTTCCAGGCCGAACCGCTCATCGTGGTCGATGAGGATGACGCCGATGTGGTCGATCTGGATGCTGAACCGGCGGAGGTGTTCGTGGTTCGGATTCCGGTGGGGAGCGCCCGGGCCTTCGCCGAACGTGCCCGGGCCGTCGTCGGTGCGGGACGGCCGCTGTGCCCGATCTGTGAGGAGCCAATGGACCCCGACGGCCACACCTGCGCCGTGACTCCGTGAACTCCACCGATGTGCTCACCGGTGAGCTGACCCTGACCGGTCGGATCACGACTGCATCCAACGGCACCTTCATCGGCACCATCGAGGACACCCCGGTGGTCTACAAGCCGATCGCCGGGGAGCGTCCGCTGTGGGACTTTCCCGACGGCTCCCTGGCTCACCGTGAGCTGGCCGCCTACCAGGTTGCGCGGGCCCTGGGCTGGGATCTGGTGCCGACCACCTGGTTGGGTGAGGGCCCCTTCGGGCCTGGCATGATGCAGCGGTGGCAGCAACCAGACGCCAGCCAGGAGGCGGTGGCGGTCGTCCGCGCCTCCGACGGGGTACCCGAGGGGATGCTGGCAGTCTTGGAGGCTGTGGACAACGACAACGAGCCGGTGCTCGTGGTCCATGAGGACTCCGCGGCTTTGCGCCGGATGGCACTGTTCGACCTGATCACCAACAACGCTGACCGCAAGGGCGGGCATGTGCTCGCGATGGCCGACGGGCATCGCTATGGCGTTGATCACGGGCTGACATTCCATGCCGAACCGAAGCTACGTACCCTCCTTTGGGGGTGGGCCGGGGAGCCGTTCCACACCGAAGAGGTGGCCACCATCGAGCGATTCCAGTCGGAGTTGGACGCCCTCACCTCGGTGCTGGCCGAGCTGATCGCCACCGACGAGATGGACGCCCTGGCGCAGCGGTGCGAGGCGCTGCTGGCCCACCAGCAGTTCCCGGTGCCTCCCGGTGGTGGGATGGCGATCCCGTGGCCTCCCTTGTGAACAACCACCCTGGCGACACAAGCGTCTGACCCGTGCGCGGGGTCGGTGACGTGACCCCGTGACGGGCGGGCTGAGTCAAAACCCACTGTTATCCACAGACAAGGGTGGTTTTCCACAGTTGGGGCAGTGGTGGTGATGCTGGTTGGGTGGTTGTGGTTAGAGTGGTTGGACGTCTTTGTTTGTGAGGTTTCGCCCCCCTGAGCGGCTGTTTTCGCGCGCGCGAGAGGAGCGCGGATTTGTCTGTTTCTCATGTCTGGTGGCTTTCGGTTGGTGGGTTGGCTTCGTATTTCGGGGACGCTTCTTAAGAGCTGTGTGGTCGTATGAAGGGTGGTTACTGGTGTGTGGGGAGGATTGTGTTGAGGTGGAGTGTGCTGAGTTGTGCGCGGCTGCGGGTGGGGTGCGTGATTTGGTGACGAAGATGCGGGGGAAGAATGTGTTGTTGTCGCCGGGTGTGGCGTTGGGGTTGCCGGGTGGTGAGGCGGTGTTGGCGGCGTCGGTGGCTGGTCTGCATGTGACTGAGTTTTTGCAGAGTTGGGTGGCGACGGCGTCGCTGTTTGCTGAGGGGTTGGATGCGACGGCGTGTGCGTTTGAGGCGACGGATGCTGAGGTTGCTGAGGCGTTGGGGCGGTGGCCTCGATGAGTGGGTTGGTTTGGGGTGGGGTGAAGAAGTTTCAGGCGGCGCCGTTGGATGTTTTGGGTAAGGATATTGGGGCGTTGATTGCGGTGTTGAGGGAACAGGTGGGGGTGGTTGTTGGGATTGTTCCGGTGGGTTGGCGGGGGGTGTCGGCGACGGCGGCGCGGGGGAAGCAGCGGATGATGGTGGATCAGTTGGAGGCGTTGGTGATGGAGGTTACGGCGGTCCGGACGGCGTTGTTTGCGGCTGCGGACAGGGTGGAGGTGGTGGAGCGAAAGGTTGCGGGTGCGATCGACTTTGCAGCTGAGAACAATTTGGTGATTGCTGATGATGGTTCTGTTTCGCCTGGTGTGGGGGGTTTGGGTGGGGTTGGTGGTTGTGCCACCGGGAATGTGGTTGGTGATGTTTATTCGGCTGAGGCGGTGTGTGGCCAGCTTGTGGGTGAGGCGTGTGCTGCTGCTCGGGAAATCGATGTGGCGTTGGCGGTGGTGTTGGGTCGGGTGGGGCGTGGTGAGCTTCGGTCGGTGAACCCGGCTGGTGTGGGTGATGCTTCGGTGGTGGGGGTTAGGGAAGGGCAGCTTCCGGATGTGGGGTTTCGGGGGTGGGAGTCGGTGTTTGAGGATGGTCCGGCTGGGTTGGGTTTTGGTCGTTGGTTGGATGATGTGTTGCGTTTTCCTGAGGAGGATGTGGCGTCGGTGGGTGCGGCGAATGTGTCGGCTTGGGGGTCGTTTTCGGGGTTTTTGGCGAATTTATTTTCTGGTCGGGATTGGCATTTGTTTGATGATGGGCGTCCGTTGGTAGGGGATCCGTATCGGGTCGATAATGGTGATTTGGTGACTGATTTTAGGTCGCTGGCTGTGCGGACTATGGCGGCCTATAACAACGGTAGGAATGAGAAGGATCCGTATGATGGGGATGTGCAGGTAGTGGTGGTGCGGGATGCGGATGGGTCGAATCCGCGGTATGTGGTGACGATTCCGGGAACCGAAGCCGACCCCGGACAATTGGATGGTTGGGCTGGCGGGAAGAATGAGGATGGTCGTGATAATGGGCATGAGTGGTTTGTGAATTTGGAGATGGTGGGGTTTGGGCGGTCGACGTATACGGCGGCGGTTGAGGAGGCGATTGATATGGCGGTGCGGGAGGATCGGTTGAAGTATCCGGGGGAGTTGGGTCGGCCGCGGGTGTTGTTGGCGGGTCAGTCGCAGGGCGGTATTCATGCGGCTGCTGTGGCAGCGAATCCTGAGTTTGCTGGGCGGTATCAGGTGGATGCGGTGGTTACGTGGGGGAGTCCGATTGATACGATCGATGTTCCGGAAAGTGTGCCGGTGTTGGCTATTGAGCATTCGATGGCGCGTGATGGGGAGGGGGAGGAGCCTCGTGATCCTCCGGCCCGGTTTGGGGATCCGGTGGCGAATTTGGATTTGGGTGGTGCTCCGTTGGGGCGGTCGGATTCGGTGACGCTGGTGAATTTACCGCCGCGTCCGGGTACGAGTGTCTTCGATACTGAATTGAATCACGATTACGATTCTTATAGAGAGAGTACGGCGGAGATGATGGATCCGGGTAATGCTGGGTTGGCGGAGCAGCGGGCGGTGGTGCAGGGTTTTGAGGATGAGTATTTGTCTGATTATTATGCGGATTCGGATTCGTTGGTGGATACGTGGCAGGTGCCTGCGGGTCGGGTTGTGAGATAGGTGGGTGTCAGAGTATGAGTGTGGGGCGGAGAGTCGTGTTGGGGGGGGTGGTGTGTGTTCCTTTGTTGGTGGGTTGCAACAGGGTGCAACGTTTCAGACTAACGGAGGATGAGTTTTTTCCTTTGGCGCGGGCGTTTCGGGGTGATCTGGAGAGGATTCCAGGTTTGTCTCTTTTGTCTTGCCACTGGGGGGGGCGTCGGGGGGGGCTTGGCTTTGCGGCATTCCAGCTAATCGAGGTGGAGGGGCAGGGGCCTTCAGATGATTTGGATGTGCTTATGGGCATAGGACGTGATATTGCCCGGGTGATTCTTGCGCGTTCGGCGGATTACCCGTCTACTCTCTATGAGGGCGGTGGGAATGTTGAGATGAATCTGTATTCCCAGGACGGGGAGACCGTGCTCCTTCGTGAGAATGATATTACCTCGCCGGTGAATGGCAAGGTCGGCGCAGATTCGATGGCTGGGATTCGTGAGTTGGAGTTGTGATGGTGGGTGGGTTGGGCTCTGGTGGTGTGGGGGTTTCTCGTCGGGTGATGGTGGCGGGTGTGGTTGGGTTGCCGGTTGCGTTCGGGGGGTGTTCTTCGCCGCGGAGTCAGGTTTCTTGGGAGGATTGGTGGGCTCTTGAGGGTGTGCTTAAGCGGGAGATTTCAAGGGTTTCGGGGTTCCGGGTTTCACAGCTCCCTGGAAGTGATGACGAAATCGACCTGCAGTGGAGGCGGTATGGGGGGTATGAATGGCCTCTGGTGAGCCTGAAAGGGACGAGCCCTACTGAGGATCCTGATGAGTTGATGCGGATAGCTCGTGAGGTGGGGCGGGTGATTTTGTCGTTGGTGGGGGAGTATCCGCAGTCGGTGTTTGGTGATGATTTGCATGTGTTTTTTCGGGTTTCGTCGGAGTCGGATGAGTTTGTGTATGTGGATGAGTTTTTGATCACGTCTCCGACCAATGGTGCGACTGGTGGGTATTCGATTGACAAGCTGCGAGCGTTGGATCTGTGAGCCCCGATCCGGTGGCGAACCTGGATTAGGGTCAGCGCCATTGGGGTACCGGAGGCGGGCTGCACTCGGTCCACTGCTTCCCCGTGGTGTCTGATGGGGCGAGTGGTGACTCGGAGCCCATTCGCGAGGTGACCGGGGTCCAGCAGAGACGCGAGGGGCGGCGATACTGATGCTCCTGACTGCCCTCGTGCCCCCCGAGCGCCGCCTGTGGGTGGGTGCCCCTATGTCTTCTGTCAAGCGGCGGTGGCTTCTGAGGTTGTTCGTGATTCGTAGAGCGTGCCGTCGCGGAGCATGGCGTAGAGGACGTCGGATCGGCGTCTGGCGAGGGCGATGAGGGCTTGGTTGTGGTGTTTG
>JBKEBU010000105.1:0-7305 GCA_047973325.1 Propioniciclava sp. | reverse complement strand
AACCAGATAGTGAAGCTGTTGTCTGGCGGGAATCAGCAGAAAGTGGTGATTGCCCGGTGGCTGCTTCGGGATTGCGATGTGCTCATCTTCGATGAGCCGACCCGGGGTATCGACATCGGTGCGAAGGAAGAGATCTACCGGTTGATGCAGGAGTTGGCGGATGCAGGCAAGTCGATAATTGTAATCTCATCCGAGCTCCCCGAACTACTTCGGATCGCCAATCGGATTGTTGTGATGGCGAACGGGAGGGTGATGGGAACGATAGACAACGCTGACGCTACCCAGGAGAACATCATGCATCTAGCAGCCCATGGGGAGGACAGCGCATGAGCACAGCTCAATCGATGGACGCGTCGCAGGAGACCGTTGGCGGCTCTGGCTTCAACGCCGCGGTGAAGCGTCAGCTGCAACAGGGACTGGCGTTCGGCACGCTGATAGTGCTCTTATTGTTCTTCTCGATTTTCGGCAACAACTTCTTTACCTGGTCCAATATCTCCAGCATCCTGCTCTCCACGGCGGTGATCGGCATCTTGGCACTGGGCACCACGTTTGTCATCATCACCGGTGGAATCGATCTGTCGATCGGTACCGGCATGACCATGTGCGCGGTGATGACCGGGGTGTTCATCACGAACTGGGGAATGCCGGTGGCCGTCGGGATCCTCGGCGGTATCGGCACTGGTCTGCTCATGGGGCTTATCAATGGCATTAACATCACGTTCTTGCGGCTGCCACCGTTTATTGCGACGTTGGCCATGATGATGATCGCCCAGGGCCTGGCGCTGGTGGTGTCGGGGGTGAAGCCGATCTACTTTTCGGGGTCGGCGCCGGACTTCAAGAACCTCGCGTTGGGAACGCTGATCCCAGGCTTGCCGAATGCGGTGACGATCACGATCGTGATGGCGGTGGTCGCCTATCTGGCGCTCAACAAGACACTGCTGGGCCGCTATAACTTCGCCATCGGCTCGAATGAGGAGGCTGCCCGGCTGTCAGGTGTGAACACCCGTGTTTGGAAGATCGTGATCTACGTGTTTGCGGGCATGTTCACCGGACTTGCCGGGGTGATCCTGGCGGCGCGGCTGGATTCGGCCCAGCCGGCGTTGGGGTCGGGCTATGAACTGCAGGCTATCGCCGCGGTCATCATCGGGGGTACCTCGCTCTTGGGAGGGCGCGGGTCGATCGTGGGCACGGTGATCGGTGCGCTGATCATGAGCGTGCTGATCAACGGGTTGCGGATCATGTCGATCCAGACCGAATGGCAAACGGTGGTGGTCGGGATCGTCATTTTGGTGGCGGTGTTCTTCGACTCGTTGCGCAACCGGACCTAACACACAGGCTTTCGGTGGGGTGCCACCATCGAATCGTGACCCGACCGGGGGCACGTGGATCCGAGGGGATCTTTCGGCACAGCACAGAGAAATTTCACCCAGCCAACCAGCATTGGTCGGCAGCACAGAAGCAATGGAGTCTCATGAAACTAGGCAAGAAGACTGCGGCCGCGATTGCGGCAGTTGCCGCGCTGTCCCTGGCGGCGTGTTCCAATACGGCCACCCCCGAGGGCACAAGTTCCGCGCCGGGCACCAGCGGTGGGGGCGGCGAGAGCATGTACATCGCCTTGGTGTCGAAGGGCTTCCAGCACCAGTTCTGGCAAGCCGTGAAGCAGGGCGCTGAGGAGAAAGCTGCTGAGCTCGGGGTCGAGGTCACCTTCGAGGGGCCCGCCTCGGAATCCGAGGTCGATGCGCAACTCAACATGCTGCAAACCGCGATCGACAAGAAGCCCGCCGCGATCGGATATGCCGCCCTTGACCCGGAGGCCTGCATCCCGCTCTACGAGAAGGCCGAAGCCGCGGGCATTCCCATCGTCGAGTTCGATGCTCCCTGCGATAGTGACTATTCGCAGAGCCTGTCGGCCACCGATGGGGTGGCTGCTGGCGGCGTTGCGGCTGAGCACATGGCCGAACTGATCGGTGGCGAGGGCAAGGTGGCGATCATCGGCCACAGCCAGATCAACTCGACCGGGGTCGAGCGTCGCGATGGCTTCAAAGACAAGATTGAAGCTGACTACCCGAACATCGAGATCGTCGACATCCAGTACGGCGATGGTGATCACCTCAAGTCTGCAGATATAGCCAAGACCATGATCGCAGCCAATCCCGATCTCAAGGGCATCTACGGCACCAACGAAGGCTCCGCCATTGGCGTGGTCAACGCTGCCAACGAACTCAACCTTGAGAAGGGCAAGATCAAGATCGTCGGCTTTGATTCTGGAGCTGCTCAGGTCAACGCCATCAAGGACGGCACCATGGCCGGCGCCATCACCCAGGATCCGATCGGCATCGGCAAGTCCGTCGTTGAGAACGCCTACAAGGTGGCCAATGGGGAGTCGGTCGACAAGTTCTACGACACCGGTGCCTACTGGTACGACTCAACGAACATCGACGATCCCAAGATCGCTCCGGTGCTCTACGAGTGAGTGATAAGTCCCCCGGGTGAGTGTCTACTCGCCTCCAACCGAGGCCCTCGTCTCCGGACGAGGGCCTCGTGCTGTCTCCTCCCCGCCCATCACGGGCGAGAACGGAGTCAGCGTACGGTCTCGGCAGCGGCGGCCAGGTCGTCCACCAAGGCGGGGGTGAGGTGAAGGGCGAAAACGTCGGCAACCACGAGGGACCAGCCATGGATGAAGTAGCGCCAGCCATCCACCACGGTGAGCTGCCGTTCCGCTGCCTGGGCGCGAGCCTGATGCATGAACTCGAGGCTGCCGCGATAGTTGAACTCCCAGGCGTAGGCGCGTTCAGGGTAGCGAACCGCGTCGCTCAGCGGTGACCCGGGGCGATCCTTGCCCAGCCCGGTGGCATTAACGATGATCGAGCCCGGAGCGGCAGCGGCCACCACAGCATCGTTGTCCTCGTGGCACGCGGCCAGCGCCGGCGTCAGGAACCCTTCGGGGGTTCCCTTGGCGGTATGCACGGCTCGCAGCTGGTCGAGACTCTCCTGACGGCGGGCGGTGACGGTGACCCGGGTGGGCCGGTCAGCACGCTCCGAGAGCGCCCAACTGAGAGCGGTTCCGGAGCCACCAGCGCCGAGGATGACCACCTCGGCCCCCGTGTCGGCGAAGTAGGTGCTGGACAGGAAGTCCTCCAGAGCGAGCCGGACGCTGATCGGGTCCTTGGCCTGCCCGATCAGCCGATTGCCCTGCTTCGACACGCTGGAGATCTCCCGGCAGGATTGGGCGAATGGGTCCAGGTCGTCAAACAGCCGCGCGGCGGAGGCATAGACGTTCATCTTGTGGGTGGTGATCAGCGCACCCCGGTGATGTGGGTCGTCCCGGATGCTCTCGACAATGTCGATGTAGACCTGTGGATCCGCATCCAGCGGAAGGTCGTGCCCCACCAGCGTGCGGGTGGGCAAGCCGAGGATGTCGGCCCAGAGCGGGAATACCTTCATGATCGACGAGGCTGCGGTACTCACCCCGACGAAGCCCATGTAGTCCCGGCCCATGTCAGGCCGGCCTGATCTGGGCCAACGCGCCAGCGAACAGCTGCGCGCGGCGTTCGATCTCGGCCCAGTCGCCCGATGCTAGTGCGGCACCGGGAACGAGATCGCCACCGGCACCGACCGCCACCGCACCGGCGGTGAACCACGCGGCCAGGTTCTCGGGGTTGACCCCGCCGGTGGGCATGAACGGTAGCTGTGGGAACGGCGCCCGCAAGGCGGAGAGGTAGCCCGGTCCGCCGAGGGAGGCGGGGAAGACCTTGATCACATCGATATTCAAGCCAGCAGCGACCATGACTTCGGAGGGGGTGAGCGCACCGCCCATGACCGCCACGCCGGTGGCCTGCATGGCGGTGATCAGCTCGGGCATGGTGCCCGGGCTCACTAGATAGGCGGCCCCGGCATCGACGGCCTCACGGGCCTGCTCTGGGGTGAGCACGGTGCCGGCCCCGACATGGATGGCCTCACCGTGGCGTGCCAGCGCTGCAGCGATCACCTCCGGGGCGCCGGGGGTGGAGAAGGTCACCTCGATACCGGTGACACCGCCGCGGACCAAGGCGTCGATGGCGGCCGCAGCGGCGGCCGTATCCGGGGCCCGGAGCACGGCGAGCACACCGACCTCCCGGGTGCGCTCAACGGCAGTGGCAGCGATGGTCTCGGTCATGAAGAATCCTCCAGATTGGGAATTGTCAGGCGGTGACGGGGTTCGGGGGTGGATCTCCGGCGAGCACAGCGAGCGCATTGTCCACAGCAATGCTGCCCATGGTGTCGACGGCTTGGATGGTTTGGGCGCCTAGGTGCGGCGTCAGGACCACCCGGTCAGCTAGCGTGTCGGCCAGCAAGGGGCTGTCGTGGGCGGCGGTGTCGCCGGCGAGCACGTCGGCGGCGTAGCCGCCCAGTTGGCCAGAGACAAGCGCATCGGCGACGGCCTGCTCATCGACCAGGTCGGCGCGGGCAGTGTTGACGATGAGGCTACCTGCCGGTAGGGACTCCAGGCGGGCGGAAGTCACCAGCACGTGACCACCCGGAGCATGCAGGCTAATGACGTCGCTGCGGGAGAACAACGTATCCAACTCGACCGGCTCGGTGAGGAGGCGAGCTGCACTCTGTGGGTCAAGGAAGGGGTCGTGGGCCAGCACGGTCGCTCCGAAGCCGCCCACGCGGCGGGCCACACCTTGGCCAATCCTGCCAAAGCCAATGATCCCGACGGTGGCGGCGCCCAGCTCCCGGCCCCGCCGGACCGACCAGTCCCCGGTGCGAACCCGGCGATCGCCGTCGCTGAGGTGGCGGAGGGCACTCAGCATGAGCCCGACCGCGAGATCTGCGACTGCATCCGCATTGGCTCCTGGGGTGTTGGTGACCACCACGCCTCGGCGTCGGGCTTCGGTGATGTCCACAGCCTCGGTGCCCACCCCGTAGCGGGCGATCACCTGGAGCTGCGGGGCGGCCTCCAGGTGCGCGGTTGTGATCGGTCCGGTCCCCGCGATCCAGGCGTGGGTCTGGGCTAGGTGGGGCTCAAGCTCGGTAAGGTCATGGTGGGCCGGGCCGCGTACCACCGTGTGCCCAGCGTTCTCGACCCGGGCGATCAGGTCGACATCGCCGCCGCTGAATGACCGGCTGGTCACCAGGATCATGCTCATGCTGGAACTCCAGCGAACCATGGTTCCATCGCTGCGTAGGCGGCGGTGAATCTGTGGGAGCGCTGGGTATAGATCGCATGCCGGGCCGGATCTGGGGTGAACTCGGCGGTCACCTCGGACAGGGTGCGAGCTACCGAGAAGTCGGCGAGCCCGAGGCCGACCGCACCGGTCACGGCAGCGCCGAGACTGTTGGCTTCCTCATCGACGGTCCGCCGCCGCACCGGAACGCCCCAGACATCGGCCAGGATCGTGAGGAAGTCATCACTTTGGGCACCGCCGCCGACGGCGTCGATTCTGTCGATGGTGGCCCCGGCGTCCCGGTAGGCAGTGATACAGATGCCGAGATTGAACGCGACCCCCTCCAGGACCGCCCGGGTGAGGTGGGCCCGGGTGTGATGGCGGGCGATACCGACGAAAGCGCCGCGGGCTTTCGGGTTCCAATAGGGGGAGCGTTCACCGAGCAGGTAGGGCAAGAAATAGAGATCTTCGGTGTCGAGATCCCCGGCGGCCTCACCGAGGAGCCGACCGGTGTCCGGGTGGGCTGGGTCCGGCGACAGGGCCTCGGCGATCCACTGAATCGAAGCGCCACCGGCCTGCATGGTGGCGGTCGGCACGTAGGTGCCCGGCACCACATTGTCGAAGGTGAAGGTGCGCCGTTGCGGGTCGAGCAGCGGCTCGGTGGTGACGAAGGAGACCCACGACGAGGTGCCCAGGCAGACGTAGGCGCCGTCCTCGGGGGCGACTATGCCCGAGCCCACCGCCGCGATGGGTCCGTCGCCGCCACCCATCACCACCCGCGTAGCCGTGGTGAGTCCGAGGGCTACTGCGGCGTCGGGGATGAGTGGGCCGACCACGGTGACCGAGTCGACGATGTCGGGAAAGATCTCCCGATCCAGGTTGGCGGCGGCCAGGATGTCGGCAGACCAGTCGCCGGTGGTTTGGTCGTAGGCGTTGGTTCCGGAGGCGTCGGATCTGTCGGTAAGCAGGGTGCCGGTCAACCTCAGCACTACGTAGTCCTTGGCGACGCAGAAGTGCTTGACCCGGGCAAAGACGTCCGGCTCGTGGTCGCGCACCCACATGATCTTCTCGACCGAGTAGGTGGGGTTGAGCCGGTGGCCGAGGAGCCGGTAGGCCCGCTCCTCCCCGATAGTGGCGGTGAGTTGGTGTTCCTGGGCGCTGGCGCGGGTGTCTGCCCAGATGATCGCCGGACGTACCGGCTCACCGTGGCCGTTGAGCAGCACCGCGCCCATCATCTGCCCGCTCACCACCAGGCCGGTGACGGCCTCGGGGGCAACCCTGGACGTCTCGATAAGCTGGCGGGTCGCCGCGATCACGGCCTCCCACCAGTCGTGGGGATCCTGCTCGGCTATGCCGCCGGCCGCGAAGTTCACCGGGTACCCGACGGTCACGCTGGTGACCAAATGACCGTCATCGGCGTGCAGCGAGGCCTTGTTCCCGGTGGTTCCGAGGTCGTGGGAGATGATCATTGTCAGTTCCCGTAGGGGCGCAGTTCGAAGCCATCGGTGGTGGCATAGGCGCGTCGGCCCATGCCGTGTTCGAGAACCCAGCCGTAGTCATGCCCGGCACCGCCGGGGTAGACCGCGAGAAAGGCGTAGGGGTCGCTCCCGGTATTGACCGACCGGTGGGCCCAGCCGGGCGGAATGTAGCCGATGGTGCCCGGGGCCATGTCGAGCCAGGCGTGCTTGGTGCCGTCATACATGAGCAGCCCGCCGACGCCGGTGAGCCCCAGGTAGATCTCGCCTTGATGATCGGGGTGCTGGTGGCCCTTGGTCATCCATAGTTCTTCGCCGGTGCGACCCGGCTGGATCGTGGTGATGGATTGGGGCAACTCGCGGTCGATCTCGGGAACCGGGGAGCTGACCACTGTGTAGACCACCGGATTGTCCCCCGCAGCTGCCGCCGTCCAGGCGTCGGTGTCCAGGAACAGGCCCTCCAGGTCGGACATGCGCCGGGTGAGCGTGGGCCCTTCGGGGGTCAGGGTGAGTTGGGTGGCGTCGAAGTTGATGGCCATCGGGGAGATAGGGGGCGTCGCGAACTCAGGCATGGGGGATCCTCTCGGACAGCGGTGTCAGGCAGGGGATCGGCCGGCTTGCGATGGCCTCTCCATGCCTCTGACAGTACAACATGTAGTTACAAGTTGGGAAGCTCGCTG